>CAJUIO010000008.1:0-34709 GCA_910586025.1 uncultured Lachnospiraceae bacterium
TATTTACTCTTCCGGAACAGGGACTGTCTGGCTCCGTGGTTTGCCGCCCGGTTTTTCAGGGTATCGTCCACCACGTCCATGCGGAGCCCCGCATCAATAAAGTCACAGTACTTGCAGAAGCTGTAATCCCCCCGGCTCTTTCTGATGGCCTGACGGAGCTTCTGGTATTCCACAGTGTTCCACGCCTCCTTCAGGGGAGTGGTGTTCAGATCCGCCAGTGTCGTGGCCTCAAAATTGTCACAGCAGCAGATTCCCATGCGCCCGTCCGGGAAAATGAACATGTCCGTGTAGGGCATAAGGCAGGTTTCCCTGATGATCTTCTGGGTGTTCTGCTTATTGGGAGCGCTTCCTGCGCGGTTGGTCAGAACCGCATCCATATAACGCATCTGTATCAGAATATCCACATCCCTGAACTCCTCCGGATGGGCCTTTGCGTACTCGTAAATCTCCTTCACATTCTCGTGAAGCTTCATATCCTTGCAGTAATTATTGATAATCAGCTGATCCAGATACGGAATGATCTCCTTCACCTTCTCCACGGTCAGCAAGAGGCCGTTAGTGGACAGAAAGATAAAGCTCTCCGGCAGCTTCTCCCTGCAGTATTTGTGAAACTCCAGAATTCTCGTATCCAGATAGGGCTCGTTATTCCCGTACAGTGTCAGGTGGCCCTTGTAGCCCCAGTCATGAAGCTGGTCGATAATGCTGTAAAACAGACTTTCCTCCATACGCTTGTAGGGACGCTTCTCCGCATTCTTGTTTGCCGTGCAGAAGGAACAGGTACTGTTGCAGCGGTTTATGGTCTCAAGGTTCACCACAAGAGGCTGAGGGATCTCCTTCCCCTTCAAAAAATACTCTATATACTTCTCCTGAAGCTTATTTCTGGTCAAAAACTGTAGCTTCAAATAGCTTTCAGAGGAAAGCCCCGGGAACCGCTTCTGCAGATTCCATCCGAGCCTGCCGCCGAAATTGTGATATCTTACTGGCATGACTGCCTCCTTTCTGATGTGACTTTTTTATACTAACACTGTTTTAATTTATCGTCAAGCTTACGTGCCCTGTCCACGGAGGGCATCTTACCCCTTTACATCCCCGTCATGTGCAAGCAGCGATACCGATACGATTCCCGGCAGTCCTGAGAGTCTGTCTACCAGCTTATTTTCCTCCCTTGCCTTTACCTCAAGAATAAGATCCATCCCGTTCGGGGTAAGATTCTTTGATTTGAGGCGGAACCGGCTTTTCTCCTCCTCAAGCACGGCAAGCACCTCATCCTCTCTCTCACCGGAATCCGAATTAATGATGAGAAGCCAGGGACTGATCCTGACGGGAAGCATATCCAGAATCAGGATTCCCACCGTCACCATCACCGCAAGAATGATGGCTACCTTATAAAGGCCCGCCCCGCAGATAATCCCGGTGCCGATAGACCAGAACAGAAACAGAAGATCCATGGGATCCTTAATGGCGGTTCGAAACCGCACGATGGAAAGCGCTCCCACCATGCCAAGGGAAATCACGATGCTGGACTGCATGGCCAGGATAATCCCCGCCGTCACCACGGAAATAATGGCCATAGACACATTAAAGCTCTTGAAATAAAAGGCGCTCTTTGTCACCAGCTTATATACCTGAAAAATATAAAGGGCGATGGCAAAGGTGATAACCAGCGTGATGATAATTTCCGTTGTTGTCAGATCCGCATAGGAAAAACCGTCTATCACGGATTTCTTGATCATGTCGTTAAAGTTCATTTTCTCCTCCTTATCTAAACCCCTGAGTAATTCCGGGAATACCAGTATTTTGAAAAAGCGGTTCTCTGCAGCGATCCAAGATCCAGCACGTCCGAAATATATTCCGGAAGGAGCTCGTCATATTTTACCTCAAGCACGTGCCATCCTGCAGGCAGAAGCGGCATCCGCAGGATTTTCCGGTCTAAAAAGGACTCCGTCCTCTCACAGCAGCTGATATTTCTGTCAAAGGTGATTCTCACGTTTCCGCAAGGCTCCACGAAAGCATATCTGTCATATTCCACGATCGTGACCGGATGCATTCCTCTTGCCCTGATTTCCCCGTACAGCTCCTTCTTCAGCACAGGATCCTGCCCCTGCAGCACGGGAACGCCTCCCGATAGATAAATCAGGCAGTCCTGCCTTGAAATATCCGCCTCCACCTTCTTTGTCATTCCCCGGAATTTTATCTTTTTTTCCAGCCTGATCACGGAATCATCGCCTTCATAGATACGAATCCTGTACTTCTTCCTGTTGTCAATGCCGTCCTCATTTTCTCTCATGCAGGAATCGTAAAAATCATCAAAGTAGAGGCTTCTTATAGTATAGCCGCCTTCCTTCTGATGGATATCCGGGCGCATCAGGGGCTTCAGCCGGTATCTGACCGTCTCGAGCTGTGCGTCCGTGACCAAAAACTTAAGCTCATGCCTGTATTCCATGCCCTCACCTCATCTGTCCGATATATTCATCCAGAAAATCAATCCGTCCGTCTATATATTCGTAAAGATACTCGTCCTTCCAGTAATCGTTCTGGGGCGGCCACCTTTGTCCGTTCCTTACGGCGGCTCCCGATGCTCTCAGATACTCGATCTCCGTATCCGCCTTCCGCAACAGTGACTCCTTTGTGATAATTCCCTCCCGCAGCTGCTCCCAGCGTCCGGCAAGGAGCCCCCCGATCTCCTCCGGATTCTGCTCATACAGCACGTACATATCCTCGGTCCAGCCGTTCGGACTGTCTATATTTTTTTCCTGATACCGGTTAAAGTTGCAGCTGATATCATCAATCCATGAGCTTCCCCAGGTCATGTTCAGATCCCAGGGAATCTTCACAAACCGATAGTCTCCGTCCTCCTGATAATCCGCCCGGAAATAAATGTTCTTCATAATATTGTCCATGCCGCAGATCAGGAGATTAAACAGATTATAGTCGACTGCATTTTCCATATCCAGAATCTCTTTTCCCTCCTCGAAGGAATAAGATCTGTCCGTCAGAAATATCGAGGTCCACAGTCTGAGCGGCTCCCAGGCCTCCTGCGTGACACTCTTTGGATATTTCATCTCAAAGACAGGGTTCATCTCCTCCGTAAGCTCTGAGTAGAAATCATCCTCACCGGGCGGCACCTGATCCCGACATTTGTAGAGAACATCCTCCTGTTCCATTTGGAGGGACTTTTGATCAATCCTCTCCGAGAGCCCGTAGACTCCCTGATATCTTCCGTCCACAAACAGCTCCACGTATTCCATGCTGATCCCTTCGTCGCCCGGCACGTCATTGCTCTGTGCGATCTCCCTCCACACCTCATAGGAGAGCTTATTGTGAATCAGCCCGTCGTCATCATAAAGAGCATGGAGAATCCAGTCGTCATCCCTACGCATCCCAAGCAGTGACAGCTTATCCCCGGTCAGAGTAAGCCGATAGCTCGCCTTCTCATAATTGGCGCTGGTAGCTCCCCGTTTATGCCAGGAGGCGGTACAGCTCTGATTCTGCAATGCGCTGTGATACGGATCGACGACCCACATATCCCCCAGAAATTCCCCCTGCCCGTCCTCTCCCGCCGTCCGGATCTCCATCACCGGCATCCCGGTAAAATAGACATTATACATCCAGCAGGAGGTATCTGTAATATGAAACAGGCGGAAAACCCTGTTCTCTCTCATGGCTCCGTCCTTATCCTCAAGCCCTTCGTCCCATGCGAGATAAAGCCTGCCCTCTCCGGCCCAAAGCCTCCCCTCAAAGTCTCCCTGAAGCTTCTGGGGAATCAGCAGCATATTCTGCTCCTCATCATAGGCGATTTTTCCGCCGTTCAGGGTAATGGGAGCCTCGCCCCGGATTTCCTCCCTGCCCTCGCACAGCTCGTCAATCTCCTCCATGGAAAGCACCTTAGCTCCCATCACATCTCCGCTCAAAAACTCCCTGATATGGTTATAATTCAGATAAAGATTCAGTACAACAACAGATGCCAGCATAAACCATATTTTTTTCATTTATTTCCAATCTTTCCTCCCTAAAAGGTCACCTCTCCGTCGTGGGAAACCAGAGAGATGCTTGAGATGCCCTCCAGCTTTTCCATCTCCTGCAGCATTTCATATTCCCCTGCGGTGCGCACCTCCAATACCAGATTACAGCGCCCGTCCGAAATGTTTCTGGACTTTATCCTATAATATCTGCAATATTTTGCAGCCATATCCATAAATTCCTTTTCCTGTGAAAGGCTTCCCAGATCAGCCACCAGAATCATGGGGGCACGGCCTATGGGAAGTCTGTCAAGGACAATCACAAGCACTGTCAGAATCACGGACAGCACCAGAGCAATCTCCGTCATATGCGCACCGCAGCAGATTCCCACCGCAATGGACCAGAACAGAAAGCAAAGATCCATGGGCTCCTTTACCGCCGTGCGGAAACGGACGATGGACAAGGCGCCCACCATGCCAAGAGAAATCACGATGCTGGACTGCACCGCCAGAATGATTCCTGCCGTGATCACCGCAAGAGCCGCAAGAGAAATGTTAAAGTTTTTGGAATAGAAGGTCTTTTTCGTGACAAGCCGGTAGACCATGAAAATATAGACGGAGATCAGCGCCGTGATAAGAAGCACCGCCGCAATGTGGGGCACGCTGACATTCTCACTGGTGAAGGATGCCAGAAAATCCTTTTTAAAAATATCTGAAAAGCTCATAGTTATTTTCCTTTCCTGATTAAATGTTTGTCAGATTCAACCTCCTGCAAAGATAGTATTTGGAAAAGGTACTGGCGGCAAGACCTTCCAGCTGCAGCAGCGTGTAGATCTCGTCCGGAAGGAAGCTGTCAAACTTCACCTCCATCAGCGCCTTTCCCGTTGGCATGACACCTCTGCCCGGCATGGTCTTTTCCAAAAAAGAGCCTATATCCGCACAGGACCTGAGATTACAGTCAAAGGTCACTCTCACATTGGCATCCCGCACCCGGTACACATAGGGAATCCTGTCATAATCCACGATCACAACGGGCCGCATCAGCCGGACCGCCATGCCGCAGGCCAGCCTGCCAAGAACCTTCTGTCCGGCCTCGATCCGGGACGGAATTTTTCCCTCCATCAGACTAAGGCACTGCTCCTTGCTGATGAGACAGGATTTCTTCCCGGTCTTTCCCCGGATTTTCTGCTTCACCTCCAGGCTGATTCTCTCGCCGCTGCCGTTATAAATGCGTATCCTGTACTTTTCCCTGTTGTCTGCGCCGTTTTCGTTATCCAGATAGCAGCTGTTGTCATAGTCGTCGAAATACAGACTTCTGATATTATAAAATCCGGCCCCGCCCGCATGGGCATCCTTTTCCATGATCCCGCCGATTCTGGCTTCCTCGATCCTGATCTGTCCCAGAGTCAGGGGATATTTATACTCGTGTCTGTACTGTGTCTGCTCCGGTTCTCTCCTCCGAAGCAGACAGGTCTGCTCAGCCCGCATCCTTCTCCTCCCATATTCCTTCCAGAACGCAGTCCTCCTGAATGACGCTTCCGTTTGAAATGATCCGCCCCGATACGCTGTCCTCATATCCAAGGAACCGGTACCTCTCGTCCTCGTAACAGGGAAGCCCTTCTATGCCAGTCCCCTTCTCCACCCAGAAATAAAGCGTCTGGTTATAATCCTGATTCAAAAAGGGAGCTCCGTTTCTTACCTCCACCACGCAGTAATCCCGCTTCTCCACTAAAAGCCTGTCCAAAAATTCCTTCTTCCTGGAGAGGAAATCCATCACCATGGCCGTGTGGGCAGAGAGGGTATCAAATCTCCTGTAATCTCCCTCCTCGGAAATAGAAATCCCCTCCGGAATCACAAACATCCAGGAAAACCTCTGACCGTGCCACCTTAGCGCATCACAGGCCGCACTCTCCGCGATCAGCTCCTCATAGCTGTCCATACGGCCGGAAAGCATGGCTTCCAGATTCGCCTGAAAAACATCCGCATATTTTTCTTCCACAGTCCTTCTGAATTCCGGATTCCGATACATGGCGGCCAGCCATCTGTTCTGATTGGCATTTCCCTCCGGCCTGGTCTGTTCAATGGAGGCCGTAAGCGCTTCGGGATTCCTGTACATGGCCGTGTTCACATTTCCCATGGTGCCGTCATAATCCCAGACAGGACCCGCATACAGAAGAGAGTTTTCCTGACGGGACATATAACTGAACTGGCTTGCAATCCCGGTGTCGTGGTCTCCGGATATCTCCTGAACCAGAAACGCCTCCGCCCAGGACTCAAGGTCAATCAGCTCGCCCAGCTTTCTTCCGCTCACACTGCTTTTGCCGTCCCCGGAAAAAAGAGCGCTTTCTATATCGTTCAGCCGGGCAAGCACCTGCGCCCTCTCTCCCTTACTGATCCCTTCGTCCGACAGGGCCTTTATCTCAAAAATCTGGCCCCGGTCCGTGGTCACGTATGCGGCCCCCTCCTCCCTTCTAAAGTCCAGCTCCATTTCCAGAAACCAGCTCTCCTTCGCACTTAACTCTAACCGGCCCGGCGCAGCCTCCACCGCCTCCGTCAGAAGGTAGAGTCCCTGATAGACTCCGTTCAGATAGACCTCCGCAAATTCTCCGTCCGGCTGATAACCCTCCATGCTCTCATTCGCCAGATCCAGAACTATTTTATTTCTCATATAGGATCCGTCCGTGGCATTTGCCAGGAGATTCCACTTTCTGGCAGGTGCCATGCCGCACAGCCCCGCAGGATTCTGAAAGGAAAAGGTAAACGGCTTTTTATCCAGTGTGGCTGTTAGATTCCCCCTGATTTTAAACCGCTCCAGCTTCTGAGAACAGAGAAGCTCCCCGGTCTGTCCCAGCATCACGAGAGAGCCTGTTTCCAGATATCTCTTATCCGTAAAATCCTCCACTCGCAGAACCTCCTGCGCCGCCTCCACGGAAAACAGAAGCGCAGGCAGATTTTCCGAGACCAGCACCTGCAGGGTTTTATCCATATGTCTTACCCCAAAGGCTCCTGTCAGCTCCATACGGTACGGCTCACTTCCCTCTGCCAAAAAAACGTCTCCGTCCCTGTAGGATATCCCGTTGATTCTGAGACAAGCCCTTCCGCAGCGGATTGTAAACTCCCTGGAGATTCCCCGGAAGCAGGAGGGAAGAAAAAGATAATACCTTCCTTCCTCCTCGTCCTCCCAGGGCTGAAAGGCTATCCTCTCGCCCTCCACCACACACTCGAAAAACAGTGCGTCCATTATTTCCTTTTCATGATCCGTACGCTGATAGGAGACCGCCAGCGCAAGCATCAGAAATAGACAGGCGCTTCCCGCCAAAAGCACACGCATTTTATTTCCAAGGCTCATCACTGCTCTTCTTTCACCCTCACACTGTCAATGCCGTAAAACCTGCAAAGTCCCCCGTTTTCCCAGTCCCGGGGATCCGGCTTGATATCCGAAAAATACAGAAGCGCCGGCCGGGCGGAGAGCGGCTCCACCACCACGTCCGTCTCCCCGCTTAAGTAAAGCTCCATCCTCTCCTTGCGCTGCGTCCCATAGACCCTGGCGCTTCCGTTCGCCAGATCTGTCACCGCAGAGGAGGCCGTAAAATAATGGGGCTCGGGAATCACCGTGACTGCGGCGGCGGCCCCGAAGAACAGAAAGCAGCCGAGAAGACACCAGAGAGAGGCCGGGGAAAATCTTCCGTCCGTCCCCCCTCCCTCCCGGCATCCTGACAAAGCCTCTATTCTCTTTCTGGCCCAGCCGGTCACATAGCCCGCACTTAAGGTAAGCACCAGAATATACATGGTGAAGGTAAGGGCCTGCAGCCTTGCAGCCTCCATATTTCCCACTGCGAAGAGGGGAGGCGTCATCATGGCGGAAACCACACAGTAGCCGAACAGCGCCACGGCCAGGGGATACCGGAACTGGAACCTCGTCCCGCCGGCCATATGGTAAAACAGAGGAACCAGCGCGATCACAAGAAGCGCCACCGGCCAGCCCGACCACTCGTTCATACAGTAGTCCAGACAATAATAAAAGGAAATAAATACCGCCTTCACCGGATTCATCCCGCTGGCCTCCCCGGCTCTCACCCAGTTTCCGGGAGAGCCCACGTTGAGAAGAAAGCCAAGCACATAAAGCCCCATGGGAACCGCTAATCCTCTCTGCCGCCTCCACTTCCCGGAAAATGCCGTAAGCGCCGCGGCGGCCGCAAGGACGATCATGCCGTTTAGTGCCGTCATCTGATTCCCGCCGCCTGTAAAGAACCCGAGAACCGAGGCTGCCGCAAGATCAATCGCCCGCTTTTTTCCCCTGTCATAGACTGCTGAAATCAGAAGACCGTAGAAGAACAGGCTCATCCCGTGAACAAACATATAATTCACGGCCCCGCAGTACCAGTAGAAGGCTTCCACTCTTCCCACCATGCACTGCACGGTCACAAGCAGCATCAACATGATCACACAGCGGCTCCTGTACTTGTCCGCCCCGAATACCTTCACGAAAATCCCGTGAAGCAGATAAGCCGTGGAAAGACTCAGCATCAGCAGCATGATCCACGTGGTCACCACATAGGCCCTCTCCCCGAAGGTGCTCGGAGGCAGTGCCATCAGGAAGTTGGAGGTGAAATATCCCATCCAGCTTACCCAGTCCTCCACCGCCCTCACGATTCCGGCAAGAAGCACGGAAAAGACAGAATGAGTGCTTACCCAGGCCTGACGGCAGTTGCTCCCTATGGAATAGTCGTCCGCACTGGGATAATTGTACCAGCCGATCCACAGCAGGGGGATCAGGCTTCCCAGATACAGCGCCGTCAGGAAACCGGCCAGCCTCTTTGGCGTGACCCGCTCAGTCAGCCAGACCCCTGTCCGCTCCATTTTCTTCGTGATATTCCGATTGTCCTTACCTCTTTTCTTCCTGTCCATATTCATTTCCTTTTGACTCCGGCATCATATAATCATTACAGGCCTTGATCACCATCCCCACTTCCTCATCCGTCATCTCCGGAAACAGAGGCAGCGTCACGCAGTGATCCGCAAGATATTCCGCATTGGGGCAGTCCCCCCTCTGATATCCCAGCTTCTCATAGGCCTTTTGAAGATGACAGGGCACGGGATAATGCTTGTTACACTCCATCCCCCGCTCCTCCATATAGGCGATCAGATGATCAGGATCCTCCACTGTCACCACGAACAGATGAAAGACGGGATTCGTGTTTTCCGGATGCGCCTGCATGGTAAGCCTGGGGTTTGTGATCTCACGCAAATAGCGGGCTCCGATCTGCCTGCGGCGCCTTGTCCATTCCGGAAGATACTTCAGGCTCACGCTGAGCACGGCTCCCTGAATTCCCTCAAGGCGGTAATTGTAGCCCACCACATCATGATAATAGCGTACCCTGTTTCCCTGATTTTTAAATGTGGTCACCGCATCAAGGTATTCCCTTTTCCGGCAGGTCACGCTCCCGCCCTCCCCGAAGGCATAGAGGTTCTTGCCCGGATAAAAGGAAAAACAGCCCAGCTCTCCGAGACCTCCCACGAACTTTCCCTCGTACTGCGCACCGTGAGCCTGGGCACAGTCCTCCACCACATACAGGTTATGTCTGTCCGCAATGGCCTTCACCTTGTTGAATTCAAAGGGCTGTCCGTAGAGATGAACGCCTATAATGGCCCTGGTTTTCTCCGTGATCCGCTCCTCAATCCGGTCCGGGTCGATCTCCCAGGTATCAGAGGTACAGTCCACAAACACCGGAACCGCTCCCGTGTAGGTGACCCCCCAGGCCGTGGCAATGTAGGTGTTTGCCGGTACGATCACCTCGTCCCCCTCGCCGATACCCAGAGCCATCATAGCGCAGTGCAGAGCGCTGGTGCCGTTATTGACACCCGCCGCATAAGGCACCTGACAGTATGCCGCAAACTCCTCGTCAAACCTGTCCGCAAATCTGCCCCCGGAAAAGGCGGTCTCCCGGCATACCTCCTCTATGGCCTCAAGATACTCTTTTCTGTGCTTCTCAAAATCCCTGCTAAGATCAATTCTTTTCAGCATGCCGCACCGCCCTCTCCTCTCTCCTGAAAGTCCTGTGCAGCCGCAAGATCTGCACCAGGTAGTTTTTAATGGTTTTCCACACCCTGACCGTGGTATTGTAGTCCTCCTGCCATCTCACAGGCATATCGTAAATAACCATGCGGTCTCTCTCCGCCCGGAGCAGGAATTCTATGGTATAAAACCATCCGTTGTCCTTGCTGCTCTCCCTGACAAGCCTCTGCGCCGCATCCCTTCTCAGGAAGGTAAAACCGCATACCGCATCCGTGGCCTTCATGCGGAAGATGACCTTCAGCAAAATAACAAGCCCCTTGGAGGTGATCTTCCGATACCACTTCCGTCCCCTTGTGTCCGACCTTCTGCTGAATCTCGTTCCGTTTACATATTGAAGGGACGGGTGCTTCTCGAATAGCCTGACCGTCCTGCCAAGATACCTGATATCCGTGGACAGGTCAATATCCATATAACCTACAATGTCGCTCTCGCTTAGCTCAATCCCCTTACGGAAGGCGACACCCACCCCCCGCTCTCCAACCCTCACATAAGTAACCTCGGGATATTTTTCCTCCAAAGCCCTCCCGATCTGCGGGGTCTCGTCCTCGGAACCGTTATCGAGAATCGTCAGCCTGTAAGGGTTCTTCACATTTTTCTTCAGATAATCCATAGTCCTGTCGATACCGCTTTCCAGCCTGAGCCTCTCGTTCAGCACCGGAAACAGGATATTGACGGATAATTTTTGTTCACTCAACTTTTTACCACCTTTTCTATATCCGAGACAAGGTAACGCTGGTGCTTAAAGATCAGATTCAGCATCACCGACAAATACTTCAATATAATCGTAAGCAGGGCGAACACGCCGAAAAATCCCAGGCAGAGCACGCCCATAGTGGAGAGCCACCCCTCCACCGGCTTGTCCGCACTGAAAAAATCATGCACGAGATACACTCCCATCCCCAGAGTCGCCACCAGAAAAACACCGCAGATAATGGCCGAAGCCCTCTCGAGCACATTGGTAAAATAGATGAAGGAATCAAAGGCGAGAGAGGTTCTCTCCGACGCAACCGTCTTGTTCCGGATCCTCACATCCACATCCTTGCTCTCATACTCAAAGGTCTGGGCCCTCAGACCGCAGTTCATATACACGGCTTTCCTGTAGGGAATATACTGTCCCATGGACTTGATCCTGTTAATGGCCCGCCTTGAAACAATGCGGAAGGTTTCCGGCCCGATCTTCCCGTTGCCTCTGCTGGTTCTGTTAAACAGGGCATAAAAAATCCGGGAGGTCAGGCGCAGCTTTCCTCTGCTGCTGACCGCCACGATATCGCTTCCCGCTATAAGCCGCCTGTAAACCTCCAGGATCACATCAGGCT
This sequence comes from uncultured Lachnospiraceae bacterium, assembly GCA_910586025.1. GTDB lineage: Bacteria > Bacillota > Clostridia > Lachnospirales > Lachnospiraceae > Suilimivivens. The sequence continues at coordinate 11,352 of CAJUIO010000008.1, forward strand.
CATAGTCCACGAAAATATCATCAAACTCATACACAAAATCGCCGATGGCAATATCCCTCCCCGCATTCATGGCGCTTTCAAGCCCCTGGAAAAAGCTCATATGCACCACGCTCACCATGGCCTTCACCTGCCGCCCTTCCACATACTCCTTCAGCACGTCCACCGTGCCGTCCATGCAGGCATCATCCACGCACACCAGCTCAAACTGCTCAAAATTGTTTTCACACAGAGGAAGCACCGTATCCAGAAAATACTTTAGATACGGGGCCGCATCATGCAGATATACCACCAACGATATGAATTTCTTCTCCTTCATACCTCTCTCCCGCCTTCTGTTAATTATCCAAAAACTCATCCAGATCGTAGACTGTATTGATTTTGCCCGAGAGCACACTGATAAATACCGGATCCCTGCTCATCACCTTAATTGCCGTTGGCCGGGAATCGTCCACCTCAGAGGATTTCAGAATAGGCTTCATGGAAAAAAGCGATTCCCTGTAGGTGTAGGCATATTCCTCTCTCAGGTACTTATCCGCCAGATGGGACATATAGGGCCACGCAGATTCCGGCCTGTATTCGCACTCATTGCAGTTAGAGAGCTCTCCCGGTCTGCAGCACTCCCCACCCCCGCCTCTTGTCTGGCACCAGAAAGAGGGCATGGCCTCATAGGAGGTCACATGAGGCGTAAAGGTCACGGAGGTCAATGAGTGGAGTCCTGTCTTCCCGAAGGGCATAATGGAAAAGAAGGGCCCGTCCATCACCGTGATCCCTGTTCCCGCAAGCTTCTCTGACGGCTCGCACAGGATAATCTCGCACAGCTCATATTTAATGTCAAAAAATTCCTTTTCCAGCCCCTGTATCCGGTCAATGATCTGATTCACCGAGGCATAGGTGGCGTTGAGGACAAAGGGTGCCTCCCGCCGTCTCCCATCCTCCGTCCAAACCTCGAAGGCCCCGGCCTTTTTTATGATTCTGTCAATTCTGGCCCCGAAAACAATGGTCACATTGGAAAGCTCCCTCAGCTTCTCCTCATAGTAACGCTGCAGGATTTTGGCATCATAGGTATACTCCTGTGTCATAAAGGCACCGTCGCACATTCCCGGCTTAAAATACCGGGAAACCGACACCTCATCGCACTTTATCCCGGCCGCCTTGCAAAAATCCATAAACTGACCGGCATTCGTCCAGGAAAACTTGTCCGATGTGGCGTATACCTGATCAAATTTATCGTGTATGCAAAAACCGAAATCCTCCACAAACCGCCGGAAATATCCCGCCGACTTCACCGCCGTGGTAAGACTCCTTGGATAATGATATCCCATATGAACTCTCGCCTGATTGATATAAGTGGCTCTCGAAAAAGGGGCCTTATCATATTCAAGCACAAGCACACTCTCCCCTCTCTGTCCGCAGCGTTTAGCGGCATAGAGGCCGTAGAGACCGGCACCAATTATGATTTTATCATACTTCCCGCCCATTCCATACTCCTGTTTTCTTAATTTTTTCTAATCTTTTTCGCAAAGCGCAATCCTGTAAACCCCATAGCTCTCCCCTCTTGCCGTCTCCGCACCGGTCTCATAACACGGCACCCAGCTCTCCTTTTCCCCATCCGGCACGCCTACAAGGCAGCTTCCGGGGCTTTCCAGCAGATAAAAGGCTTCCTTTTCCGGATAATTGGTGCGGATCCAGTCAAGCAGCTCCTCATAGGCAATCTCCGCACTCTGCTCCCTGCGATAGTCCGCATAGGTCTCAGGCCGCAGAGTGCCCGCAAAGTAAAACTCATATTCAGGTCCAAGATAGGCCAGCACCGTGGAGGCCTGCGACACATTGACAGAAACCACAAGCTCCTCCTTCTGGATATTTTCCCGAATATAGGATGCCGTATTCTTTCCGTCCGAGTACACTCCGAAAAGAGCGTTGGCAAGACTGGAGCTCTCCTTTTCCGAATTCCAGCTCGTAAACATGAGGACGGAGAGCAAAATCAGAAGAATTTCCGAGACTGCGAATCCCGCTGCGGCAATCCTGTCCCTCTCCCCCGCTTTTTCCGCTCCTTCATCCCTTCCGCTCACCCAGATAAACCATATGAGGACAAAGCACAGGGCAATATAATGCCAGATATGCAGCTGGTAAACCATGATGCTGAACAGAATTTCAAACAGAAAGGCTCCTGCCACCACAAGACCCGGCCAGGCGCTTCGCAGGCGGATTCCCGCCAGAACGGCCGCGGCCAGGAACAGGAGGATGAGCAGCCGGTCCACTCTCTTCCCGCATCCGGTCAGCCGGGTTAATATCACATAGGTAAAATTCCGGATTTCCGTAAGAAGCTCTGCTATCGGAAGCATACGGAAATGATACTCCGGGCTCTCCGACACCTGATAGAACTGCAAAAACCAGAATAAAACACTGATCAGCGGAATCCAAAGCCCTGTTGCCGCCGTCCGCAGTAGCCCGCTCTCCCTTCTTCGAAGGCTCCTCGATGCGCCTTCAAAGAGCCACATGGCGCTGATCAGCCCCGCCGGAGCAATGGCAATGCTGTCGGCCTGGACCAGAAGCCCGAGCAAGAGCCCGTACAGCAGCGGTTTCTCCCATCTCTTCTTATAGAAATACGCAAGCAGTATCAGCAGCAGCGCAATCAGACAGTAATTCCTCGCAACCACGGAATAAAAATAGGAAAAAATAGGACTGAAAAGAGCGGCCGTCTTGCTGACCGGAGAGAAAGGCCCCCTGTACACAAAAAGCCCAGCCGCAGCAGACATCACAAGAAAGCTCAGCACGCTCAGAGTCTTAAAGGGAAGTCCCAGCTTTGCAAAAGGCATCGCAAGAAAATACCACAGACAGGGATGCCCCTGGTATTTTATCTCCCGAAGGAGTTCAAACGGCGACAGCTCCCTTGCCAGAAGCCAGACATTGGCCTCGTCCCGCCACAGCTCATGTCCCCAGAGCAAAATTCCATTGAAAATCAGATAACATACAAACAGAGCTGTCAAAAATACCGCTTTAGTTCTTTTTTCTGTTTCTCTCATCCGGCCTTTTCCATCTTTTCTCTGCACACAGAAATCCAAGTGTTCCCGTCTTTCTCCCGCAGGATTTTAATACCAGTAAATGGTATCACGATATGGGGGGAAGGTCAAGAAACAAACCGCCTTTTAGCAGGGGCCGGCCCCGCCAAAAGACGGTTTTTCTCATAAACAACATCAGTTATTCTTGTTCTCCTCAATTCTAAGGATCATATCCCCAAGGGCATCCGCATAGAGCTGCCGTCCTGCTGCCGTCAGATGCACACCGTCCTCCAGATATTCCTCCGCCGTGTACCCATCGATTCCAAGATCCAGATAGGCATCAAAGAATTCCGTCTGCCGCTCCTTGGACACATATTGACAGGTCCCCTTATAGTCAAACAGGGTACCGTTCCCTGTATTCAGCGTATTCCCGTCTCCTATAAACCGGTCTCCGTTAAAAAACTGAGCATAATTGGGCGCACAGAGAATGATGGTTGCATCCGGTGCCAGCCCCTGCAGATTAGATACCGCATAGCGTAAGGCTCCCGCATAAGTCTTCTGATCATATTCATTCTCTGGATTACTCTGAGGAACCGCCCTGAAAAAATCGTTAATCCCATATTCGACCACGAAATAATCCGTCTGACTGAAATCCACATCCGAATTATCCAGAATTTCCTTCGTTCTGGTGCCCGCAAAAATATCAGTGGGAATCCTTCCCATCATGGCCTTCACCACACCCACCAGACTTCTGGAGGTCCAGTTTTCATCCTCCATCTGCTCATCCGCCTCCGCACTGGCGCTGGTGCCTCCGATTGCCAGATTATACACGTCCGCCTGACATTTTACCGCTGTGAGATAAGGAACTCCCGTGCCGTCCCGGTTGTTGTCAAAAATACTGTCTCCAAGAAACACGATCTGCAGCTCATTTCCCATGGGCTCAGTCTGATCCTCCTCGGTGATGACCTGCTCCTGCTCGGGCTCCGTCAGCTCGATATCCGGCGTGACAACTTCCGGCGTGGGCGTAGACTCAGCCTCCTGTGTCCCCTGCGGCTGCTCAGGCATCTCCTGCGGCATCTCTGTCTCTTCCGGCTGTGCGGGAACGTCCGTGGCTGCGGGCTGCTCTCTCTGCAGCACCTCTCCGGTCTCTGTTATGATAATATTATCCCCATAGACATCCTCTTTTTCCTCCGCCTGCGCTTTTCGTCCGCAGCCCAGCAGACCAAGGGACAAAGCCGCTATCATCATGATCGCACTGACGCGTTTTCCTGTTCTTCTCATTGTCTTCACTCCTTCCACTGGCTAAAGCATATCACATTTTCCGAAAGAAAAAAGCAGTTTATCACTTTTTTAAGGATTCTTGCGGCAACCTTAAAAAAATCTTAATAAATTTAGTTTGAACCCTCTTCTATATTTTATTCCTTTTTTTCCGCTTTAGAACTGCCTATGAGCCCAGGGTAGAAAAATTATACGATGAGGCGTAAATATAATACTTGCCGATCTGTGTAAGAAGCCAGAACGCATCTTCTCCCTTCACCGCCACAAGCTCTAAAAACTCCTCCCGCTCCGCCTCCGTAATGATATAAGCGGTAATCTCGTCAAAGGGAACATTGGGAACATACCAGTCGGCACTGCTAAGCCACTTACAGATATCCATTTTTGAAACGGAAGCCACCGGGGCGATCCGGAGTGCTCCGTTTGAGATCGCTGTCATGGTATTGGCGTTTTCGAAGCTGGCATAACCGCTCTCATAGCCCTTTTCCTGCAAAAACCGAACCGCCTCCGCAAGCTCTGTCTCTGCAGGCTCCTCGGAACAGAAAACAGGGAGGTAAATTCCGGAAAAATTCACCACTGCAAGGATAAGGATCAGCACTGCCAATGCCGTCTGTACCCGCTGGCTGCTGCGCATACACAGAAGCACCACCGCATAGGCCATGACAAAAATCAGAATAAAATAATATCTCTCCGAGCTGTCTATCGTGGTAAACGCCACAATCAGCGCCGTCAGCACCGGAGAACTGCAAAGGATCAGATAGATCCATTCCCCCACCCTGATCCTCTCCTTTCGGAGCATTCGGACAAGAATCTCTCCCAGAATAAAAACGGCCGCCAGAAGCAGAATTCCCAGACAGAGCTTTCCCACCAGGCCTGTGCTGGTAAATCCCACCGCCCTCCCCATATCCGGAAGCACCACGGTAAACAGCTTCTGAAGCCCATGCCTTATGTTTCTGGAAAATCCCTGTCCGATAGAAACAGGGGCGAGTGTTCCCACAACACTGAAGAAAAACAGGGATACCACCCACAGACTGATCAGAAAATCCTCTTTCCTTCTCCTGCGTCCGCTGTAGGAAAGATAGAGATGACGCACCGCCTCCATGCCGCAGAGCGGACCATAGAGAATCAGGATCCCTCTTACCCCCTGCACTCCCAGACACAGGGAAAGAAGGACACACAAGATCAGACAGCCTATTCTGCCCTTTCCGGACTCGGCAAAATCCCCGTAGACCCCCAGTGTAAAAAACAGAACCACGACATGAATGGCGTAATAGCTGGCAAACAGGCAGGTTAGCTCCAGCGACACAAAGCTGCCGGGAATCATGAGACACAGAAAGGTCATGAGCAGACTGTATCTGCGTCCCATGCCGATAAACCGACAGAATGCAGCAATGCTGAAAAGAACCAGAAGCGTCATCACACAGCAGGCAAGCCCCATGGACAGATTCATATTGTGAGTCACCCCATAAAACAGCGCCGCAATATTAGGCGCACAGAGAATTCTCACCTCATTGGAACCATACCATCCGTCCGGAAGTATCTGTCCGGTTTCCCAGATCAGCCTTCCCAGAACAGCTTCCGAGGCGATATCCGCATTCATTTTATAATTGAAATGAAAAAGATTCGTTATAAAAACAGCGAAAACAAAGCACACAAGCCCTATCCACAGCAACCCCTCAAAAATCCTGTCAAATCTGTCTGCTTTTTTCATCCGCGGCAGTCCGCCTCCCATCCTGTTTAATCGCCTTGCCTTATTTACCGTAATACGCAAGAAACCACTGTGCGAATCTGGAAAGCCCCTCCTCGATGCCCGTGGAGGGCTTGAAGCCGTAATCTCTCATGAGCTCCTCCACATCCGCATAGGTCTCGTACACATCCCCTGGCTGCATGGGAAGATACTCCTTTCTGGCCTCCCTGCCAAGACATCTTTCCAGAACCGAAATATAGTCCATCAGCTTCTCCGGCTTATTATTTCCAATATTGTAGATCTTGTATGCGGCTCCGTCCCCGTCAAAGGCCGGAGGATTGCAGAGGATATTCTCCACACCCTTCACAATGTCGTCAATATAAGTGAAGTCTCTCCTCATGTCCCCATGATTGTAGATCTCAATGGGCTCACCCGCCATAATTTTCTTTGCAAATTTAAAATACGCCATATCCGGCCTTCCCATAGGCCCGTACACAGTAAAAAACCGAAGTCCCGTAAGGGGAATCCCATAAAGCCTGCTGTAAGAGTAGGCCATGAGCTCATTGGACTTTTTGGTGGCCGCATAGAGACTCACCGGCTTATCCACCTGATCCGACACGGAAAATGGTATTTTGGTATTTCCCCCGTACACTGAGCTGGACGAGGCGAAGACTAGATGCTCCACCGGAAAATTGCGGCAGGCCTCCAGAATATGAAAGAATCCCACGATATTTGACTGAATATAAGCGTCCGGATTGTCGATGCTGTAACGCACTCCCGCCTGAGCCGCAAGATTCACCACAATCCCGGGTCTGTACTCCTCAAACACCCGAAACACCGTCTCCTTATCCGCAATATCTCCCCTCACAAACCGATACCCCGGAAATCCCCCAAGGATCGCAAGACGGTCTTCCTTCAATGAGACCTCGTAATAGTCGTTCATATTGTCAATCCCGATCACCTGCGCCCCTTTTTCCAGAAGCGACTTGGAGAGATAAAAGCCGATGAAGCCGGCTCCCCCCGTGATCAGATAAGTTTTGGATATATCAAGCGCTTTCATTGTCATCCCTCTTTTTCCATATAATTCTATTCCTGTCTGTCAGACAAAGTATATACCAGCCCCCTGATTTCGTCAAATAAAAGATAATTAAAAGAATCGCACGAAAGTCTGTTTCTCACCTTTCCATAGCGGGCCGGCAGTTCACACCGCACAAAAGCGCCGTGAACGCCGGCCCCGCCATTAAAAACCATCTATATCCTTACTGCTGCCGGGCCTTCCTTCTCGGATCTATCTCATAAACCGTCCCTTCAGCATATCCTGCCGCCTTCTCATCGCCCCACAGCACGGCTTCGTCCACCGCCGCAATCTCCGCAAGGGCCCTGGCATCAATCTCCGGAAGCTCCTCCACATGATACAGGAAGTTCCGCCTTCTGATATCCTCCGCAAAACCGGGCGCTCTCCCGGCTGCCGGCAGAAACCGCAGTGTCAGCGCATCCGTGTCCATCTCAATATCGAACCAGCCCTCCCTCGAGCTCCGGTCAAAGCCGTAGAATTCCTGCCATGCAGACAGATACAGGCAGACCTCCGGCTCCGGATACAAAATGCGCAGATACCCGCCAAGCTGCTTCACATACAGATTGCCCTCCGCTCTGTTATCCTTTGTGGGAAGCTTAAGAGCAGCCTCTTTACAGCCATAAAAAAGATTGCCAACGATCCGGGCATCCCGGGAGGTACCGCCCCTCTGCAGTCCGCCCATGCGGAAGGAAACAGGCTTTGCAAAATATCCCGCACTGCGGCAGTTCCCGATCAGATTCCCCACGATGCGCAGGCGGTCCGTCCCTTCTCCGTATATGCCGTAGCCGTTCACCACGTCATGCTCCTTCAGCTTATACCAGCCCGAAGATCCCGGCTCAACCGGGATCTTCGTCTCGTCAAAGCGTCCTTCCACATTCCAGATGATGTTGTGGTCAATCAGATTCACTCCCTCCTTTGTGCACTCGATAAAGATTGCCTCCCTCTGTTCTATCCCGTCCAGGAAAAGATTATGCGTAATCCGGTTATTTTCATTCCCGCAGTCCAGCCAGAGATGATCTGCTCTCAGGGTTCTTCGGAAAACGTTGCGCCTTATCAGCCCGTTTACACTGTTGTGCAGCTTAATGCCTCCCGCCTCCCAGGAAAGCTCCATTTTCTGCCAGCCGGTGCCCTCGATCAGATTGTCCTCGATGAGCATATGCTCCGCAAAAAGCCCGGCAATCCCGCAGACCCCGGCGTCCCTTATGGTGCAGCCCCGGATAACGCTGCAGCCGATCACCTGATTCTCGTCTATTTCATGATGCCAGCATTCGTTTCCCACGTCGATTCCCACAGCGTTGGACCAGTCTATTACACAGTCCTCTATCACCCAGTGATGACCTCTCAGGCACGACAATGCGCCCCTCTGGGGAACCGGTGCGCCGCCCGCCGCATGGGCAAAGGTAATTCCCTTTACCCGGATATACGATAAAAACGGGATTTCCGGTGCAAAGCACTGCTCTCTGCAGGTCACCTCGATCTGATGTTCCCCGGGATCCGCATCATTTTCCAGCCGGAAATGAACCGTCATCCCGTTTGCCTCCACCCAATAGCTTCCAGCCTGCTCCGCCATCTGACAGTAGAGAGCCACCTGCCGCAGGGGCTTCCCGTCACAGAAAACCATGCCCCGTCGATTTAAGTACGGAGTCATATCCGTCTTGTCGTACTCGATAAACAGTCTGTCATGCAGAATATTCACGCAGCAGAAGGGATTGTAGCCGCAAAAAAGCGCCGGATCCAGGCGATACTGCCAGATTCTGCAGTCATTCCCGTAATCCTCAGCCTCAGGTCCCCGCCTCAGGCGCCAGCCCCTGCTCTGTGCAAAATCCGTCACCTCCTCGGAGGCCTTTACCGTAACCTCCCCGTCGCCAAAGGCCTCATAGCTTATCATATGAGCGGCATCCAGGCCTCCCTGTACGGGACGCACCCACTCCCGGTATACTCCCCCGTGGATAAGCACCTGCGTTCCCGGCTGTGCGCGTCTGGCCGCCTCCTGTATCGTGCGTAGCGGCCTCTCCCTGCTGCCGTCATTCTCATCACTTGCAAGGGAATGCCTCTGGTCTACATGAAGCTGTCTGTCATAAGCCGTCTCCTTTTCCCAAAAATCAAACAAGCTTCCATCCGGTAGAAATCCTGTCCTGTCCATTTTCTTTCCTCCTCATATAATAACATTATTATAACAGAAAAGCCGGGAATGAATCCCGGCTTTTCTCTTTCAGACGCAATCCGTCATTGTTACTGTATTTATTTTGACGCTTCCAGCTTGGCATCCACTTCGATCTGATATCTCTCCACATCGAAATTGTAAAGATCCTGGAATCCAAAGCCGTCCATCTGTGCGCTCATCTCATCCCACATGGAATCAAATTCCGCATCATCCTTCGCAAAGATCATTCTCCAGGAATAATCGCAGATCGTGTCATTGCACTGGTTGCGGATCACGGAGATATCATTGGAATCGCTGGGAAGTGTCACGCTCACGTTAGGGCTTACCAGCAGAATATTATTTTTCGTCATGTATTCCACCGGGTTATCCGCACTGTACAGCTCCTGCCACTCCTTCTTCATTTCCGTCATGGTTGCCTCTTTGTAGGAGGTCCAATATCTGACAGAATAAGGCTCCCCTGTGTTGGGGTTCGTACTGATCGCATCCACGAGCCACTGATTGATGGCGTTGTTTCCATCCTGATAGCCGGCTCCGCCCCACTCCTCGGGTACCGGAAGGTTATCCATCAGAGCATTGTCGTTAATCTGTGTAAACTTTCCGTCGTCGCCAACGGTATAGGTAAAGTCCTCAATACCGCAGTGCTGGAAGGTCAGTCCCTCCGGGCCTGCATACCAGTCAAGGAATTCCATGATTCTTGCGTACTTCTCATCGTCAACCTGAGAACCCACCGCAAACACACGTGCAGTTCCGTAATAAGTATCTGAATCCGTATAATAGGACTGATCAGCTACCGGAACAAAGGAAAATGCATTTCCGTTCTTAAGTCTCTCCTGGGAGTTCCAGAAACCTGTCTGCCAGCTGTACCACATCAGATAAACCTGTCCAGCGGACATCTTCGCACATGCCGCATTCCAATCCTGCGTACCGGAGTCAGGATCCACAAGGCCTCTTCTCTGTGCATTGTTCAGGAACTTCAGAAGCTTGTAATAAGTGCCGGCCTTATCCGTCAGCGGAATAAAGGTATTGTCCGGCTTTAAGATTGCGGAGCCCTTGATCTTCTCTCCATACCATGTGGTGAGCTGAACGACATTCGCAATACCGAGCATTCCGTCGCCGCCGTCCCAGTCAGCCCAGAGTGAGAAGGGATAAGCGGGATCGCCTGTCTCATTGGTGGGATGCGCTTTCATCATCTGCTCCAGCACGTCCAGAAGTCCGTCAAGATCCGCAATTTCCGGATAACCAAGCTCCTTGTACAGATCCCACCGAAGCAGAGGGCTGGAATAAATCTCCTCCTGGGAATAGGTGGTGGGGGACGTATTCGTCATCTGGGTCGGAATACCCCATGTAATTCCCGCATCATTTCCCGGAAGTCCGTTGTTAAATACGTCAATCTGCTCCTTATAAGTCATCAGATTGGAGTAATTTCCGATATCGGCACTGATATCCTTTACCAGGCCTGCCGATACGCAGTCTGCAAAGTCTTCCTTCTCCAGAATCAGAATATCTCCCAGATTACCCGTGCTGGCACGGGTCTGGAAAACCGCATCTCCTGCCACCTGGGGCGCAATAATATTCAATTCCAGATTGAAACGATCCTTTATAACCTTATCGAACCAGCCCGTCTGTACACCCTGATAGTTTGCAGCCACATCATAAACCTCAAGGGACAACAGCTCTTTGTCTGATGCCGCAGGTGCCTTTTCCTGCGCATCGTCCGAAGATGTCTCTTCCTGTGCGGGAGCCTCCTCCTTCGCTGTGTCTGTCTGCTCCTCCTTCTGCTGGCCCTCCGGCGCAGCCGGAGCGTCCGATCCTCCACAGCCTGCAAGAGCGCCGGTCAGCATTGCCGATGCAAGCAGGATGGATAACAACTTTTTACCTTTCATATTAAACCCTCCTATTAATTTAAAAACTTTAGTATAATATCAGCCCTTTACGGCACCGATCATAATACCCTTGGTAAAAAACCTCTGGAAGAACGGATAAACTAATATGATGGGTGTCACCACCACGATGGTTACCGTCATCCGGATCGAGGTAGCGGTTTGCGCATGCGCCAGACTTGCCGCCATACTTGCGGAAGAGGTGGTGCTGTTCACCAGAGCCTTCAGGGAGCTGGCCTGATTAATGTACTGGTACAGCGTAAACTGCAAAGTGTATAGTTTATTGTCCGTCACCAGAAGCAGCGTGTCCTGGAAGGCGTTCCACTGTGCCACTGCCGCAAAAATCGCCACTGTTGCGAGAATCGGCTTGATGACCGGGACAATGATGGAGAAGAACACACGAAGCGTCCCTGCTCCGTCTATCTCCGCCGCATCCTGCAGCTCCTTGGGAACAGATTCCACAAAGGTCTTACACAGAATAATGTAAAACGGCTGTACGGCCATGGGAAGGATATAGCCCCAGAAGTTGTTTGTCAGATGCAGATTTCTCATCGTGATAAACCAGGGGATAATACCCGCATTGAAATACATGGTGGCCGCAACCATCCGATACCATAATTTGCGCTTCCAGAGCGTCTCCCTGGTGAACATGAAGCCCAGAAAAGCCGCAATCACCACGGTCAGAGCCGTCCCGATCACCGTTCTTCCCACGGAAATCTTAAGGGCCGAAAACAATGCGGGGATCTGCATTACCTGCTGGTAGTTGTTAAAATGCAGTTCCATTGGCCAAAACAGCACCTTGCCCCTCTGGCTCAGATCATTGGAGCTGATGGTATTGATAAAAATATAGTAAAAAGGATAGGCACACACAAAGGCGAAGATCGAGTAAATCACATAAGTGACCACGCTTATCATCCGGTCGCCCGCACTGACCTTATATTTCACTCCACTCTTTTTCTTTTTTTGTTTCATCCTCTACACCCCCGTCAAATAAAGCCTTCGCCCCTGACCAGCTTGGAAAATCCGTTGGTGCAGCATAAAAGCAGAACACTCACAACAGACTTCAAAATACTGATCGCCGTGGAAAGAGAATAGCCGCCGCTTCCCATGGCCAGGTTGTACACGTAAAGATCAAGCACCTCGATACTCTCCTTGTTAAACGCATTGGCAAACACAAAGTACTGCTCCATACCGTTTGAGAGGAAGTTTGCAAGGCTTAACATTACCAGGACAAAATAAGTCGGAAGGATGCTGGGGATCGTGATATGCCATATGATCTGCATCCTGGAAGCGCCGTCCACCCTCGCCGCCTCGTTTAATTCGTCATCGATTCCGGTAATGGCGGCGATGTACATGATTGCCGACCAGCCGGCGTTTTTCCATGTCAGCCACACCCACATTTTAAGCCACACATGCTCGGAGGACTGCAGGAAAAGCTGCGGGGAGTCAATAAGGCCGAGACTCATCATCACCGAGTTGACCACGCCCGTGCTGTTTAACAGGCAGTAGGCAATGGAGTACACAAGCACCCAGCTTATGAAGTTGGGCAGGGTCGTCACAGTCTGCACGAACTTCTTAAAGGGCACACACTTGATTTCATTGAGAAACACTGCGAAAATCATGGGGAACCAGGAAAACAAAAGGCTCAATCCGCTCATGGCGAAGGTGTTGCGCAGAACCTTCAGAAGCTGAATCGTTTTCACCGGAGTGTCCACCATGGATTTGAACCACTTAAAGCCCACAAACTGATCCATGGAAAGAGGAAACGGCGGTTTGTAATCAAAAAACGCATAAACCCATCCATAAAGAGGATAGTAAGAAAATACCGCTACCAGGGCCAGAAAGGGAAGAATATACAAAAACTCCCGAAAGCCTCTCAATTTTCTTTTATTTTGAAAAAATTGTTTCATCTGCCGCCTCCCGTCTTAAATAATTCCAGAACGGCCACGCACAGCCCCTGCATCACATAGGTGAAATTCCGTGCCGCTCCTGACAGCTCTACTGTCCTGTCGCTCACACATTCAGGATCCTCAAAGCTGTTTTTCGCCCGCTTCTTACCCGTGAACACATGAGCCAGATAAGCGCTCTTTACGTCGCAGTCCAGTTCAATCTCTATCTTTGTCTCTTCCTGTGCCATGTTGACCAGCTTAATAAATACACTCTCAGGCGTGTCCGTCACGACACAGCTCTGTGCCGGGAAGGAAGGGAGCGCCATCTCCCCCACAAGCGCCGCACCGTGATACAGCTGCAGCCTTTCACCGTCTGTCCGGTAGCCGTACCGGCAAAAGCCGTCCCGCACTTCCCCGCTCTCTTCAAATCTCGCCAGCTCCCTGGTCACGGGACCCTCCTTCTCAAACAGCACATGAGTTTTTCCGTCGCTCTTCCACAGGATCGGCTTTACATTTTCCACATTCCACTCAGCCGGAGGATTTGTCTCATCGCTGATATATGCAGTATCCGGCATTCGGGAGGGAAAAAGCCCAAGAAGAAACTCTCTTCCCTTTTCCTGGAACAGCTCGATCTCAAAGGTTCCGTTCTGCCTGGTCTCGTCTCCGAAAATCACAAGGATCTCATCCAGCTTCGCCCCGAAATGACGGCGGCTCTCCGCAATCTGTTCTTCATCCGGCTGCCTCACCACAAAGCCGTCCCCGGCCTGCCTTACCCTGCCCATCACCTCATGGGTCACGGCCTGCACCTCTCCGTTCCAGAGAGGATTGCGGAACTGCACTCCCGTCCTGCCAAGCAGTGCCAGCCGCCCCTTAAGGGGCCTTGCGATCCGTGCGCTTTCCAGCCTGGCCCGCACCACGTAATCGCCCCTGAAGCTTCCGAAGAGCTTCCATATGTAATAGCTGGGAATTCCAAAGCTCTCTCTGCCGTTAAAACGAATCAGGTTCGGAAACCATGACTGATAATTCACGTTTTCCAGAAGCGGCGCATAGGAGGCCAGTGTCACAATGTCCTGATTCCTCTCCACCCCGGTAAAAAAAGCCGCCTCGCCGAGCGCCCCGTACAGCTCTCCCACGTAGCCTCTCACCACGGCCACCTCTCCCAGGAAGATTTCCGGGCCGCTGCGGTCGTAGCTGTCGAATTTTTCCGTATTCTCCGCAAACCATTCTGCCGTGTCGTAATAGTGTTCATCTACAATCTGCACCTCCTGTCCCTTCTCTTCAAGATGGGAATCGGCGATACAGCAGATATGGGGATATTTGTCCTTGATGGCACGGTAGAAAATCTCATACCGCTTTTCGTAAGCCTCTCCCCAGTTCTCGTTTCCGATTTCAATATAGTTCAGCCTGAAAGGCTCAGGATGCCCCATCCTGGCCCGGAGGGATCCCCACTTCGTATCCTTATCTCCCACGGCATATTCGATAGCGTTCATGAGATCTTCCAGAGTCTCATCAAAAGCGCTGCCCTCAAGCAGAACCGATTTTCTCGCCTGGCAGGTCATCCCGCAGTTGCAGACATACAAAGGCTCCATATCCAGATCCTCGCAGAACTGTAAATACTCGTGGAACCCCACGCCGTCATAGGTCCGGTAATGCCACATCAGAAGCTTTCCCGGACGTTCCCAGACCGGTCCTACGGTATCAGCAAACCGCCACATGGTAGAGGGCGTGAATCCCTCCACGATACAGCCTCCCGGAAAACGGAAAAACTTCGGCTTCAAGCCCTTGAGCTTTCCCGCGATGTCGCAGCGCAGCCCGTGTCCCATGAAGGTATTAAGAGGCATCAGGGAAACAAAGCCGATGCCAAGCTTCCCGCCGCCGGGACAGGCCATGACAAGCTTTAAATTCCCGCCGTCGCTTCCGGCCCGATATTCCAGATCGTAGCGCTTCCAGGCATCCCCCTCTATCCGCAGCTTTCCGACCGGAAACTCTTCTTCGCCTCCGGCCGCCTCTCCGGATGCCTTTGCTATGAAAAGCTCCAGCTCCACCGTTTCCGCGGCCCTGGCAAACATGTAAAAATGATAATTCTCCCCTTCCTTCTGCGGGATTCCGCAAAACCCCACATTCTCAAGTCTTCCGTCAGGAAGAAAATCCACGCACAGCGAAGCCTTCCTGTGCGAATTCAGCGTGTGTTCATGATCCAGAACCATTGAAGCATCCTTCACATACCAGGCTGGAACAGGTGTTTTCTTAATCCCGTTGTTCCTCACCCATTTTGAAAGCCCTTCTCCGCCGTTAAATTCGTCACGCCAGCCCCAGTCCGTCTCAAAGGCATATCCGTCCTGTACGGAATTACAGCCCTCAGGAAGCAGAGAATCCTCAAAGCTCCTGTTGCGGATCAGCTCCGGATAAAGTCCCCCGTCCACCGCCCGGCTGATGTCCTCAAGAAAGATACCGTACAGATTTGGCGCCGTCCTCGTGATTTTTTCACTGGTCCGGATTGTCAGTCTCCCCATTTCCTGCCAACTCCTTTTAGTCAATTTTTCTTTGTTGATCGATTTACCTGCTTTCTCTTATATTAATTTATATCGTGCATTATGTCAATGATATTGTGCCCTTCAATATACACTTTGTCTATATTTTATATTTTTGCACTATATTTTTCGTCCGTTTCCACAAAAGAAAATCGTTACTCCTCACACAGTCCCAATGCAGATGCGGCCACCTGGGCGTAAATCCTCGCAAGGAAATCATTTGGATGATTCAGCCGTCCTGCCACACCTTCCCTCTCTCCATGCTCCGGATAATTCTGTCTGTGAGAAACGAGGCAAAGGCTGTCTCTTCCCCGTCAAGCGCTCTCGGTCCTGCGGATTCAAACGCCATCCCACAGGGGTTTTCTTTCGTATAGGGCCTCCACTCCTCCAGTGCGCTGCCGTCCGCATCCAGGCCGTTGGGATTTCCTGTCTTTATAAAGTTTGCCCAGTAGGTGCACATCTTTCTGGCAAGATCATAATGATGCCCCACAAAGGGCCGCCAGCACTTCGCCAAAGTTTCAAAGAAAAACCACAGATCCGAGGAATGGAAGGTTCCGGGTTGATCCCATCCCGGAATATCCGGATCAAAGCGATAATAATAGCGCTCCCCGTGCTCTCCCTTTTCATTGGCGAAAATGCCCTTTATGGTACATTCTGTACCGCTCACCCCGGCATATCCCCGCCGTTCATCCCGCCTTCTGCTCTCCGGGAAGGCAAGGAAGGTATCCGCCTCCTCACCAAACAGCTCCTTCGCCCTCTCCTCCAGCTCCTCTTCACTGTCCGCCGGAATAAAATTGAGGAACTCATCCGACGTGTTTCCGGCCATAACAGCCACATCCGCATGCTTCCCTGCAAGGAACAGCTCCATGGGGTCTCCCACACAGAAGCGGTCGTCCAGGGCTGTGCACATGGGCGGACACATCCCGGAAAAAGTCCTCAGATATTCCGCATATTTGTCCCGGATAAAAGCCGCATCAAGCTTTCTCGCCTCTTCCAGGCAGGACACCCCCAGAAAGCCGAAAAAATGCTGCCCGTTCTCCTCCGCTTCCCATAAGGGCTGCGGAACTCCCACGCCGCCTTCCTCGTAAGGGCTGCGGATCATGGCGCTCATGATTACCGCCTTCTGGAACATTCCGAAATTATCCGGGCAGGTCATCTGGCTAAGCACGCTTCCGCCGCCCGCGGACTGTCCCGCAATCGTGACATTTTCCGGATCGCCTCCAAAGGCCGCTATATTCCGGAGCACCCACCGAAGTCCCGCCTGCTGGTCAAGGCTGCCGAAATTCGCAGGTGCGTCCGGCTGCTGCGACGTAAGCTGCGGATGCGCCAGAAAACCGAACACATTGACTCTGTAATTGACAGATACCACCACAATGCCCCGCCGGGCCAGTCTCTCTCCGTCAAACTCCATCTCCGCCGTGTAACCGCACTGCAGTCCCCCTCCGAAAAACCATACCAGCACAGGCAGCTTCTCGTTTTCCTTTCCTGCCCCGGTCCAGATGTTAAGGTACAGACAGTCCTCACTCATGGGGATATCCGGGTCCACATGCCATTCCCTGCAGTAAATGTCATCCCCAAGTCCCGGTATATTCTGCATGGAAACAGGTGCAAACCGGGACGCATCCCGAACGCCTTCCCAATCTTTACAGGGCTGCGGCGCCCTCCACCGGTTTTCCCCCACGGGAGGAGCGGCAAACGGAATCCCCCTGAACGCCGTTATCCTGGGATCAGCGGCCTCTATCCCCCTGACCCATCCGTTCTCTGTTCTCGCTTCTCTGATCATAATCGTCTCCATCCTTTCTCTCTTATGCAGGTAAATCGTTTTTCCTATATATAATACTAGTGTTTTTGGGGATTTCTGTCAATTGCCGTTGTTGACATGCCGCACAGACCTGAAATACCGATTTGCAAAAATCCGGTTTCTATTTTATACTATAAAAAAACATTAAGCTTAACAGGAGTTTATATGGATATTCGAGACGGCAGATTACTTTCCGTGATCATACCCTCCTACAATGAGCAGGACATGATCGGCAAGACCTTTTATACCGTAAAAGAAATTCTTGACAGAGAACAGATTCCCTTTGAGATCCTTTTTGTGGACGACGGCTCCAGGGATCTCACTTATCCCAATATCAGCCGGCTTTCCGCCGCAAACCCGGAAGTAAAGGGGATTTCCTTCTCCCGCAACTTCGGAAAGGAATCGGCCATTTTCGCAGGACTTGAGAGTGCGGCCGGAAATTGCTGTGTCATTATGGACTGCGACCTGCAGCATCCTCCCGAGACCATTGTGCCCATGTATCGTCTCTGGGAGGAGGGCTATGAGGTGGTGGAGGGACGCAAGGCCTCCCGGGGCAGGGAAAATCCCCTGCATACCCTGTGCGCCAACGGTTTTTACGGAATCATAAGCAAGGTGACCGGAATCGACATGGCTGACGCATCAGACTTCAAGCTTCTGGACCGGCGGGCCATAGACGCTCTTCTGATCCTCCCGGAGCGGGCTCCCTTTTTCCGCGCCCTGTCCTCCTGGATCGGCTTTAAGACCGCCACAGTGCCCTTTGAAGTGCAGGAGCGCACGGTGGGAGCCTCCAAATGGTCTCTGATGAGCCTTACCCGATACGCCATCCGTAATATCACTTCCTTTTCCGGAGCCCCCATGCAGTTTGTGACCCTCATGGGCTGGATTATGCTGTTATTTTCCTTCCTTCTCGGACTGCAGTCCCTGTACCGGTACTTCACCGGAAACGCTCTGGAGGGCTTCACCACCGTGATTCTCCTGCAGCTCATAATCGGGAGCGTGCTTATGATCAGCCTGGGAATCATCGGCCATTATATTTCCAGGATTTATGACGAGATCAAGGGCAGGCCCCGGTATATCATAAGTAAAAGGTGCGGCTATTAACCGCACCTTTATACTAAAACTCTATTTCTCTCAGATATCTGCCGAGCGCATCCTGCCATGTGGGAAGAGGACAAAAACCGTTATCCACAAGCTTTCTCTTATCAAGTCTGGAATTAAAAGGACGCTTCGCCTTGGAAATCCCGTATTCCTGCGTAGTGACGGGAACCACCTTAAGACGCTCCGGAGCATACTCCGTCCGTCCCATTTCCGCCGCCTGCCTGAAAATCTCCACCGTAAAGTCATACCAGCTGATATAGCCTCCCTCATTGGTGGCATGGTAATAGCCGTACCTGTCCGTCTCGATCATATCCACCAAAAGCCTTGCCAGGTCATAGGTATAGGTGGGCGTTCCGACCTGGTCGCTGACCACCCTGATCTTATCATGTGTCTTTCCCAGATTCAGCATGGTCTTGATAAAATTCTTTCCGTTCACGCCAAAAACCCAGGCGATCCGCACGATAAAGTATTTTTCCAGATTCTCCGCTACGGCGCGCTCTCCCTCCAGCTTGGTCCTTCCATAGACATTCTGCGGCTCATAATCCCTGCAGTCCGGCTCCCAGGGCTGCGTACCCTGTCCGTCAAAAACATAGTCTGTGGAAAGATAAACCATCTTGCAGTTCAGCTCCCTGCAGGCAAGGGCTATATACTCCGTGCCTGCGGCATTCACGAGACGCACCTTCTCCACCTTGTCGTCATCCTCAGCCAGATCCACTGCAGTCCATGCGGCGCAGTGAACCACCACATCAGGCCGTTGCTGTAAAATAATATTCCTGACAGCCTCCCTGTCCGTGATATCCATGGAAACATAGGGCATGCGGGTGACCGCCGTGCCGTCCGCAATGCCGCTGTAGGCAGGGGCAAGGTCGGAGCCGATCCCCTCGTAATTTCTCTTTGCCAGCTCATTCATCACGTCATGGCCAAGCTGGCCCGCCACTCCTGTCACTAATACCTTCATAAATCAAACATCCTTTCCCGCATTTATAAATTCATCAATCTGCTCATCCACACACTTTATCAGATCCCCGCCGGATGCGTAAGCCGTAAACCACTCCACGGTCTTTTCCAGCGCCTTATCTATATTCCAGACCGGCCTCCAGCCAAACCGGGCTTTCAGTCTGGAACAGTCCAGCTTCAGAAAATTAGCCTCATGAGGGCCGCCGTCATGCCGGTCCCTCCACCGGATCTCCGATCCGGCCTTTAATCCGTTTTTCCTGTTCCACAGGTCACAAAAGCGGTTGACCAGCTCCCCGGTGGTCAGACAGTCCTCCTCCCCCGGTCCCACATTGTAGCTTCCAGCCAGAGAGGGATTCTCATACTGCTTCCCGGCAATCATGAGATAGACCGCCGCCGGCTCCAGCACATGCTGATACGGGCGGACGGAATAGGGGTTACGCACAATGATCTCCTCCCCCTTCACAGCCCCCCTGATACAGTCCGGCACAATCCTGTCTCTGGCAAAGTCACCGCCGCCGATCACGTTCCCCGCCCGGGCGGTTGAAACGGCGGGCCCGCTCCCGTCAAAAAAAGAATTCCTGTAGCAGCCGGTCACAAGCTCCGAGCAGGATTTGGAATTGGAGTAGGGATCAAAGCCGTCAAGCTCCTCCTCCTCCCGGTAGCCCCATTCCCACTCCCGGTTCCGGTAGACCTTGTCCGTGGTCACATTCACAAAGGATCTCACGCAATCCTGCCGCCTGACACATTCCAGCACATGAACCGTTCCCATCACATTTGTCTCATAGGTGTAGACAGGATTTTCGTAAGACTCCCTCACAATAGGCTGGGCCGCAAGATGCAGGACGATTTCCGGCTTTTTCCGCTGAAAAACCGCCTGCAGATGGGCCAGATCCCGGACATCCCCGCAGACGGAATCCATCTCATCCTCCAGCCTCAGTATGCTGAAAAGCCCGGGACCCTCCGGAGCGTTAAGGGCATATCCGGTCAGATCAGCCCCCGCCCGGATCAGCATACGGCACAGCCAGCTTCCCTTGAAGCCGGTATGCCCTGTCACGAGCACTCTTTTTCCTCTGAAAAATTCCAAATCAGTCACGCGCCGCCTCCTTGATTGTCTCCGCCATATATTCCAGCATATCCCTTGTCATGCCGGGATATACTCCGACCCAGAAAGTATCCCGCATGATACGGTCCGTATTTTCAAGACTCCCGACCACGCGGTAGCCTGACCCCAGATCCCGCAGCTCGTCAAAACAGGGATGCTTGACCAGATTCCCTGCAAAGAGCATTCTGGTCTGTACCCCGTGCTCCTCCACATAAGGAACCACGCGGCTGCGCTCCGTTCCCTCCCTGCAGGTTAAAAGAAATCCGAACCAGCTGGGAGAGCTGTTCTCACAGGCCTTAGGCAGAATAAAGTTATTCTCCGCATCCTCAAGAAGCTGTCTCAGATATGCGAAGTTTTCCTTTCTTCTCTCCACAAAGGACGGGAATTTTTCCAGCTGTGCGCAGCCGATGGAAGCCTGAAGATCCGTGGCCTTCAAATTATAGCCGAAATGTGAATAAACATATTTGTGATCATACCCTGCCGGAAGCTGTCCGTACTGTCTGTCGTACCTGTGGCCGCACAGCCCGTCCCTGCCAGGAGGGCAGGAGCAGTCACGTCCCCAGTCCCTGAAAGAACGGATACACTTGTGAAGCAGCGGATTATCCGTATAGACAGCGCCTCCCTCCCCCATGGTCATGTGATGGGGCGGATAGAAGCTGGAGGTTCCGATATCACCCACGGTTCCGGTAAGGAAGGTCTTTCCGTCCAGCGTGTACTCGCTGCCAAGGGCATCACAGTTATCTTCAATCAGCCAGAGCCCGTGCCGGTCACAGAAATCCTTCACCGCCTTCAGGTCAAAGGGATTCCCCAGCGTATGGGCCAGCATTACCGCCTTTGTCTTTGCGCTGTAAGCCTCCTCAAGCCTTGTCACGTCAATATTGTACTGCGGAATGGTGACATCCACGAATACCGGCACGGCCCCGTATTGAACTATGGGAGAAATCGTGGTGGGAAATCCTGCCGCCACCGTGATCACCTCGTCCCCCCTACGAATCCTCCTATCTTTAAGAAGCGGGGAAGTGAGAGCCATAAAGGCAAGGAGATTGGCGGAGGAACCGGAATTCACCAAGGAGCAGAACCGCACCTTCAGATACCTGGCAAACTCCTCCTCAAACCGCTGCGTGTATCTGCCGGAGGTCAGCCAGAATTCCAGAGCGCTGTCCACCAGATTTGTCATCTCCTGGCTGTCATACACCCGGGAGGCATAAGGAATGCGATCGCCCTTTGTGTACTCCTTTTTGCCCGCATGGTACTTGTCATAATATTCTCTCACCAAATCCAGTATCTGTTCCCTGTCTCTTGCCTGATTTTCCCTGTTCATGCTGTTTTCCTCTTTCTTCCCTGCCATAACTACCATATCTTCCATGGAGCTTCCCCCTTTTCCCAGAGTGTCTCCAGATGACTCCGATCATGTATATTATCCATGGGGGACCAGAACCCGTCGTGACGGTAGGCCATCATCTCTCCTTCCGAAGCCAGCCTCTCAAAAGGTGCGTCCTCCAGCATTGTCCTTCCGTCTCCCAGATAATCGAATATATTTCTGTTCAGAACCATAAATCCCGCATTCACCCAGGACTGGTCCTTTCTCGCCTTCTCCTTGAAGCTCTCCACGCATCCCTTCTCGTCAATCTTAATGGCGCCGAAGCGCCCCTCCGGCCTGGTGGTCGTAATCGTGGCCGTCCTGCCATGAGAATGGTGAAAGTCCAGAAGCCTTTGAATATTCACATCTCCCACTCCGTCTCCGTATGTCAGCAGAAATTCCGGATCCCCGCCGATATATTCCCTGATCCGCATCAGCCGGCCTGATGTCAGCGTCAGATGTCCCGTGTTGGCAAGGGTCACCTGCCAGGGCTCCGTGGCGCTGCCGTGATCCGTGCACACCCCGTGCGCAAGGTCAAAGGTGGTATCAGTCTCATACAGATGGTAGTGAATGAAGTACTCCTTGATCATGTGCCCCTTGTAGCCGCAGCAGATGATAAACTCCTGAAAGCCCCAGGCGGAATATATTTTCATGATATGCCACAAAATCGGCCTGCCCCCGATCTCAACCATGGGCTTGGGCTTTATGTCGGTCTCCTCGCTGAGCCTGCTGCCAAGACCGCCAGCCAAAATAACTACCTTCATAATTCCTTTTATCCTTCCTGCCAGGATTTCCAGGGCGCTTCTCCCGCATTCCAGAGGTTCTGCATCTGTTCGAAATCCCTCTTTGTCTCCACCGGGCTCCAGAAGCCCTCGTGGCGGTAAGTGTCAATCTGGCTTCTCTGAACAAGCCGCTCCAGAAACTGGTTTTCCAGACTGTAGTTTCCTGTCATGAAATTAAAGGCGCTTTTGTCCAGGACATAGGTGCCCGTATTGGTCCACGCCTCCTGGCTTAACGCCTTGCGTTTTCCCAGATAATTTCCCGACTGATCGAGAGCAAGCAGGCTGTGTCTTCCGCTTGGCCTTGCCACCACCATGGTGGCAAGCTTCCCCTGCCTTCTGTGATACTCGATCACATCATTAACGTCAATATCATCCAGACAGTCGCCATACGTGACGATGAAGGAATCACCGTCAATATACCGCTCCACCTGACTCACCCTCTGCCCGGTGGCTGAATAAAGCCCCGTATCCACCACGGTAACCTTCCAGTCCTCGGAGATATTTTTGTGGATCCTGATGCTGTTGGTCCGCAGATCCACCGTGATATCCGACTGATAGATATAGAAGTCTCTGAAATAATCTTTGATCACATTGATCTTAAATCCGGCGCAGATTACAAACTCATGGAAGCCCTGAGCGGCATATTTCTTCATAATATGCCATAAAATGGGCTTCTCTCCTATTTTTACCATAGGTTTTGGCAGCTTTTCCCTCTCATCCGTGAGAGTGCTGGGCATCCCGCCGGCCAAAATAACCAC
>CAJUIO010000008.1:34809-69055 GCA_910586025.1 uncultured Lachnospiraceae bacterium
TTTTCCTCCATCTCCTCTTCGGAAAGGAAGGGGGCAAGATCCTCCAAAGGAGGGGAGATCATGGTTCCGTCCGGCAGTCTTTTTGAGGAGGATTTGGGCTCAAAGTTCTGGTCGCAGCTCACAAAAAACTCGCAGATGGCAGGTCCCTGTACCGCAAGCGTCCTCTCTATGGCTCCGGCAAGCCCGCTGTTATGGTATGCGGCAAAATAAGGATAACCGTAAGCCTCCGCAAGCTTCTCCATCTGCGGAAAGCTCAGATCAGGCCCCTCAAAGCCGCTGTCAACTCCCACTCCCACCAGAGGCTCTCCAAAGAAATTTTTCTGGCTCTGGCGGATGGAATGATATCCTCCGTTGTTAATCAGAAATATCTTGATTCCCATGCGGTGATGGATTATGGTCTGAAGCTCCTGCAGATTCATCTGAATACTGCCGTCCCCGGTAAGGAGAATAATGTCTGCGCTGCTCCCGGCAAACCAGGCCCCGATAGCCGCAGGCAGATCGTAGCCCATGGAGGCTATGGCTGAATTGGAGATAAATCTCTGTCCCTTTTTCATGATATAGGCATGTCCGCCCACCACGCAGGCAGACCCGTTTCCGACCACCGTGATCTGATTCTCGCAAAGCCGGCTGCCCAGCTCCTTTACTGCGGCATATACATTGACAGGCTCCTCGTCCGTGCAAGCCATGTGGCGGGGCAGAACCACGGGATATTTTTCCTTCCACATCCTGCAGGTGGCAATCCAGCTTGTCCCCTTTATCCCCTCACCGCCTCCGAACACGGGAAAAGAAATCTCTCCCTTTTCCTTCTTATTCTTAAGCTCCTGAATCAAGGCCTCCATAAACACACGGGAATCCGCATGTACCGGCAGCTCCACATGAAGAGTCGGCTTTCTGAGCTCCTCCCGGTCCACGTCATTCATAATCACATAGGCTTCCCTGGCCCAGGCAGGATAATTATAGCCCACCTGACGGATACTCAGACGGCTTCCCACGGAGAGCACAAGATCGCTGTTCTGAACCGCAAAATTACCGGGACGGTCTCCCATATGTCCGGCCCGTCCCACATACAGCGAATGCTCATCCCAAATCGTATCAATACTGTTCCAACCTGTAACCACCGGAATCCCCAGAAGCTCCACAAGCTCAAGGAACTCCTCATGCCCCCCGGCAATCCGAATCCCGTTTCCCGCATTAAATACAGGTCTCTTTGCATTTTTTATTTTATCTATAATCTGAATGAGCACATCCTGACTTAAGGGCTCCGGCAGAACCTGCCTCTTTTCTCCCTTTCCCGCATAGTCCTGCGCCTGTGCGCCCGCATTCTCATCCAAACAGCCCCAGCCGGTTCCCCCGGCCTCATAATCCGCCGCATCAAATCCCGCAAGCTCCTCCTTCTCCACAAAGGCTCCCTGGACATTCATGGGAATATCCAGCCAGCAGGGACCCGGCCGCCCGGATCTGGCAAGATAAAGCGCCTTTTCCAGACAGTAACGGATTCTGTGCGGATCTGTCACCATCTCGCAGTATTTCGTCATACATTCCACCGCCCGGCAGATATCAAACTCCTGATCCCCCAGCGCGCGGATGCCCACCCCGGACCATCTTGCGGTGGTGTCGTACCTCACCTGCCCGGACAGGATCAGCATGGGAATGGAATCCAGCCATCCGCCCACCACGCCGGTGATAGCGTTGGTTCCCCCCGGTCCCGTGGTCACGCAGACGGCGGCGATCCGGTTCTCTATTCTCGCATAGCACTCCGCCGCAATGGCGCAGGCCTGCTCATGATGATTATAAACACAGTGAAGTCCCTTCTGATGTCCCAGGCCGTCATTCAGGTGCATGGCTCCTCCGCCCGTAACGGAAAAGACATGCCGGATTCCCTCCTCCACCAGCTTTTCGGCAATATAATTCGATACCTTGATCTTCATGCTCCATCCTCATTGCTTTCCATATATTTAAGCTATTGTACCACAATCAGGGTGTGTTATACAATAAGGGAGATTTCCATATGTCTACTCTCTCACCAGATATATCTGATCGTTGGGAATCCTGGCGGTGGCACGGTAGGGTCTCGCCGCAGATTCAAACAAAATATACATTCCTCTGCCTGTCATCTGGATCTGCTCCACTCCCTCAGGAAGCGTGCGGCTCTCCATGGGCTGCGCATACTCCGCAGTCTGTTCGTCATACACAAAGCTGAGCAGACAGCTGTCCTGTGTCTGATAGCCCTGGCTTAAAAGCATATATTTCACACCGGACGGCGCATCCGTCTTAAACGTGATCCCCTGTATCCTCTGAGGAATAGATACTGCAGACAGCAATACGGGACTGCCGGGATCCGAAATATCATACCGGTTCAGCACACCCGCCGCACCGTCCACGTAAGAACCCACATAGAGATCCGCACCGTCGCAGGTAAGGAAAGACGCAACCCTGGAACCATTGTGATTTACCAGTCCCGCATCAAAGCTGATCTGAATCTCTCCCTGATAGGTTTCCTCCAGAATATCCTTCCAGGAGAGCGCATAAACCATTCCCTCCGGTCCCGTGACCCAAATCAGGTCATGAGCCCCGTCATACGAAATGCCGCCGGTATGCGCCTTAAATCCCAGATCCACTATCCGCAGCAGCTTTCCCTGCATGTTCATCAAAAACAGCACACTGTTATATTCCCCGGATTTGCTGTAGGCAGAGACCGCAAGTACGGTTCCCGCTTTGGTAAATCCCTGCACCACGAAGTCTCCACAGTTCTCCGGGAGATTTCCGCCGTAAAGTCCCGGAAGCGTGACACTGCCCTGGAAATTTTCCGCCAGATAGCTGTACTCGGGCCGTAGAATTACCCTGGCAAGTCCGGGATGGTTCGTCACGATCCCATCCGCTCCCATATCTCTCAGCGCCGTCATGGAAGCAGGCTCATTGGCCGTCCAGACAAAAGCCTGGCTCCCGGCCCTATGGGCCGCCTCGATCATGGAGGGAGTGACCGCCTCCAGATGGAATCCATAGTAATCAGCCGGATATTCTGAAACGACTCCGGGATCCGCCCCGGTGGTATTATAAAGAATCTGAAGGGATGCGTCCAGTTCCTTTAAATGTGTCAGGTAGGAATAGTTGAAGGAGGCAAAAATACACTGCGCAGTCATTCCGCGCTCTGCCACCGCCTCAAGAACCGCCTCCTCAAATCCCGGCCTCTCTCCCATATCCTTAAGCTCAAGGTAAATTCTTCCGCCATGCCCGGCAGTCAAATCCAGCGCCTGGTCCAGAGTGGGAATCCTCTCTCCCGCAAAAGAAGCATCGAACCAGCTCCCGGCATCCAGCAAAAGCAGTTCCTCATAAGTATAATCGGCAATCGTCCCCTCCGCACCCGTGATCCGGCTCAGACTGTCATCATGAAATACCACCGCCTCTCCGTCTCTGGTCATCTGCACATCCAGCTCGATATAGTCCGCACCGATATCAAAGGCACCCTCAAAGGAAGCAAGCGTATTTTCCGGGAACTGCGAGGAGTAGCCCCTGTGGGCAATGATAGCCGGAAGAAGGACATCCGTCTTATCTTCACTCGATGGAGCTTCACTTTCCGCCGCTTCCTGTACAGGCTCCTGCGTTTGGGCTTCCTGCGTCTTTGCCGCCTCCTTCACAGTATCGGCGGTTTCGGCCGTCTGAGCCGCCGCATGTATTCTGCGGGTCTGCCATCCGGAAAATACAAGAACCGTCAGTATCCCGCAGGCCGCAAGCAGTATCCCGGCTTTATACCGCTCCCTCCGGGAAAAAAAGAAGGGATAGCCTGCCATGATAAAAACCGCAAGACAGAAGGAAGTAAAAAATCCCGCATACTTTGCCTCCATCATAAGGCGCAGCGCCGCCGGCAGTACCTGCTGGAGAAACAGAACACCCATACCTCCCATGAAAAAGCGCATTATTTTCTCCGGCCAGGTTCCCTCGTCTTGAAAGGAGACAAAACGTCTCTCCAAAACCCATCCAATCCAGAATCCCATTCCCGCCCCGGCGTTGGAAAGGCATCCTGCCCACAGCATGGGAAAGAAACAGACCCCGCAGCCTGCCGCCGCAAGAATAAGATCCCTGTTTCCGCCGCCCTCTACCCAGGCCAGAAGCTTCTCGATAAGAAAAATCAGAACAGCGCCAGCCGCCAGCGCCGCCAGAACATCCTGGGGCGTATGCACGCCCAGAAAATTCCTGGAAAAGGAAATCAGGGCAAGTATCAAAAAGCACGCTCCCGCAAGAAGCCGCTCCTTCCCCTTAAGGCAAAAGGCTCCAAGAGCTCCCCACACCGCCGCCGCTCTCTGGGTATGGCCGCTTGGAAAGGAATAACCTCCCGCCCCGGAAAGCGCCTGTGACACCGGAAGAATCCTCCCGTCCCGGATCCAGGGCCGTTCCACCCGGCATTTCCACTTGACAAACTGATTCAGAGTACAGGCAACGGACACATTGAGCGCCATGCGCTGTCCCGCCCGCTTGTCCACACACCAGTAAATAAAGGCAAGCAGGAGAAAGGTGAGGGGCTGCTCTCCCAGAGCCGTTATACCAAGAAAAAAGGAGTCCAGGACGCAGCCTGCGGCCTCCCGGAAATTTTGTAGAAAGAGGAGATATTGTATGTCCATTTTTACTTTTACCTTTCTGTTAAGTATCCACAGCCTATTATAGCAGACGGACAGACACCTCACAACATTTAACTCCAATAACAGGAAAAAGCATCCGCCGGAAAGTTCCGGCGGATGCCCTCTTTTTAATGTATATTTTTCATAAATCTTGTCAGCATTGCCGCACATTCAGCCCTAGTGGCATTACCCTTGGGATCAAGATAATACGCACCGCCTATATTCTTTCCGTTAATCATGCCGCTGCCGACCGCCCATCGCATATAATCAAGAGCCCAGCCGCTTACATCAGAATTATCCGGAAATCCGCTAAGATCTGCCGAATCATCCAAAGTGTACCCCTGGGATTTGCCAAATTCATACAGCATCTTGGCAATCTGCTCCCTGGTAATGAATTCTTCCGGTTCAAAGCGGGTACCTCCATCCAGACCTCCCACAATTTTCTTGTCATAAGCCCAGATAATCGCTTGCACATAGTATTTGTCATCCCGCACATCCGCAAAGCAGTTTTCTCCATCCACGGGCGGTTCCCCCGCCATGCGGTACAGCACCGTGGCGAACATGCCTCTGGTCAAAGATCCGTCAGGTTCAAAACGGGTGGTGCCGCTGATACCGTTCATAATCTCATTGTCATAAACATATTTAATGCTGTCATAACGCCAGTTGCCGGGATTTACCGGGACATCACTGAAAGGCCAGTCGGAAGGCTGTGGACCCGGTGATGGTGCCGGCGGCTTCGGCGATGGTACAGGCGGCTTTGGTGATGGTGCAGGTGGATCCGGTGTAGGATCTGAACCTGTAGTAACCTTCATACTGACCTCATCCGGATCAAATCCATACTCGGACTTATCCTTTGTCAGCTGAAGAGTCCCAACCATTCCCTTTTCGTTATCAAATATGATGTTCTGCGGACCGTCTCCTGCCAGAATAAGCTTGTGGTTGGTCGAGGTGCCATTGACATATCCGGTTCCACGTCCGTCTTCCCCTTTCCGCTGGACAAGATTACCTGACAAAACCAGAGTTCCGCTACTTAATGTCGTGTTTCTCCTGGACTGGACAACGAGATCTCCTTTGACATTCAACATGCCCTTAGATCCTGTCATAATCAGGCTGCCCTCTCCTGTTTTGTAATTTTTATTATCGTCTTTGTCCATAATCAACAGGTCATTACCCACGTCCATGGTTCCTTCCCCGATGCGGAGAATTCCTGAAGACTGCATGAAATCTCCCGGCACCACAAGATGCCCGCCGCTTCCTCCTATATCCACATTGCCACTGGCCTTCACCAGACTATCCGTGCCGCCCTTTATAGTCAATTTATTGCCCTGAAGCTCCAGGCCTGTCAACTCCAATGATCCTTGAGCAGGAAGAGAGATCGTGCCATCGGCAGCAAGCTTTGCATTTAAATATCCTTTTACGGTAACATTCTGATTCTTTAATTCCAGTTGATTTAATACACTGTCCTTGCTTTCTATAGACACGGTTTGAGGACCATCTCCTGCCAGAATCAGACGGAAATCTCCATACCCATCAAACTTGTCAAAACCGCCCGCCTTCTTCTGTTCGATATTCCCCTTTACTGTCATCGTTCCCCAATAGCTGTAACGGGATGCATTGGATGATTCCATATAAAGACTGCCATTTACCGTCAGGCGGCTTGTCGATGGTTCTTTTGGGTTTGGATTATCCATGATCAGACCACCCAAACCGACACTGTACTTTCCATCGTTACCCTTTTTCTGTATTCTGTAATCCCCGCCTATTATTACCTCTCCGCCATTCAGCTTCAGATAATCCGATGGCTGAACATAATCTCCCATAACCTCAAGACGACCTGTTTTCCCTCCCACATCAACCTTTCCCGAGGCTTCCACATCGCCATTCACTTTCAGCTCACAGCCATTCACCTTCAAACCCGTGACCACCAGGGTTCCTCCATCCGGTGTAATAGCCCCGCCGGAATACAGAGTAGGCTCAAAAGCTCCAACTGTCGTAACGTTCCGTCCTTCGAGCTGAACATTAAGTTTATTTCTGGAATTCTTTGATATAATCTTCTGGCCATCATTTCCGTTCATAATCAGCCTGAAATTTTCAGTACCGTTAAAGCTGTCTCTCAGATCAACATCCTTCCCTACCTTTATGGTTCCTTCCGTATAGGAGGCACCCGTTCCGGAATTCTTTACAAAATTTCCGTCCACCTCCAGTACACTGCCTGCCCCCAGTTCAAGAACACTTCCGGTCGACAGGTCATGGTTTCCGGTTACATGCACCGTTCCTGAATTTATATGCAGCATTCCCTGTTTCTGTATCAGATCCCCGGGAGTTGCGGTTGTTCCTACTTCCAGACTCCCACCGTCACTTATAAGAATATTACCTGGCATATCTTGTTCATTTGGATTTTGGAGAAAGCTGCCGTTAATGAATACCGTTCCCCCTTCTATATTCAGATTTCCATTGTCTTGGGAAAAAGTCCTCGTATCCTCCGAAGTTTCAATTTCCAATCTGCCGCCGTTACCTATGATGAGAGTTTCATAGCTAAAAGGAAGAGAACTGTCTATTCTGACAGTACCTGCAGATACTTTACATCCATCCTTGCAGATTAACTCTCCAGTCCCCTTCATGACCAATGTACCACTGTCTGATACTTCTATGTTGGTCCCTAAATTCAAACTGGTATTGCTATTTATCAGGGCTTCGCAGCCATCATCAAATTTTAATGACCCCATTCCCTCAAAAGACAACGACCCACGACCTGCCACCGTTAATCCGTTCTCTATATTGAGAGTAATTTTTTCCGCTAATTGAAATGTACTATTAGTATCACATGTATAATTTCCTACAGAAACAGTACCTTGACCAGTGACTGATGGATAATATCCGAATCCGGCATCTCCTGTCACTCGTACCGTACTATTGTCACTTAGATTGATTTTATCTGCAAAGCCCGCATCTCCATCTATTGTCAGGACGGAGTTCTCTCCTGTGACTGTGACAACGTTAAAATCCGAACAATCACCCTCCACCCTAATCGCCGCTTTTCCGGAAGCGTTGATTGTTGCACTTCTGCCAAAGTCCACTTTTCCTGTTACATGCAGTGTTCCGCCTTCGTCAAAATTTATCGGACTATTAAAGCCCGCATCTCCATCTATTGTCAGGACGGAGTTCTCTCCTGTGACCGTGACAACGTTAAAATCCGCACAATCACCCTCCACCCTAATCGCCGCTTTTCCGGAAGCATTGATTGTTGCACTTCCGCCAAAGCCCGCTTTTCCTGTTACATGCAGTGTTCCGCCTTCATTAAAATTTATCGGACTATTAAAGCTCACGTCCCCATCTAATGTCAAGACAGAATCATCTCCTGTAACCGTAACGGCTCTATATGGAGCACAAGACCCTTCGATTCTGATTGTGCCATTACCCAACGCACTGACCGTAGTGGTGTCACGCCTCGTGGCATCCCCTGTTACCCGCAATACCGAATCTCCACTCAAGGTAAGACCACCAGTAAAACTAGCATCTCCCTTTACAGTCAAAACAGGTCCGCTTCCCTTTAATATTACACTTCCAATCGTTCCCCCTTTATTTGCTATAATATTTGCACCTGGTCCGGTTGCGTTAATTATTGTATTAGACATAAACTGAGCTAAACCACCGTTCACCTGCAAAGTAGCACCTTCACCCATATTAATGGTTGCCCCACTGAAATCGGCAACACCATCTATTATCAGCTTTGCATTTGGTTCCAGATTAATCGTACCTCTAAAAGAAGTAGCCTTCTCTTTGATATTGTTATTATTCTCTATACGCAGAATGAGACCTTCCTGTATATTAATCGTTCCTTGTGATCCAAGAGTAAAGGCATTGCTTGTTGGATCCGTTTTAATATAAGATGTTGCAACATAGGATGACGCATCATAATTCTCCGTTTTTACAACATTAATAGTCCCAGAACAGGTAAACGCAGCTCTTGAAGTCAGCCTATACCGCGTTAGCGTCAATACACCTGTCGGGTTAATTCCCGTCCCCTTTTTGGCAACCGCTTCATCTATAGATATCCCATATAGTTTACCATTTGAAGAAATATATTTTTTGGATGCCGTCAAATATCCTTTCCACACAGGGGCCGGAGTGGATGACGGGGTCGCTGCAGCCCGCATCGTCCCGTCATCCATTATAGGCTCGATCCCTTCCTCGAACTCCTCCATGATTCCGGGCGTGACAAGCATATCCGGAGACAGACTCCCCTCCGGAATCTCTGTGGGCTCTGCACCGGGCGTTATTTCGGGCTCCTGCGTCGGCACACCCGCAGGCGTTACCTCCGGTATCTCCTCCGGTTTCTCTGTCGGTGTTTCCGTTGGTTCCGCTTCCGGTGTCACTAAAGGCTCTTCCTCCGGCATTTCCGTTGGCTCCGATGCCGGTGTCACTTCCGGCTCCTCCACAGGCGCATCTTCAGACTCCGTCTCAGGTGTCTTCTCCGGCTCTTCTTCCGGTGCCTGTGTAGGTTCTGTCTGAGATATTTCATCCTCCCCTGGAATTATATCCGGTGTGATATCCGCATTTTCCGTTCCTTCGCCCTCATTCTCCTCCGGCTCCTGTATCTCTCCGGTCATATCAGCCTGCCCCTCCCAAACAGGACTTGCCGATGCCGGAGACCCATCCGTTTCCGCCGCATAAACCATTACAGATGATCCTATCATACTGACTGCCAGCAATACACAAAATAATCGCTTTTTCATCTCTACTCACATCCTCCTGACGACAGTTGAATATATTCGCATTAATTATAACCTTCGAAATAACTTTTTGTCAATAATTAGGAGGACTGCTTTTCTCATCATATTATTTTGCAGAATACAGCATAAAAGCGTCTGGCTTTTCCGCCAGACGCTTTTATAAAATCTTATTTCCACATAACTCTAACAAACCGATAATCGTTAACTTTACATATACTTTGTCATAAATCTTGTCAGCATTGCCGCACATTCCACTCTGGAAGCATTTCCTCTTGGATCCAGATAATGCGCATTATTAATATTTTTCCCGTTTATCATGCCGCTGCCTACTGCCCATCTCATATAGTCAACAGCCCAGCCGCTTATATCGCCGTTATCCGGGAAGCCGCCAAGATCTGCGCTCTCTTCCACAGAATAGCCTTGCTTTTTACCATATTCATACAGCATCTTGGCAATCTGTTCTCTGGTAATGAATTCCTCCGGTGCAAAACGAGTACCGCCATCCAAGCCGCTCACGATACCCTGGTCATTTGCCCAGATGACAGCCTTATCGTAATATATGCCTTCCCGCACATCCTGAAACTGATCTCTAAAAGCTGTCTCGGGCTCGCCCGCCATACGATACAACACCGTGGCAAACATTCCTCTTGTCAGCGGCTCATTAGGCGCAAATCTGGTGGTTCCGCTGATACCGTTCATAATGCCTTTCTCATAAACGCACCTCACACTATCATACCGCCAGTTTCCTTCCTCCACAGGAACATCGCCAAAAGGCCAGTCATAAGGGGCGGAGGTCGGAGTCGGCTGTGGTATGGAGGTCGGCTGCGGTCCAGAGGTCGGAGCCGGTGTCCCCGTGGGCTTCGAAGTCGGTGAAGGTTTAGAAGTCGGTGAAGGCTTCGAAGTCGGTCTTGGTGTCGGTGTCTCACCGGTCGTCACTTTTATACTCACATCCGCAGGATCAAACTCATAATTTGACGGATCCTTCGTCAACTGCAGCGTCCCTAATTTACTGCCCTCACTCTCAAGCTGAATATTCTGAGGTCCATCTCCTGCCATAATCACTGTATGGCCGGTCGATGCTTTGATATTTCCGGTTCCGCTGCCATCTTCGCCTTTCTTTTGAATCAGATCCCCCGACAAGACTATCGTTCCCTTGCTAAGGTTTGTGTCTCTGGTTGACTGTACAATCAGGTCTCCCTTAACTGTAAGCTTCCCTTCCGCTTCCACCATAGCCAGATATCCGTCTCCCGTTATCTCTTTTCCATTATTGTCCTTATCAAGCAGAAGAAGATTTCCTCCCACCTCCATTTGTCCTTCGCCAATTCGAAGCGTCCCGGAAGACTGCATATAATCTCCCGGTACTATAAAATGACCATCCAGTCCACCCAGAGTCACACTGCCGCTGGCCTTTACGACACTATCTGAGTCTCCTTTTATCTCCAGCCTATGATTCTGAAGATCCAGCTTCGTTATTTCCAATGCTCCGTCAGACGGAAGTCTGATAGTGCCGTCCGAAACAATCTGAGCATTCAGATATCCCTTTACAGTAATATCATTTTTATTTTTTATGTCAAGATTACACAGTATACTGTTTTTGCTTGCTAATGAGACCGTCTGGGGCTTATCTCCCGCCAGAACCAGTGTAAAACCTTTATTGCCCCGAAAACTGCTTTTTTCTCCCACGTTCTTCTGATCAATATCTCCCTTTACCGTCATGGTTCCGTAATAAGTATTGGCCGAGGCGTTAGGCGACTCCATATACAGGCTTCCGCCTATCTCCAGTGTATCCAAAGGATTCTCCATAATCAGACCGCCGTCCCCTTCGCAGTAACTTCCGTTCTCATCCTTGCCTTGCAGCCTGAGATCACCCGAAATAACCACTTTCCCACTGCCTGACTTTAAGTCCCCGATCTTCAGTTTATCTGACAACTGTGTATAATTCCCGTCAACCTCCAAGATGCCACCCGCTCCCAGGTCAACCCTTTTTGGTGCTTCCACATTGCCATTTATTTTTACCTTGTGTCCGTCTAAGCTCAAGCCGCCGCCCAGAACCAGCGTTCCTCCAATCGGCGTGATAGACCCATCTGAAGCAGCTTTAATTCTTACGGGATCGCTTATATCTAACTTCGGATTATTGGCCAAATCAAGATTTATCGTATTCTGCGGATTAGCAGACAGAATCCGATGCACCTTTTCCCCATCCAGAATCAGCTTGAAATTTGGTCCGCCGCTAAACACAGGCAGACTTACAGGTTCCTCCGAAATTCCTGACTCACCCGGTTTTGGAACCTCCAAATAAATATCCCCTCCCACTTGCATGGTTCCCGCCTTACAATGGTTGTTTTGTTCTGAAGCTTTGATAAAGTCTCCGGTTATCTTCAGAGTACTGGCTGCATCATTCATCTCAAAAAACTCACCTGCACCTAAATTGTAATCTCCCGCAATCTCTACCGTTCCCCCATTCAAAATCAGCGGTCCTTTAGAATGAGTAAAGTTTCCATTTGCTTTTACATTACCGCCGGCATCCACTATAAGATCCCTGCTGGGAAAAATAATGTCTTTTCCTCCATTGGTTATCTCAAGCGTTGTCCCTTTCATCACCGTCCATCTCTGCGAGTTATTTTTCAGCTCTACCTCCTCGAAAATAACTTTTCCCCCGCCCTGCATATGCCATGCCAAAGTATCGGCTATATTAATCAAACTATTCCCTGTCTTCTTTGCAAAATAGAATTCCCCTTTTAACTTTAAAGTGATGCCTGCGTTTACCGTGGTCGTCGCTATATCATACCCTTCTTCCTGAATACCATTCGCCATGCCGTCATACCTTCCGGTCACTACGACAGTACCCTTGCCGCTAACGTTAGACAGTGCGTCTATGTCCTTAGAATCCTGATCTTTAATTTGCGGGAACACAGCATGCCCTACTATCGTCAGTGTAGCGCCGTCCTCCAGCGTGATCTTTCCTGTTGTTGTAAACGTACGGTATTCATCAATAATGACAGACGATTCTCCCTTTACAATTATTGTTCCAAGATTCTCAAACTCACCGTTTTTTACCACAAGCTTACAGGAATTTAAAGTTAAGACTGCATTTTCTTTCACACCCACTCTTCTATTATCGACAGCGGAGGCATCTATTGTTTCATCACCGGTGAAAACCGTGTCATTCCCTTCAATCCAGCCATCTACCCAGCCAGTACCGGCCCCCACCAGCTCCTCATCCTCCGCTATACTCATAAGTCCCTCGTCGAAAAACGGAGTCATGCCGGGGGTGGCACTTGTCTCCGGAAACGGGCTCTCATCCGGAATTTCTGCGGGCTCTGAGGAAGGTGTCATCTCCGGTTCTGAGGAGGGTGACTCCGTAGGCACCACATCCGGCATCTGCGTTTCCTCCGGCATCCCGCCCGGCTCTTCATCCGGCGTTGTCCCGGGAGTGATCACCGGCTCCATTTCGGCATCCGGTGCCTCTGTTTCCCGAGAAGCTTCTGTCTCCTCAGCAGATGCGCTCTCCTGTTCCTTGTCCGGAACAACCTCAGGCGTGGCATTAGTGTCAGGAGTCTCTTCCTCCTGCTGCTCCGCTTCGTCGTCTGTGAATTTCTCCGAAGCGGACATTTGAGGCTGATTCTCAGGCTCCGCAGCATTAACCATCATGGACGAACCAATCATACTGACTGCCAGCAATATACAAAATAATCGCTTTTTCATCTCTAATCATTTCCTTCCCATAAAAATCGAATATATGATGGTTAATTATAACCTTTTGCAAAACTTCTTGTCAATAATCGCACCTCTTTTTCGCTCTGACTTTTTGATATACTCTACCGTTTCATATGTACCGGCTGACTGCCTTGCATTGGCACGGCGGCAATATTTCAATTACACGGCTCTGTACAAAAAAGGGGAACCACTACACCAACCGGCATAGTGATTCCCATATATTACCATTATCCTCTCCATATTTCCTCATAGGACACATTGTTCAGTGTCGTATTCTGCATATCATAGAAGCAGCCTCTGATGACCGTATTGGAAATAGTCATATTCGTTCCGGAGTAATTGCCGCAGTCCCCGTTAAACGTGCAATTCTCAATGATCACGTTATCCGCCGTATGGGTGGATCTGTCATGATATCTCTGCGTCCGGAAACCAAAATACTGGCCATTAACATCTCCCTTTCCGAGAACATCCACGACGGTATTGGAAATCTTGATATTCCTGCATATCGCCTCATCGGGAACTGTGCCGTCAATAGTATTGGCCTCTATATTGATGCCGCACTGTGGCGCATGCCCTCCTGCATCGGCGATCCTGCAGCCGTCAATGGTCACATTGTCCGCATTGACAATGGAGATATTACTCCTTCTGTTTTCAAAGATCTCACAATTCATGATCTTTATATTATCGCATCCGTATAAATCATCCCCGAAATCATCGGTTGACCCCACATAAATACCGTCTCCCCAGTTCTTAGATATCTTGACATTGGCAAC
This sequence comes from uncultured Lachnospiraceae bacterium, assembly GCA_910586025.1. Lineage (GTDB taxonomy): Bacteria > Bacillota > Clostridia > Lachnospirales > Lachnospiraceae > Suilimivivens. Next base: position 48,646 of record CAJUIO010000008.1, read on the forward strand.
GGTGACATTCTTGCAGTCATAGAGACCGATTCCCATTCCCCACTCTCCTTCGGAACCGGTATGCTTATCCCGCTCGCCTATGATCTGGCCTCCATATATGGAGATATTGGCAGCGTTTCTTGCCCGTATCACATTATAATGATCCTGAGAATTCCCTTTCACCTCCAAAACCGCTTCGGGATCCATGACCAGATTGGTGTTACTTTGCAGCTTGATGCCCGGCTCCGCATTGACCACGTAAACTCCGGCCGGAACATACACCATCTCTGCGCCTTCCTCATTCACCGCATTCTGAATAGCGTCCGTGTCATCAATATCGTCACCGGGAACAGCGCCAAAATCCTGAACATTCACGATTTTTACCTTTGTGCCGGTGGCCCATCGGTACAGAAACGTTACAACATGTCCTCTCGTACAGACATCACCCGGGGAAAAGGTGACAGGAGTTGTTCCTGTGGTAACACCGTTCTCCACTGCCCAGGATACCGGCTTTTCATAGTATCTTCCTTCTTCCACATCTGTAAACATAGCATAAATATTGGCTTCCGGCTTCCCCGCCGCACGATAAAGAAATGTCACAAATTCTCCTCGGGAACAGATACCGTTTGGTTCAAATGTGGTGGGCGTGGTACCCGTGGTCACTCCGTTCTCCACTGCCCACGCTACCGCCTTGGCATAAAAGCGGCCGCTGTCAACATCTTCAAATCCCGTATCCAGATTCTCCGGCTCCGGTTCTCCCGCCATGCGCCACAGAAAGGCTACCGTCTGCGCTCTGGTACAGGCCTCCTCCGGCGAGAAGGTAGTCGCACTGGTTCCGGTGGTAACTCCGTTTTCCAGAGCCCAGTATACCGCATCATAGTAAAAACGGCCCTGCTCCACATCCTCAAAGCTGTCGGGAAGACTGGCTCCTGCGGCCTCCAAACCCGTAAAGCTGAGCAATACGCCTGCAAGCAGCGCTGCCACTAAATTTTTTCGTTTCTTCATCTGATTTTCCCTCCATAAGCTATCTAATAATTGTCCCGGGAGTTCATATAACCCGATTGTACGTCTCTCTTATGTCTCCTTCTTCTCCTCCTTCCCGAAGATACGCTTCCAATCAAAATGCCCGTGACAAAAATACCGCCAATAATAAGTCCCAGTACGATAATCCATACCTTTGATCTTTCTTCCTCACTGCGGACCCGCTCCGTCTCCTCAGTGAGAATCTTTCCCTCCGTCTCCACATCGTCCATTTCCAGTTCCAGAGCGGTGAGGTCCACTTCGATATCCTTAAGGAACTCCTCCCTGACATACCCCGTATTGCCCTGATAAGATACCTGATACCAGCCGCTTGCGGTCTCTCCCATGACATAAACTGACGAGCCTGCCTCAAACACAGTGACAACCTCACCTGCTTCCTCCGGAGTCCTTTTCATTTCCGCATCCTGCGCGGCAGTCATCAGCCGTTCCATCTGCACGGCCTCATTCTTAGTCCCTTCCGCCCGCACAGGCACTGCAATACTCAGACCGGTAAAGATTACCAGTAAACTTAATAACCCTTTCAGCCATGTCATTTTTTCATCACTCCTTATCCGGATCCCTGCGTCTGTTATAATACAAATGAAAAGAATTGGCCTCCACATGCCTGTCAAATATTTTTTCCAACCTCTCCCCGTACCGGGTCCAGCTGACCGTGATCACGAAATCTTCCGGTTTCGTCTCCTCACCGTCTGCCCCGTCACGGATCCGTTCAAAAAATGCTTCAGGCTCAATCACCTTTATGGGAGTGGGTCCCAGCATCATCTGTATGGCATCTATATACTTCGACCTGTCTTCCTTGAGATAAATCACCGCTGCGTCTTCATCGGATCTCTCCGCAATCGTCTCCGCAACCACCTGATCTATAAAGTGTGTCTCGTTATAATGGTAAGGGATCTGATGACTGGCATACAAGCCAAGTACTGTTTCCATCAGCAGAATACCTCCAAGCATCCAGCACCGTCCTTCCCTCCTGACACTAAGCCACAAAAGCAGCGTTGTAAAAAAAATCGTTCCCACCCCCAAAACACAGGCGGATGCAAAATAGAGATACGGTTCAAAGGAATCCTTCCGGAGAAGATAGCTGATTCCTACCACCATATACTCTCTTATCCCCTCCCGCCCCTCCTCTTTCACAAGCAGAGCAAGCAGGAAGGCCATCATCCCCGAAGCCATACCGCACATGGCGCTGAGACGAAAAGGGTGTCTGTTCTCTGTCAGCGCACAGACTCCAACCGCTATCAATACCGGCATCAAAAAATCATTGTACCTTCCATAGATCAGGCTGTCAACATTCTCTTTCCTAATCATATATATGGTACAGATCAAAATCTCAAAGACTGTGGAGAGAATCAAGAACAGGGCAATCCCTTTCTGCGGCCTTTTTTCCCGATCCCGCAGCAGCCTTATACACCAGCCTGCAGCAGGATAAAAAAGGCCAAAACCGGCAAGTCCCAGGTAAAACACCTTTCCGGTTATGCCCATGATAAAATGAATCATGCCGGATATGGAAAAAACCTCCTCAATCTTTTCCCACAGCCCGCCGTAATCATTAGTCCTCAGCACGCTCTCCTTTGCCTGACCAAAAACCTCGGCAATCACATATTGCTTTATGCCAATAGACAGTGCTCCTGCTGCCAGCAGCGTAATGAAGAAGACAATTACCGGCCTCCTTCCCGGCTTTTCACTGATTCCCCATATTGCAATAACCGCCGCACAGGCGATCACCACTCCAAGGGTCCGCATGTGTACACAGTAAAGATAGATGAGCGCAAGTGCAAGCCATACCGCAGTCAGCTCCCCCGGCTTTCGCATAAACCTGATCAAAAACCCGGTAATCATGACAAACAAAAACATCAGCAGCGCTTCCGTCATTGTCATCTGCATATAGACAATCCAGGAAGGGTAGAGCACCGCGATCCCGCTGGCAAACACCCCCTGCACAGGATCCCTTTCCGGAAAAAGCTCTTTTATGATTCCGCACAATCCAAAGACCGATGCACACATCAGAACCATGTTCATTCCCACCGCTGCCCGGTAAAGAAGTATTCCGTCTGAAATCAGCTTTAGCAGAGGAAGCAGGAGCACTCCATATCCAAAGGAATAGTAAGAACCAAGACCCGCTACATCGCTCCAGTTATAGCCCGCCCACCTGGCAGCACTGGCCCAGTAGCCGAATTCGTCCGGAAACAAGGTAAAGCAGCATATCTTCCGGATACCGTATCCAAAAATCGCAAAAATAATCAATAAAATATATGTAAAATAAATTCTGCTCTGCCTTCTCTGATCCATAGCCATCAATACCGAATAAGGGCATAAGCCCCTGCGCCTGCGGTAGTGGTAAAAGTAACTGTGTCCGGATCCTGATCCATATCTTCCAGAATATAAATCGAGCCGTTTCTGCGCACAGCAGCCACCGCATATGTCCAGCTGCTTCCTGCAGATTGTTCGGGAATCCCCACCATAATCTGTATCTCGCTTCCGTCCGAAGGTAAAACACTGTACTTTGTCCCCTCCATTTTACCGAACTCGATACTCAGACTGGCTGCCACCTCGGCTCCCTGAGAATCAGCCGTCATATTTAAAAGCTTCTGGGATACAGGATATTCCGCCCCATTCAGGTTTGAAAATTTTGCATGAATCTCCTCTCCCGCAGCCAGCCCGTAACCATCTCTTATAACCTGAGCGTCCGTGATAACGGCACATCCGTCCACAGCCGTTGCAAGATAGACGCCCTTTACCGTTGATTCCTTTCCTTTCACCTTATTTCTGTGGGGATTCGCAGAAGGCGTGGGAAAAGCCTCCTCCGGGATTTCCCCGGTACCCGAGGTTCCCTCTCTGTCCGCTTCCCTTTCTGTACTCTCCAACTCCTCCTCAGATATCTCCTCCGCCGCTTCCGTCTCATCCAAATCGCTTTCGGGACTTGCCTCTCCCGAGTCTGCTCCCGGCGTTTTCTCAGCCGCCTTCGTTCCTGTCGGACTGGCCTTCGGCGTTCTTGTCGCTTCCGGAGTGCTGGCAGGTGTACCGGTCGGTTCAGGAGTTTCACTGACAAAATCGGGCTCCCGGGTGGGTATCGGCTCAGGAGTTGGAATTTCCTCCTCTGGTGTCGCCACTGGATTCACCCCAACCGCTCCGCTTGTATCCTCGTAGGATGATCCTCCCCCGGTGACTCTGTCAAAAATAGTCCCGCCTCCTGCTGAACCGCTGGTATCATCATAGGAGGGTCTGCTGCCCGTGTAGGATCCCTCCGTTGCCCTGGCTCCCACTGTCGGAACCAGGATGACAGCGACAGCCAGCAGAACAGCCAGCATTCCTTTATCCTTCTTTTTCATAGTGAACCCTTTCTACTGATATTTCTTCATAAAACGCATCAGCATGGCCGCACACTCCACTCTGGTGGCATTTCCCTTCGGATCCAGATAATACGTTCCGTTAACATTCTTTCCCCCGATCATGCCGCAGCCTACCGCCCACTGTATATACCCCATAGCCCAGCCGCTCACATCCGACACGTCCGGAAATTCGGAAAGATCCGCTTTCTCACTTGTATTATAGCTGCACACCCTTGCATATTCTTTCAGCATTTTGGCAATCTGCTCTCTCGTTATGAATTCCTCCACCCCAAAGCGTGTTCCGCCGTCCAATCCGTCCACGATACCCTTCTTGTTTGCCCAGATCACCGCATTACTGTAATATTTTCCCGCTTCCACATCCAGAAACTTATTTTCAAATTCCACAGCCGGCCCTCCCGCCATGCGGTACAGAACCGTGGCGAACATCCCTCTCGTCAGGTTCCCATCCGGCTCAAACTTGTCGGTTCCTCCGATTCCGTTCATAATCCCTCTGTCACAGACATACTTCACGCTGTCATATCGCCAGCTGCCCGGCTCGTATTTCACATCCGAGAAGGTTCCCGGCTGATCCGGTTCCGGTTCGTCAGGCTCGGGCTTATCTGGCTCAGGCTCGTCAGGCTGCGTTTCCGCCATCTCCTCCAGCAGCTTCTCCACATAGTCCGCAAGGGGTGCCAATGTATCTTGCGACTTACTCATACTGCAATACCTGATATCGTTCTCCTGATCCACCACAATCACAAGAGGAAACGTTCCCGCATTTATCTTTAATATGTTAATTACATGCCACATATCATTGTTTGCATAGTAATCTCCGGTGATATGGGCCTTATCATAATTACCGAACATCCATGCAAAAGGACTTTCCGACATCATCTGCTTTAACTCCTCCGATGTCCTTCCGTCCACATCCCTGGTTATAATCTCAACCCCTGCCCGATCTCCCAGACGGCCTGCCAGATAATCCACAGCGCCTATGGTCAATGTGCATCCCGTAACACGCCCTGAAATAATCACCTTTATTTTTCCTTCTTCACCTCTGGTGGTCACTTCCCTTCCATCAGTATCTGTCAGCTCCCTTACCCTGTCATTTTTAATGTTGGTCTCTCCAATAAACCCTTCTCCCCGTAACAGCTCCTCCTTTGGCTCACCGGCAAAAGCCGTCAAGGATGAGCAGAGCATGCTGACAGCAACTATAACGCCAAGTAATCTCCTCTTCATTTTACTTCGCTCCTTTCTCCTGTTTACAGGCCGCTTCTATGCGGCTATCCTGAAAATCTTAATCACGCTTCCGTTCCGTGTGTCTTTGCTGTGGCAAAGCAGTCCCTCCACCCCATATATCATATTCACAAAAGCCCATTCACTGTGACTGTAATAAGGGCCGCCCTCCTCATAGATCAATATGCACTGATCCTGAACCGCATCATACACGGCCACCTGACCGGCATAACGGTCCGGCTCCGCATAATACCGCTCATACATCTTACTGCTCATGATCAGGAAATCTATTTCCTCGGGAACCACCACTGTGCCTGCCTCATCCAGGGAGACGGGCAGAGTTGCCGGTCCGTCCAGATAAAAGGGGCTGTATCCGTCATACAGGGTATTTTCAGCTGTAATCCCATTCTCCCTGCAGAAATCCACCGCATCAACCCGGGCCTCCACAGTCAATGCGCTCTGAGCCATGAGGATTCCGGATATAGTAAAATTACAGACCACTGATGCGCACAATATTATAGCCGCCGCTTTCAAAGCTTTTCTGTGAAGGGAACGTACCTTATCAAAGATACAGCCAATCCCCAGAGCGATCCCCATAATGAAAAAGGCGTAAATCGGCATTCCCCAGCGTTCCCAGTGCAAGGACAGCAGACTGGTGCAGATCCAGAAAAGGAGCCCCACTCCCATGAAAATGCTCCTTTTCCTCTCCCTCAGACAGCAGATAACGCCTGCTCCCAGCAAAAGAAGACTTTCCCACCCGGAATACTTCATAAATGTTCTCAAATAGTAGAACAGATTTCCCCAAAAGCCCAGACCGTCCGCTCCCAGATGCTCGGTGCGCGCCTCTCCCACAATAGTGGACACCGTCATTCCCATATTGGTAAAAAGGTTAGGTGCCGCAAAAAAGCATGCGGCCAATACAATACAAATACAATATACACCATCACTCAGGATGTTTAAATATCTTTTTTTCTTCACACAGTTAAAACATACCACGAAAGCAATCCAGATACAACAGATTGCGCTGGTATATTTGATCGTTATTCCCACTGCTGTTGCAATGCACAGATATGTAAGCTTTTTTCTGGACGACTCCTCCATGTACCTCATGGAAAGATACGTCACAAGCATCACCTGGAATGTCAGCACAATATCAGGTGTGGCGTAAGCGGAATGCTGGACAAACATGGGCCAGAATGTCACAAGCAGCGCTCCGATCAGCCCGGTTCCTTTTTTGATGCGTTCCAGTATCAGGAAACACATCGGAATCATCAGCACACCCCAGACTGCAGTAAAGCCCCGGGCCAGCAGATGAAACACAATTATGCGTCCGCTAAAGGCCTGGTCGGCGCTCATATGGTATTTGAGCCAGGATACAATCTGGAATATCACCGCACAGCTTTTAATTTCAAAATGATCCGGACGGTTAAAAACGTTTACCTCATAAGAGTGACGGGAGATCAGATCAATGGCATTATTCACAATCGTTGGTTCATCGGGATGCAGGGGATAAGGAAATCCCCAGAAACAGGCCGCAATCCTCAGAACTGCCCCCACTATGATCAGACATCCCAGAAGGAACGCACACTTATTCTTTTCCGCCCATTGTCCGATCTCTCTCACGCCGCTCTCCTTTCACCGCATTATGCGGCAGGTTTATTTCTTATATTTATTCTGAAACCGCATCAGCATAGCCGCACATTCGGCCCTGGTGGCATTCCCCTTTGGCTCAAGGTAATTTGTTCCATTATGATTCCTTCCACCTATCATACCACAGCCTACTGCCCACTGCATATACTGAACTGCCCAGTCACTGACACTCCCCTTATCCGGAAACCCATCCAGACTGGTTCTCTCACTTCTATCATAATTCTGTACTCTTGCATATTCCATGAGCATCTTGGCAATCTGCTCTCTTGTGATATTCTCTTCTGTTCCATAACGAGTGTCATCAACACCCTTTACGATCCCCTTCTGATAGGCCCAGATCACAGCATCACTGTAATATTTTCCAGCCTGCACATCCACAAACCGGTTCTCATACTGTACAGACGGATTTCCCGCCATACGGTACAGCACTGTAGCGAACATTCCTCTTGTCAGAGGCTCATCCGGGGCAAAACGTGTGGTTCCGCTTATTCCATTCATGATATCATTGGCATAAACATACTTGATACTTTCATACTTCCAGTTACCCGGGTTGATCTCCACGTCCGAGAAAGGACAGTCTTCCGGAAGCGGCGGCTCCTCTCCAGGCTGCGGCCATGCCGCCGACGGCATGTTATTGTATACCGGGATCTTGAATACAAATGGATTCTCCAGAGAATTTGTAGAGATATACGCTCTCCTGATTCCTTTCGCCTCACTGGCAGGAGCTCCGATATTCTGCATATACTGATGCCAGTACAGCCCATTGTAGCTGGCATCCACGTCAAATTTCTGCAGATACAGGGTATCCTGACCCTGCAGAATATAATTTTTTGATATAACCTCCGCACCGCCGCGCAGGGATTTGTATCTGGTATCCCATCCCCTCTTCTGTGCCTCTTTCAGTCCGCTTTCTATTACCTCCTTATCCGTCTTTCCGGAGGCTCCGACATTAAAATAATTATAATATCCTTCGTATCCTTTGTAAGTCCCCGATATCAGGGACGACGTTCCTTTCCCCTGCTCCTGATATACTCTGCTTGCCAGATGAAAGGGACTCACCTTCAAACTGGAACCTATCTCAAAAAAAGCCTGAGCATAGGTTTTGTCCGAATCCGGAATCCTTCCTGCCATAAAGGTGGAACTCAAAATATTCTGCACTGCATCTCTTGTATGATACGTAGAGTTGTAGGTCAACTGCTCAAGTGCAAATATAGCCTCTTCCGTGAGATAGTTCCTGGGATCAAGAAAATGCTTCAGGATATCCTCGGTAGCATAATACCAGCCCGGACTATGTTGACCGTTCTTCCACAGATCGCTGCAGGAGGAATGAACCAGACTTCTCTCTCCAAGCTCATTCTTCACCACGGTATTCCAGTCCAGATTCGTGTTCATCTTTACAAAGGTCCAGTTTGGATGACGGCTCTTCAAAGCGCCAAGCGCTGCCCGATATGAATCCGGGAAGGCTTCTATATCCTGATTTCCAACAGCTCTCACCAGCTCCTCGTCCGAGGCCGGAAGATAGCTTCTTTCCCATTCCAGCAGGTCCTCGTCCGATGTTGCCAGATAATTCCTCTCGATAAATCCCTGATAATAGACCTCGTCCAGATAAAATCCCGTCTCATACCAGAGCTGCCCTGTCTGTGAGATCTCCGCATCCAGAATCTGCACCGTCTGTCCGGACTGCACCCGGGCGATCACGCCTCCATCGCTCTCAAGGCTTTCCATCACATCATAGACTTCGGTCAGATAGACCAGCGCCAGCACTGCCTTATCCGAAGTGAGCTCCCGCAGGCGCTGCCTTCCCTCCTCGGACAATGCTGCGGATTCCGGGCTTTCCTCAGCTTCAGGGAATGCTGTAGCTTCCGGGAACGCCGTAGCCTCCGGAAGGGCTGTAGTCTCCGGAAGAGCCGTTGTTTCCGGAACCACTGTTGCCTCCGGAAGAGCTGTTGTTTCCGGAAATGTCGTGGGTTCTGCACTTTCTTCAATTTCCGGAAGCACCGTGGGTTCTGGGAGAGATGTTGCCTCCGGAACAGCTGTTGTTTCCGGACTCAACTCTGCCCCGGATGCGGTCATACCACTCTGAAACAATAAACAGGCGGCCAGTGTGAAAGCAGCCGCTCTCTTTTGAAATCTTTTCATCTAATATCCTCGCCTTCGTATTTTTTATTTTTTTACTATCCGCAGACGCTTTAACATCTGCATAATGCTTTTCATCCCTGTACGCCGGATGTCCCCCAAAGATACCCCCATCTGTCTGCAGGCCTCATACGGCCATTTCCAATCATTATAACACAGCTGCACAATACATTGAGATAATAAAATCCCTGCCACCGCAAGAGAAGTGTGCTGTACCACAAGATAGGAAAGGATGACCGCTGCCACTCCTGACCAGAATTCACCTTTCATATAAGGCACCTTGTTCCCCATTCCGATATACAGGCTGAAGCAGATCTGATTATACTGCAGAAAAAATACCAGAATCGCAAAAATCATAAGCGGACCTTCCAACAGCCTCGTATTCGCATGCAGCAGTGCCAGAATCGGATTTGCCAGTAAAAACACCGCTGATGCCGCTCCAATGAACAATCCCCAGTATATCACCATGGCAGTCGAAAAATATTTTTTTTCTTTTTCAATATCCTTTTCAACCTTTGCCTGGCTGATTGCAGGTACAACAGTCTGCAGATAAATCATACTAACAGATGAGATTGTTTGCAAGGCCTGAATTGTGAGTCCGTACATAGCAGATGTTTCCAGCGAAAGAAAGGTGGAGCAGATCAGTATATTTCCCTGGGTTGTCAGGTATCTTCCAATTGCTGTCAGTCCCAGTTTCTGGGCATTGAACCATAAAATCACCAAAACCGCCTTCTGTGTCATCTGTTCCCCGGCCGCCTGTATCCGTTTCTTCCATTTCACCGCATAATGCAGCCAGGTGCCGGTACAGATAATCAGATTCCCCACAAGAAAGCTTCCCGCAAGGGCAAGAATTCCCATCCCTCCGAACACTCCCGCAACAGACAGAACCAGCTGTACCCCCCTGCCCAGTGCATAGATCCTCTGGACAGCCGCAATGGAACCCAGACCTTTAAGATACGCCGGGAGAAAGATCATAAATATGTTTACCGCAACACCGCACACATAGATCACCCATGCAGTCAGATAGATGCCATGGGGCTGCTCCCTTGTAATATATCTTATATAGGGAATCCCCGCCCCAAGAAGCAGAAGGAAAAAAACTGCCGCCATCACACTGTAGAGCTTTCTCGCCGTGCGGTACAGTGTCTTGAGAAGACCGTAATTACACTCTTCCATGGTTCCCGGAGTATTGCACCGTATCCCCTCTTTTAACAGAGTCCTTGCTCCCCCTGCGCAGTAAGCGGCATTTCTCATGATAAGCGGTGAAAAACCGGTATCAAAAAAATTTACCAATGTGAAAATACTGGTAAACGTGTACCACAGCCCCAGCTCATAGGAGCTCAGCTTTACCGAAATGATCGGCGTGAGCAAAATATGCACGCCGTAATTGATAATCTGTCCGATATAGGACCAGATCACATCCTTCCTGCCAACCGCTCTACTCATTCCCGCACCCGTCCAATCCTGTCAGTTCCTCGATCTCCTCCACCATTTTCTTCCAGGAAAACCGATCTGCCTCCTTTTTGATATTGCGGGCGAACTCCCCGGCCCTATTCTCCTCAAAAAAACGAATCACCGCATCCGACAGAGCCACCGGATCCATGGGCGGAACCACATATCCGGTTTTTCCATCTGTCACCACCTCCGGCAGACCGCCCACTCTGGTTGCGACCACCGGCCTGCCAAAGCCGAAAGCAATCTGGGCAATACCGCTCTGCGTGGCCTCCTCATAGGGAAGCACCACCAGGTCACTGGAAGAAAAATATTTCTCCACCTCCGCATCCGGGCAGTATCCCTCCCTCATCATAATATTCTCCGCCACGTGCAGGCTTTCTATCTCATCCAGATATTCCTCCCTGTCTTCTCCAAAATCACCCACGACAAGGAGCTTTATTTCCGGGAGCCTTAACGCAATCTCCGGCATAGCTCTGAGCAGATAATGAAGTCCCTTATATTTCCTCACAAACCCGAAGAACAGGATAACCCTGTTATTCTCCTTCAATCCGATTCTTTCTCTGGCCTCCTCCCTGATCAAACCGCTCATATTGAAATGATCATAGGTAGGATGCACCACTCTTTTGTATCTTGCATCTCTCACAATTCCCAGAAGGTCGGCCTCATCCTTTTTCGACTGAACCAGATAAAAATCCGCCTGCTTTAAAACCCATCTGGTAAGAAGCCTGTCCAAGGGAAATCGCTCATGAGGATATACATTATGGCACACCAGCAGAATGGAAATGTCTCTTTTCATCAGCTTAAGGCTCCTTTGCAGAATCCAATAGCATGGGGCAAAATAGGGATGCCACCACTGAATTATCAAAAGCTCCGGCTTCTGATCCCTGATCCTTCCTGCCGCAGACAGAATATTAAAAGGATTTGCCGTGTTGATCCAGTATCTCGTATCCTCCACCGCAAAGGAATCATTTGTATCATCCTTCTGCTCTTTCCGGAACAGGAACCCCGGATACTGCATCTTGTAGGAAACCATGGTGACATCATGACTTTTTCTCAGGGCTCTGCACAGAAGACCCGTATAATGGGAAATTCCGCCTTTATAGGGAAAAACAGGTCCCACAATGGCAATTCTATGTCTTTCCAGTAATGCTTCAAGCAGCTCCCGGTTTTCCTTTTCCTTCTTACGCATAATTTCCCTCTGCTCACCGAGGATTTCCCTCTGTCTTTCCCTCTCCCGCCATACCAGCTCCAGCTGTTCTATCATTCTTGCGCCGCTCAGCTCCTCCATGGAAATACTGTATCTGTCCAGACAATTTGCCTGCACCATGCCCCGCACCTTGTCAGAATAGATCACCGGCACAACAGGGGTTTGTGCGCAGATGCCGTAAATGATGCTGTGCAGCCGCATGCCTATGAGCAGATCAGACCCGCTGATAATATCCATTACCCTCTGCGGGTCCATGTATTCCTCCTCTATTATGACATTTTCTCCGCTCTTTGCAAGCTCCAGAACATCCTTTGCAACCATGCCGTCCCTCCCATAAAGAAAAGAGACAAACACCACCTTCTTCTTCCAGACTTCATTGATATAATCCGTCACATCCGCCATAGTCCGGATATAAGCCTGGTACTTTTTCCTGCTTTCCCCGCTCCTGATATGCAGCCTGTTGCAGACAGAAACCGGAATAAAGGGATGCGTGTCATACCAGTGCCGCAAGGCCATACACACATATCCCTCTCCCGTCCGCTTCGGCATCGTCTTCCGCCCCCAGGGATAGGAAAACACGGGATCCGCAGTCACCGCCATCCTGCCTCGCATCCCGATCCCGCAAAGCAGCTGTGCCGACACCTCGTCACGGAGCGTGATCAGATCCACTCTGTTCAGATACCGCTTTACCAGAAAACGGTTGATCTTCCAATTGAGAGGCCCCACGCTGTTGGCATAGATTACCGTGAGCTTCTTCATTCGAATGGCAAGACGAAGATACCGAAGCCACCTGGCCACGTTGTAAACCGTGGTCTCATCCTGAAGCAGTCCTCCGCCTCCCAGAAGAAAGACATCACAGCTTCTGACCGCATGACAACAAGACCTGTGATCTCCACAGGTCTTGACAGCTTTATGCATTTCAGTTGTATAGGAGGGATCACGGGATATCACCGTGATATCCCATTCCTCCCGATATTGCCTCACCAGCGTCTCAAGGATCGCTTCGTCCCCCGAATTTCTGATCCCGGAGCAGCACTGGATCACCATACTTCGTCTAGCCTTCATATTTTACCTGGAATCGATTCAGCATGGCGGCACATTCCACTCTGGTCGCTTCCCCCTTGGGATTCAGATAATAGGTACCGTTAATGTTACTTCCGTTGATCATCTTACAGCCTACTGCCCAGCGGATATAATCCACCGCCCAGCCAGCGACATCTGATACATCCGGGAAAGAAGTTATCTCGGCCTTCTCGCTGATATCATAATGCTTTACCTCATCTGCATAGACCATAAGCATCTTTGCAATCTGCTCTCTGGTAATATTATCATTAATACCGAATGTTCCATCCGGGTAGCCGTTTACAATTCCATTCTGGTATGCCCAGATCACCGCATCGCTGTAATACTGTCCGGTGGTTACATCTGAAAAGCGGTTTTCAAAGGTCACTGCAGGGCTTCCCGCCATACGCCACAGCACAGTCGCAAACATGGCGCGCGTCAGGGGTTCCTCCGGATCAAACCTGGTGGTGCCGTTGATGCCGTTCATGATGCCGTTCTCCAATACATATTTAATGCTGTCGTATCTCCAGTTTCCGGGGTCAATCGTCACATCCGAGAACGGGAACAACTCCAGATAGCTCAGACTGCCGTCATATTGCTGAGTCACACCACAGTATACTTTGCCATTTACCACGATCACATCATACAAATACCCGCGGCCCTGCGTATAGGTATAGCACTCTTTGGTGTTTCCATTCTTATACACATATACCTTGTCTCTGGAGTTGAAATAAATCCCATTGTTGTGGACAACCATGTAGCTGAACAGTCCCTTCCAGTAGCCGCCCCCTCCCCATACGGGCCAGGGCTCTTTAATCTGGTAAACCATGGAAGAGGAACCGTTCTCCAGGCTTCCGGTTCTCCTGACAAGACCTGCGGCATCTTCCACAACCCCCATATAATACCAGGCATTGTCATACTTACAGATTGCGGATTCCACATCCCGCCATGCCGCATTGTCAAATCTGGTATTAACCGCCTGCGCTTCTCCATACCAGCTGTAATGTCCTTCCTCCATCAACCTGGAATCACTTACCAGGAAATTGTTATGTCCACAGTAGCTCTGCATATTAAGATTGGACGGATCGTCCCATGTTGCATCCACATGATACCAGCTTCCGTCAATATTTACCATGTTCCAGATATGATTCATGGCATCACTTACACCAAAGCTGCAAGGCACACCAGCACGAGACATAAGATCATAATAAGCAAGCGCATATCCCTGGCACACGGCGGAACCTGTTACCAGAGCATCATAGGCGGTATATCTCTGGAGCGAATTGTCATACTCACAATGAGTCACCAGATAATCATGGAGCACCATGGCCTTCTCCGTACTATTCATGGAGCTTTCCACCTGGGAGAGAGCTTTTGCCACTGCGTCCTCATAGTCCTGTTTGGCATCCATAAGATCACCGTCATAGTCCGGTGTCAATACCATAACCTCTGTTCCTTCCGTGGAGCATTCATTGAAGGAAACATAGAAAAACCGGGGATTGTTGTTCAGCACTTCACTGACCAGCAGGTCAATGGCTGTTACCGGTATCCGATATTTAGAAATATCGATGCTGCTTCTGCCTTCCGAAAGACACTGTATGATAAATGCCTTTACGCCTTCCAGATCAACATCACTTCCAAGTTCATCGGCTCCAAGTGCCTCATCCTCAGCTAATTGTCCCTCCTGCAAAATCCCGGCATGGGATAAAGTATAGGTGCCCTTTTGTGCCTTTGCGGTAGGAGTTGCAGTTGCTGTAGGTGTAGGCGATGCCGTTGGCGTAGATGTCGCCGTTGCGGTAGGAGATGCCGTTGCCGCAGGAGTCGCCGTCGCGGTAGGAATCACCGTTGCGGCAGGGGTTGCCGTCGCTTCCGGCTCCTTAGTTGCTGAAGAAGTCGGGAGCGCAGTCTCCTCAGGTTCCTGTGTCGGAGTCTCGGTCGGCTCCACAGTCGCCTCCGGCTCTTGTGTCGGAATCTCGGTCGGTTCTGCGGTCTCTTCAGGCTCCTGTGTCGGGATCGCAGTTGGCTCTGCTGTTGCCTCCGGCTCTTGTGTTGGAATCTCATCCGGATCCTTCTGTGGTGTCACCGCAGGAGCTTCTGTCTCCTTCGGCTCCGCATCTGCCTCCGGAAGAACTGATGGGGTTTCCTCCGCTCCCGGCTCTTTGTCCGTTTCCGCAGACGGGCTCTTGCCGCCTGTAACTTCAGCAGCATTTACAGTTGCCGTTGGCAGCATCAGGCATAACGCCATCAGCCACATCAAAACTTTCTTTCTCACGTCTCAACCTTCCTCTCATTTTATTTTATATTAATTATTTATCTCCCATACCTTTGAATGAAACGGGTCAGCATGGCCGCACACTCCACTCTGGTGGCATTGCCCTTTGGATTCAGGTAAAAAGTGCCGTCAGAAGTCTTCTGCCCGTTGATCATGCCGCTTCCCACCGCCCACCGCACGGGCCCCACTGCCCATCCGCTGACAGCGGAGACATCGGGAAAGCCCTCGATATCCCCATATATAGTTGTATCACAACTTTTCCATTCTGCATATACCCTGAGCATTTTTGCAATCTGTTCCCGGGTGATCGGATCAAAAACTCCGAATCTGCCGTCCGGATATCCGTTTACGATCTCCTCCTGATATGCCCAGATCACCGCATCGCTGTAATACGCTCCGCTTTGCACATCCGAAAAGCGGTTTTCAAAGGTCACCGCGGGATTTCCCGCCATGCGGTACAGCACGGTCGCAAACATGCCTCTGGTAAGGCTGGATTCCGGATCAAAGGTGTCAATAATCCCCTCCGGGTTGGTAATTCCGTTCATTATATCATTCTCATATACAAATTTAATACTCTCATATCTCCAACCGTCAGGATCTACCGCAACATCCTTAAAGGGGAAATCCTTTGGAGCCGGCTTCGGTGTGGGTGTGGGTGCAGGTGTCTCTTCCGGGATCTCACTCTCCAGGCAATTTCTGGTAAATGCTTTGATTCTGACATTATAACCTTTACCACCCTTTCCCCAATCCTGCCAGTTACCATAGAGATTCACAAAGGACTGGCCTTCCTCTGCCAAGGCCTGGGATTTCAGAATCCCGTTTGACGTTCTGCTGGCCTCAACCACAAAGCCCACCTGTCCGGCGCTCTCCATACCTATAACCACCGCAAAGCTCTGTCCCTGCGCCAGCTTCACCTTCTGTTCCAGGGGCACCGTATAATAACCCATCGGTCCTGCTGTCCCTGTTACGGGAGACGCAAGCGCAGCCTTTCCGCTCTCCGGGTCACTCTTATCCTCAAGGTCTACATAAATTTGCACGCTATAGTTGATATTAGCCGAGCCAGTATAGAAACCAACCGCTCCAAGCTCCTCCGTGCCTTCCGGATTTGCCTGCGCCTCGAATACATTGGCAAGCTTTAGGGAATTAACATAGCTTGCATACTGTATATTATCCAGTATGGTTCCATCGTACTGATAATTATTGTCATATGCATCCGCCCGTTCCGCCTGTAGCACATACACATTGCTGCCTATGGAACGGTCTTCATAGGAGAGCCAGAAATACCCTTCATCTCCCCACCCCTTCCCCCAGCTGTTCTTGACCAGCCAGGCTCCATCTTCGGAAGGCGTATCTTTGAAATTTTCTTTTCTGTATTCATCATCCCAGCCCACCACAGAGACGGCATGATCTGCATATACATTATTTGCACCGCAATATTGAGCCGCAGTGTCAGGATTATAATACCAGGAGCTTGAATTGTAGGAGATGCATGCCGCACCATAATCCATAACAGCCTGTTTGATACTTGCGGTATCTAAGATATGATAACCATATGCGCCCTTCAAATGAACTACATTCTGCCCATAAGCGCTCTCCACTGTATCCGGCAGCGGTTCCCCAGCCCTATCGTAAGGGGCAGCCGCCTCCGCCGCTGCCCCTTGCCAGTTTGCAAGTCTGTGATAGAAATAATTCACATTTCCCCCTCGGAACAAATATTCCGTACCTCCAAGGAGATATTCCGTGCTGTCACCCGCTGTGCCTCCCAGCTTATCGATTACCGGAAAAAAAGTATAATAGATGGAATGCAGCTCAGACAGATCTGCACTATCCTGATCCAGAAGCCCCTGTTTCAGAACGCTGGCCTCCAGAGAGTTAATTGCCGCAAAAGCCCAACAGGTTCCGTAAGGATTCTGGTTTTTCACCTCTGTAATAGCATGATCCGTTCTTGCATCATATGCCGCCGGAATGGCGGATGCTCTGAGCAGCTCCTCACTATATCCAAGTCTCTCCACCGGTTCTTCCTCCGGCAGCTCCGTCTGAAGGCTATTGTAATATTCTGTGAGTTCAAGGGCCTCCCTCTTTTCCTCCTCCGTCATCTCACGGCCCAGAATATAGTCCGGTTCCTGATCCTTGTGAATCTCCGCCCCCATAGCGCAGACCGACGGGCTCACAAGACATACTGCCAAAAAAATGCCAAAAATCCCACGCTTCATCTCTTCACCTTTTTTCGTTTTGTCTTTACTGATAGTTCTGCATAAATCTTGTCAGCATTGCCGCACATTCGGCCCTGGTTGCATTTCCCCGGGCATTCAGATAAGAATTGCCGTCGTTACTCTTTTGTCCGTTGATCATGCCACTCCCCACAGCCCACTTCATATATTTGCCTGCCCAGCCGCTGACCTGTGCCACATCCGGAAATTCGCCAAGATCCGCACTGGCAGTTATATCATATCCCTGCTTGTCCGCAAACTCCATCAGCATCTTTGCAATCTGCTCCCTGGTAATATACTGGTTTACCCCAAAGGTGCCGTCCGAATAGCCGTTTACAATATTATTCTGGTAAGCCCAGATCACGGCATCACTGTAATAGATTCCATCTGCCACATCCGAAAACCTATTCTCATATGTAACCGCAGGATTCCCCGCCATACGATACAGAACCGTGGCAAACATTCCCCTGGTCAGAGGCCCGTCCGGCTGGAATGTATCTCTCCTGCCGTTTTCCGCCTTTATTCCATTCATTATATTATTTTCAAAGACGAATATGACACTTTCATATTTCCAGTTGCCCGGAACTGTCGCGACATCGTAGAAGGGAATACTCTCCGTGAAAGCCTTTATCCTGATATTTTCCCCATGCTCTTTTCCCCAGTCCTGCCAGCTGCCGTATGCATTGATAAAGGACTGGCCCGGATCGGCAGATGCTACAGATTGCAGAAAACTCCCGCTCCAGCTGCGATCAGTAACAAATCCAATTCCTCCGGACTCTCTTTCTAAAGAAAGAACCACGGAAAAATTCTTACCTTCCGCCAGATTGATCCTTTTACCCAAAGGTACAGTATAGTAACCTACCGGACCGGTTTTTCCCGTGACCGGAGTATCCAGCAGCGCCGTACCGCTTTCCGGATTATTCTCATCCTTCAGATCCGTATAAATCTGTATACTGTAGTTTACGTTTACCTGCCATGTATGAAATCCGATCTCTCCCAGGGCCTCAGCCCCGTCAGGATTGGCTTGTGTCTCGAAAATATTGGCTATCTTCATGGAATTTATTGCATCATACCCCCACCAGTTGTCATAAATTGTCCCGTCATACTGGTAATTATGATCATAATCATCCGCAGGTCCCGCCTCCAGAACATAGGCATTATCGTATATGGATTTGTCTTCATAAGACAGCCAGAAATAACCCTGATCGCCCCAACGGGTTCCCCAGCTGTTTTTGACCAGCCAGGCCCCGTCCATAGAAGGCATTGTCTTAAAATTCTCTTTTCGGTATCCGTCATCCCACCCTATAACGGCGACTGCGTGATTCGTGCCTACCTCACTATCGCAATACTGAGCCGCCGTACTGGGGTTATAATACTCCGCATCCGAATTATAGGCAATACCTGCCGCACCATGATCCATAATCGCCTGTTTTACACTTGCCGCATCCGCCAGGTTATAGATATATGCATTCTTAAGATGAACAATATTCTGTCCGTAAGCGCTCTCCACCGTATTCGGCAATGTATCACCCGCCCTGTCGTACGGAACGGCTGATTCAGATACCGCTCCCTGCCAATTTGCAAGGGTATGGTACGATTTATCCGTATTACCGCCCAGCATCAGATAAGAATCATCTCCCGGAGCAAAAACTGTCTGATCTCCCCGTGTTCCTCCCAGGGCATCAATCACGGGAAATGTTGTATAATACACTAAATGCAGCTCCGACAAATCCGCATCATCACTGTCCAGCAGCCCCTTCTTCAGTGCGCTGGCTTCCAGGGAATTAACGGTGGCAAACGCCCAGCAGGTTCCATACTGGCCCTGATTTTTCACCTCAGTTATAATATGATCCGTCCTGGCATCATATTTTGCAGGAAGCGATGCTGCCGCAAGCAGCTCCTCGCTGCTGCCGAGCCTTTCCACCGGATCCCTCTGCGGAATCTCTGTCTGCAGACTGTTGTAGTATTCCGTCAGTTCATATGCCTCCCGTTCCTCTTCCTCTGTCATCTCACGGCCCAGTATATAGTCCAGCTCCTGACTTTCCCCGATCTCCGCTCCCATGGCAGGAACCGACGGAATTAACACACTTGCCGCAAGAATAATTCCAAGAATTCTTCTCTTCATCTGACTGCCTCCTCCCTTTTTGTTTTTACTGATACCTCTGTATAAACCGCATCAGCATGGCGGCACATTCGGCTCTGGTAGCATTTCCTCTTGCATTCAGAAAGGATTGACCGTCAGGGCTCTTCTGTCCGTTGATCATACCGCTTCCCACTGCCCACTTCATATACCTCACAGCCCAGCCACTGACCTGTGAAACATCCGGAAATCCGCTGATATCCGCACTGGCCGTTATATCATATCCCTTTCTGTCCGCATACTCCATCAGCATCTTAGCGATCTGCTCTCTGGTAATAAACTCGCCCACTCCAAAGGTGCCATCCGCATAACCATTAACAATATTCTTCTGGTATGCCCAGATCACGGCATTACTGTAATATTTTCCGCTCCCCACATCGCTAAATCTGTTCTCAAATACCACCGCCGGATTGCCCTCCATACGGTAAAGCACGGTGGCAAACATCTCTCTGGTAAGCGGCGAATCGGGCTCAAAGCTCGAAACCGTCCCATCCGGCTGTGTGATGCCGTTCATAATGCCGTTTTCATATACAAATTTTACACTCTCGTACTTCCATCCCGGCTGTACAGGCAGATCCGCAAACGGCCAGGTTATAGGCAGATTCGGTGTCGGTGTCGGAATTACCGGCCCCGACGTAGGAACCACCGGAGGTACGGGTGTCGGAGTCGGATTCCCCGGCCCGGGAGGCACAG
>CAJUIO010000009.1 GCA_910586025.1 uncultured Lachnospiraceae bacterium
GCGCGCCAGATTGTGGCTCTGGAGGCCGAGGGTTCGAGTCCCTCTATCCACCTTTTATCCCACTTATCTTCGGATAAGTGGGATTACCCTATGGGTAAGTAATTTTGCCTGCACAGGCAAAAGGACAAGCTGCTGTTCCAGGGAAAGCTTGGTGCACATTGGGCTATCGCCAAGCGGTAAGGCACAGGACTTTGACTCCTGCATTCGCTGGTTCGAATCCAGCTAGCCCAGTTTTGTAATATATGGGCCACTAGCTCAGGTGGTAGAGCACTTGACTTTTAATCAAGTTGTCCCGGGTTCGAGTCCCGGGTGGCTCATTCAAAGACAGATCTTTTATAGATATCCTATAAAAGATCTGTCTTTTTATAATCTCACGCCGCCCAAAGGCGGGAAGACCTCTCTCACAGATAATTGATCGTAAAATGCGCTTCTCCCTTTCTGTCAAGATCCATAATTATGAAGGACGGCCTGCGCCCCTCCTGCCTTGGATAGGTAAGGCTTCCGGGATTCACGGCTATAACATCCTCCCCCAGATCCACCACAGGCTTATGAGAATGTCCGTACATCACGATATCCACTCCTCTTGCCCTTGCTTCCCTCTTGATCGTCTCATTTCCCATGGAAACATAATAATTATGACCGTGAGTAAGCCAGATTCTGTACTTCCCCACCACAAACTCCTTCTCCCTTGGAAGGTCTGCAAAAAAGTCGTTATTTCCCATGACCATCTGCACCGGACATCCGGCATACTCCGCAATCAGATATTCACTTCCCTCTATATCCCCGCAATGAATCACCATGTCAATCGGGGCAACCCGTTCCACCGCACGGATATAATTCTCATTGCGGCGGTGGGTATCGCTTACGATCAATATTTTCATACCAAATCCTCTTCCAGCTTCTTCCTGACCGCGCGCAGCGCCCTGCCCCGATGGCTGATGGCGTTCTTTTCCTCCTCGGACAGTTCCGCCGTGGATTTTCCATACTCCGGAACATAAAAAATCGGATCATAGCCAAATCCGTTTAATCCCTTCTCCTCATAGCCGATTCTTCCCTCTATGGTTTTCGTCTCGGTGATCAGCCTTTTGTCCGGCAGAACCGCCGCTATGGCGCAGACAAAACGCGCCGTTCTCTTTTCCTCCTCCACACCGCTTAACCGTTCCAGCAGATTTGCATTTTTGACCTCATAGGAGGTATCCTCCCCCAGATACCTGGCCGAATAGATTCCAGGCTCCCCATTCAGATAATCAATTTCAAGACCGGAATCGTCCGCAAGCACAATGGCTCCCTTTGCCTGCTCCGCCACCGCCCTGGCCTTGATCACCGCATTTTCCTCAAAGCTTCTTCCATCCTCCACGATCTCGGCATCGATTCCAGCCTCCTTCATGGACAAAATCCGGACCTCCTGTCCCCTTAACCGCAGATTCTCAAGTATACTGCGGATTTCACGCATTTTTCCCTCATTCCCCGTCGCAAAAATAATCTGCTCCATACGCCGCGTTTCTCCTTCTTTAATGAAAGATATCATTCTCATACGCCTTCAGAACTGCCTGATAGATCCCTTCCGCAATTTTGTCTATGTACTCCTGTCTTCCAAGCAGCAGGGCCTCCTGCTTATTGGTGATATAGCCTACTGTCACACTGGCAGCCGGAATTTCAAGCCCCGAAAGCAGCCCCTCCTCCTCCGGAAGCTTTACCGTTCCCATAGATTTTCCGTTTACGGCAGAAGTTACCTCCCGCTCCAGGAGGCCTGCAAGCTCCCCGCTCCCGAATCCCGGAATAAAAT
The DNA here is from genome assembly GCA_910586025.1 of uncultured Lachnospiraceae bacterium. Lineage (GTDB taxonomy): Bacteria > Bacillota > Clostridia > Lachnospirales > Lachnospiraceae > Suilimivivens. The sequence continues at coordinate 1,787 of CAJUIO010000009.1, forward strand.
AGTCCGTACGGTAGGCCGCCTCCACCCCGTATACGGCGGGATCCTCTCCCGCTCCCAGCTGTATGCGGATGTACATGTCCGCTCCCGCACCGTTCCCAAGAGCAGTGCGCTGCCCGGCAGAGGGATTCAGATCATCCATCCTTGTATAGTAAGCCTTTATATTCCCCGCTTCCAGCTTCTTGCTAAGGCTTCGGGCAATCTCCAGATTAATGTTCTTTTCCACAAGCCCCTGCGCCTCTTCTCCCGTCTCTTTCCCTCCCCAGGCCGGATCAATCACCACGACCCTGTCATATACCTGCCGGGGCGGCAAAAAACGGATATACAGGTTTTCATCCTCCAAAATAGTACGGCATTCATAGACCCCTGTCAACTGAAAATCAAGCACCGCTCCGCCGTCAGTAATGTTAAAGCCTCCCCTGAGGATCTCCCCGCAGTTCCCGGAAAGAGCATTCATCGAATAAAAGTCCTCCTTTGCACCGGGCACAAAGATCCGAAGCTCCCTGTCCATATAAAAATTCTCAATAATAAGCTCCTGCGCCCTGCATCCGGCAGGAAGCGGCACCCTCAGATAACTGGTATCCGCCTGCCCCCGCTCAAAGGACAGCTCGTTCTCCATCGCCTCGTTGAAAGCCGGTTCTTCCATCTCCTCTATCGGCTCTCCCTCCCTGCCTGCCGATATGGCAAGGATAAAACCCATGGAGACAAGAAAAAAGACCAGGGCGCACACCGCTGTTTTTTTCATCAATCTCTGCTGCATAATTACCTCTGCTTGGGCGGCTTCGGACCGGGGAACTGATAAAAGTATGTCTTCATCATTCCGTTATAGATCTTTCTGTTTTTGGCCGCCTTCATTTTCATAGCCTCCTCGGCCTTCTCATATGCGGTGAGAAGGTAAAAAGACCAGGATTCCAGCTCCCGGAAGCGCTCTCCTATAGAACGGTACAGGAAGGGCAGGTCCTCCTTCCCCTCCATCCTCTCTCCGTAGGGAGGGTTCGTAATGATAAAACCGTATTTCTTACTGTGGCTCAGCCGGTCGATTCCTCTCCGCTGAAAATGGATCATATGCTCCACTCCCGCCAGACGGGCGTTAGCTCTGGAAATCTCCACCATCTTATCATCAATATCGTATCCCTGAATATCGCCCGCCGCTTCCGGCAGCACAAGCTCTTCCGCCTCCTGCCGGGCATCCTCCCACTCCCTTTCGGGTATCAGATGCGACCAGCTCTGGGCCGTAAAGCTTCTCTTCATCCCGGGCGCTATATTGGCCGCGATCATGGCCGCCTCAATGGGAATAGTGCCGCTGCCGCAGAAGGGATCCACCAGAATCCTTCCCTCCCTCCAGGGCGTGAGCATAATAAGGGCTGCCGCAAGGTTCTCCGCAAGGGGTGCCTTTGCGACAAGCTTCCTGTAGCCTCTCTTGTGAAGAGAATCCCCTGTGGTATCGAGAGCCGCCGTCACCTCGTCCTTCATAAGAAACACTCGAATGGGAAAGGCCTCTCCATCCTCCGCAAACCACTTTACTCCGTAAAAGTCTCCAAGGCGCTCCACCATAGCCTTCTTCATCACAGACTGGATATCCGAGGGGCTGAACAGCTTGCTTTTTACGCTTGCCGCCTTTGCCACCCAGAATTTTCCGTCTCCGGGAATAAATTCCTCGAGAGGAAGCGATTTCGTTCCCTGAAAGAGCTCCTCGTATGTCTCGGCCCGGAAGCTCCCCAGCTTGATCAGGATCCTCTCCGCCGTCCTCAAAAAAATATTGGCCCGGCAGACCGCCTCCTCATCGCCGATAAAGGTGATCCGTCCGTCCTCCACCTTCGCCACATCATAACCCAAATCCACAATCTCCCTTTTCAGCACTGCCTCCAGTCCGAAGTGACAGGGAGCAATCAATTCAAATCTTCTCATCTCCAAAATCCCGCCGTCTATGTATTTACAAATTTTTAACCAGATAAGTATAACATATTTATTTCATGTTTGTATACCCCCGCATACGGCAAGACGTATTTACTGTATTACCGCTCACTCGCAGCCTTACTCCCGCCTGTCAGTGGGGGGACGAGGACAGGGACGGCGGCGGCAGGAACAGCGGGAGCAACAGCCCCGTAAAAAACAGGATATGGAAGGATAACAGACAGGGCGGCGGGATAGTCATATTGCCTGTCACCGTCGCCCTGTTTTGGGCTTTTATCAGACCAATAAATTGAAATCTATAAAAAAACTCTACATTTATCCCAATGCATACCGGAACAATTATTTTCGCGAGCTATCACACAATCTACTTCATCCACTTTGTACCATTTAATGTCATCTACTTCAACAGAGTCTGAAAATTCCGATTTTTTTACATAAGCAATAAATCCAATCATAATAAGCTGCTTAGGAGCAAAGTAATAACTGGATATATATTTACAGCTTGTAACATTCTGCCCGGTTTCTTCCTTTACTTCACGTGTAACGGCATCCTCAATCGTTTCCCCGTTTATCATATAGCCGCTTACGACTGTCCATTTAGTCTCTGATATGTAATTCTGCTTTAAAAGAAGTATTTCATTAAACTCATTGACTACCAGTACCTCTACAACGGGTAAGGGATTATTGCCGTATAATCTCTTGCAATTATCACCCCCGCAAATTCCAGTTTATAATTTTGCACTGGGGAAATTATACTATACTCAATTACAAAAAACAATCCCCGTTCTAACGGCAAAACCGTCTGCACTGCTTCGGCGGCTATCGGCAGGTTTTACGGTGGCTCTGCCCCAGCACCCGACCTCTTCCAGAGAACAGAATGGAGCGGCTGCGAGTGAACGGTAATGCATGCAAAAAGGGGTGCCCTAAGGCACCCCTTTCCGATCCGGGCCAGGTTGGCTCCGGCATGACAAGCTTAGTACTCGTTGTTCTTCTTGTTGCTGTTGGAACTGCTGTTAGAGCTGTTCTTCTGGCTGTTCTGGCTGTTCTTGTTCTCCTGATTCTGCTTGTCACAGTTCTGGTTCTGATTGTTCTGGTTATAATCGTTTTTTGACATCTTTCATTCCTCCTGATTCATTAGGTTACAGCAGTAGTATTTTCTTTCCGGCATGATTTTATTCAATATTTACATAGTACTTTAGTACTATTTTTATCATTTTGCACAATGAACCCCAAAAATCAAATCGGTACTTTTGTACTATTGCTAATTGCATTCTTCAGAAGGCTGCGCTATAATAATGATCGTAAAGAGGAAACCCCTTCATATTCCTATTTACAACCCTTATATTAATTATTTATACTCCCCAGTAAAGCCTGTCAGTCCCCCTGACAGGCTTTACACTTTTTACTGTGAAAATCCCGGACAGCGGCTGAGCAGATGGGCAAGCTTGCTTGCACAGTTGTTCAGACATTGGACGGGCAAGCCGGTATGAGCAAGAAGACCCACAGGTCGATTTGCGAATACTGGCGGCAGCTGCGGGAGTTCGGATGCACGAAGCAGCTGCCTTTCATCTATGGTGGAGCTCCGCAAAGCGGCGCATGAATGTTTAGAAAAAAGAATACGGGAATCACAGTCGGTCCTCTCCTCGCCCCTCCCGGAGCCTCTTCAAATATTCCTGCGGATCCCTCTTCATATCGATCAGCGTCCTGAAGGCCCTCATCACCATTTTTTCCTTATTACAGCTCACAGTGTTCTTTCCGATCTCACGGATCAGATTATATTTATCCATCTGGAATACATACAAGTCCGAAAGCCCGTAGCCCTCCACCTTGATCTTATCCTCGAAGGTGTGGTGCTCTATATAATAGACAAGCTCTCCGTATACCCCGGCATCCGAAAGGATATCCGCCCACAACCTGTCCGACCAGTCAAGGGGAAGCTGCGCATACTCACAGATATCGTAAAATCCCTGACAAACCTTCACTCTCGTGGCATCATAAATGATATTCGGCATAATACTCATCTCCTTTTCTTATTCCACTATCCTTCCCACTGATTCCCCTTCCCTGAGGCGGCCCGGCACCACGATCTGCCTTGCAATGGCGGTTTTCGGGCTCTCCACCAGTTCGATCAGACACTCTGCCGCCCGGCTCCCCAAAAGGGCCGTATCCTGCTTTACCGTGGTAAGCCTCGGCCGCAGATATTCCCCCACCTTTATCCCGTCATATCCTGCGACGGAGATGTCCCCCGGAATTTCAAGTCCTCTGTCCCGGATGGCGTTCATCCCTCCAAGCGCCGAAAAATCGTCGGCATAGCAGATACAGGTTGGCGGCTCCTTAAGCTTGAGGAGCCCTGCCGTCCTCTCATATGCGGCCTCGGTATCCCGGTATGGCGCTTCCGAAACATATTCGTCAGCCGGCTCGATCCCCAGCCTTCTGGCCGTCCGGAAAAAGCTTGACAGACGGTTCTGCGTGACGGAGGAGTCCGCACCGTGTATATATGCGATCCTGCGGTGTCCCCGGTCATAGATAAACCGGATCAGATCCTCCATTCCTTTTACATTGTCAGACAGAATGCAGGTTCTGTTGTGAAAGATGTGATCAATTGTCACCAGCGGGATCTCGCTCTTTACAAGCTCCTCAACACGCTCATCATAAAAGTCGGCACAGACAATGGCCACACCGTCAACTCTCCGGTATCTGCTGTGCTCTAAGGGAGTCATCCTTCCCTGGCCGTTCCTTTTTCCGCCGATAAAGGTGAGATCATATCCCAGCTCCTGCGCCGTATTCTTAAAGCTTTCCAGCACCTCGGAAAAATAATCGTGGGTGAGCCCGCTTCGTCCGTCGTCCGAAAACAGCACGCCCAGACTGCAGGTCCTGTTGGTTTTCAGCGCCTTGGCCGCCGAGTTGGGAGAATACCCCATCTCCTTCGCCGTCTGTCTGATCCGTTCCTTGGTCTTGCTTCCGATATCCCCGTGGTCGTTCAATGCCTTGCTCACCGTGGCAACCGACACGCCGCAGGCTGCGGAAATGTCTTTCAGCGATGTCATTATTCTTTATCCTCTTTCTCTCCCCTCAGCGCACAAGGCCGCCGAGGATATTATCGCAGCATTAACTTAATCGTTTTCGTAATGATATTTTATAGGTTTTCTGCAAATTATGCAATCACTTTTTCACATCTTTCATGTAAAAATTGAAGATTTCTGCAAATCCAGGATCATTTCTGTCATAAAAGCTATATCGCGGATTCATTATCAATACACAATGCACAATTCTCATGTTGCATTTCCCATTCACACTGTGTATAATGTGGATGTATCAATAGCTTAAACGTTTTCTATTTCAGAAGTCTCAGACTGACAGGTCAGATAAGGAGAAGAAACTATGAGATTCGGTCATTTCGATGATGCAAACCGTGAATACGTGATCACCACCCCCAGGACACCGCTTCCCTGGATCAATTATCTTGGCTGCAATGATTTTTTCAGCCTCATATCCAACACCTGCGGCGGTTACTCTTTCTATAAGGACGCAAAGCTCCTGCGTCTGACCCGCTACCGCTACAATGACGTGCCTGCGGATATCAACGGAAAATATTTTTACATTAAGGACGGGGACACGATCTGGAATCCCGGCTGGCAGCCTGTCAAAACCAGCCTCGACTCCTATGAATGCCGCCACGGCATCGGGTACAGCCGTTTTACCTCCTCCAAAAATCAGGTGGAGGCCTCCGTCCTCACCTTTGTTCCCATGAACGATACCTGCGAGGTCAGTCAGCTTAAGCTCACAAATCATTCCTCCGACACAAAGGAGCTTTCCGTTTTCTCCTACGTGGAATGGTGCCTGTGGAATGCGGATGATGACAGCCGCAACTTCCAGAGAAATTACAGTACCGGCGAAGTGGAGGTGGAAGGCTCTGCCATCTATCACAAGACAGAGTACCGTGAGCGCCGCAATCATTATGCCGTCTATTCCGTCAACACCGAAATTAACGGCTTTGACACGATCCGGGAAGCCTTCCTTGGTTCCTACCGGGGTGCGGGCGAGCCGGAAGCCGTGGAGAAGGGCTCCTGTACGGGTTCCATGGCAAGCGGCTGGCAGCCCATCGCCTCCCACCAGATCAATCTCACCCTGGAACCGGGCCAGACACGCTCCTTTGTGTTTGTCCTGGGTTATATCGAGAATCCGCAGGAGGATAAATGGGAATCCTACGGCATAATCAACAAAAAGCCGGCCCGAGCCATGCTTGACAGATACCATACGGACGCAGATGTGGACAGAGCCTTTGAAGAGCTGAACGAATACTGGAAAAATCTCCTCTCCAAATATTCCGTAAAATCCTCCAACGACAAGGTGGACCGCATGGTCAATATCTGGAACCAGTATCAGTGCATGGTGACCTTTAATATGTCCCGCTCCGCCTCCTACTATGAATCCGGTATCGGCCGGGGCATGGGCTTTCGCGATTCCTGTCAGGATCTCCTTGGCTTCGTGCATCTGATCCCTGACCGTGCGAGAGAGCGAATCATCGACATCGCCTCCACCCAGTTCCAAGACGGCAGCGCCTATCATCAGTATCAGCCTCTGACCAAAAAGGGCAATTCCGATATCGGAAGCGGCTTCAATGACGATCCTCTCTGGCTCATTGCCGGAACCAGCGCTTACGTGAAGGAGACAGGCGACCTCTCCATTCTGAGGGAGACGGTGCCCTTTGACAATGATAAGACCGTGGCAGCGCCCCTCATGGAACACCTGAAGCGCTCCTTTGATTACACCGTGAACCACAAGGGCCCCCACGGCCTGCCGCTGATCGGGCGTGCGGACTGGAACGACTGCCTGAATCTGAACTGCTTCTCGGCACATCCAGGCGAATCCTTCCAGACCTTCGGCCCCAGCGAGGGGCCCGTTGCGGAATCCGTGTTCATCGCAGGCATGTTCGTGAAATACGGGGAGGAATACGCACAGCTGTGCGGGCTTATGGGAGATCAGGCAGAGGCAGACAGAGCCCGCAGTGAGGTAAAAACCATGTACGACACCATCCTGAAGGAGGGCTGGGACGGAGAATGGTTTGTGCGGGCCTACGATGCCTACAGCCATAAGATCGGCTCTAAGGAGTGCGAGGAGGGCCAGATCTATATTGAGCCCCAGGGCTTCTGTGTGCTGGCAGGCGTGGGCGTGAAGGAAGGTCTCGCAAGGAAGGCCCTTGATTCCGTGAAGGAGCGGCTTGATACGAAATACGGTGTCATGATTCTGCAGCCTGCCTACACCCGGTACCACCTGGAGCTTGGCGAGGTTTCCTCCTATCCCCCCGGATACAAGGAAAACGCCGGCATCTTCTGCCACAATAACCCCTGGGTCTCCATAGCTGAGACCGTGCTTGGGCGGGGCAGCCGGGCATTTGAAATCTATCAGAAAACCTGCCCGGCCTACATCGAGGAGATCAGCGAGATCCACAGAACCGAGCCCTATGTATACTCCCAGATGGTGGCGGGAAGAGACGCCAGGTTCCACGGGGAGGCCAAAAACAGCTGGCTCACCGGAACCGCAGCCTGGACCTTTGTGAATATCTCGCAATATATCCTGGGCGTTTCCCCCACCCACCAGGGGCTTTGCATCAATCCCTGTCTGCCGGAAGGCTTCGGAGATTTTGAGCTGACCAGAAAATTCCGGGAAGGAACTTATCACATCAGGGTCGTAAATCCTGACGGTGTCGAGAAGGGCGTAAAGAGCGTCACAGTGGACGGTACGGCCATCGAAGACACATTTTCCGGAGCAGCGACCGCAAGCGGATGTGAAGGCGGCTTCATCATTCCTTATGTGAAGGGAAAAGAAAGCTACGACGTGGTTGTTACTATGGGATGAGCCGTTAACGAGAGACAGGCTGGCCGAAGGCCACTGTCTCTCTCATTCGGTATTATGTCAACCCCCCGCATTATCGTCCTTATACCAATCTTTCTGGGCATCATACATATTTGCGTAAACACCCTGCTTTTTATATAATTGCTCATGTGTGCCGGTTTCAATGATCCTCCCATGTTCAAACACGATGATCCGGTCCGCCTTTGGCGCAAAGCCTAACCGATGAGAAATAAAAAGCATTGTTTTATTGTTGGAAATCCGATACAGGCTTCGATACACATCAATTTCAGCCAAAGGGTCCAAATAGGCTGTCGGTTCATCAAAAACCCAGATCGGTGCGTCAGAATTTAAGATGATTCTGCTCAAGGCTATTTTCTGTTCCTGCCCTTTGGAAAGTTCCACACCATAGTCATCTAACTGGCCTAAATTTGTTTCCAATTGACCGGGAAGTGACCGGACAAACTCTCCAATACCCACCAGATCAAGTATCCTGAAAATATATTCGTCGGATAAATTTTTGTTATTCCCCAGTAAGATATTATCTCTTATCGTCGTCTGATACATTGTAAAATCCTGACAAAGCGACTGAATCATTTTTACTGGCAGCGGATTATTTTTCGTATATGTGCGATTACCTATTTTTATTTGTCCCTCAAACTCCGTCAGCAATCCAAGCAATATGTTGACAAAAGTTGATTTGCCGGAACCATTTTCACCTACAATTGCGATTTTCTCACCACTTTTAATATGTACGCTCAATCCATTAAGCGCTTTGTTTTCCGACTGTGGATATACATATGAAACATCATCAAATATTATATCATTATCTGTCATATCAATATCCGGTTCAAATTCGGAATTCGACTCTTGATATTCCATAATCTCGTAATATTCATTTATAATTAACATTTCCTCAACACGGTTAGATATATAGTAGCTCAAAGCTTCTGATTTTTCATATAAGGTATCAAAAATCAGTATTAATGATACTAAAACCCCTATTTCAACCACCTGATTTGAGATTTGAAAGCTTATATATAAGTATGAAAAGAAAATCGTCGCAACAAACAGCAGCAAAGCTCTTGACTCTGCAAAGATGGTATACTTATGTATTTTCAAATACGCATCCTGGTACTCCGCAGACGCATTTTGGTACCTATGAAACAAGGCATCATACAATCGACCGGACTGATACTCCTGATGCATATTTTTATCTTTGGGGATTCTGTCCAGATAATCTTGCTTTTGCTTCAATTTGGTAATATCCACAAACTTTTTATGTCTGATTTTCGACATTTTGGCGGCGGCTCCTCCACTGAACACAATTGACAGCACAACCAGCAGAGCAAAAACAACATTAATTTTTGACAGAAAAGCAACATAAAAAATTATATAGAAAAGGATCTCCAATACTTTCACTATTGACTCAACAGCCACCTGGTATCCCGAACCGATTCTTTCATTGACTCTCGTTATTTTCTCATAGATCGTCGAGGATTCATAATATTCATAATGAATCAATCCCAGCTTGTTTTTTAATTTTGTATTAACAAATTCATTTACTTTTGTGTTAAATTTTATTTTAAACATTGCACTATAGCGTATAACCATATTTATCGTAAACAGACTCGCCAAAAAGAGGGCAATGCGATAAATAATGTTTCTTAAACTTACATCCGCACTATTGTAAACCTCCGAAGACATATTTGAGATATAATCAATAAACAACAAAGTGACAAAAGCCTTTAACGACGAAAACATTGTTAATATAAGCAATACCACACTGTCTGACCGCATCTTTTCAAACAAATCTGCCAATACTTTCCTAAATACAGATAAGAGATTACCCCGCTTCATTTCCATATGATTTCCTTTCCGTTGCTATTTATTGATAAAGCTCTTTTTGTGCGTTAAAAAGCTCACTGTAAAACCCGTTCTTATTTAGAAGCTCATCATGAGTGCCTGATTCGACAATCTCCCCTTTATCCATCATCACGATCCTGTCGCACAATCTCGCAAACCCGATTCGATGCGAAATCAGAATCGCCGTCCGTCCTTGCAGGATCGTCCGGAAATGTGACAGCATTTCAATTTCCTTAAAAGGATCGACGGAAGCGGTGGGTTCGTCTAAAACCAGAACGCAATGGCCGCCCATATATGCCCGCGCCAGGTCTATCTTCTGCCATTGCCCGCCTGATAAATCAATACCGTCGGAATAAAGCTCCTTGCCTATTTTTGTGTCTAATGTAACTGGTAATTTCATATCCGCTTCCCGAAGCGCTTTTTTTATATTTTCTTCCGAGTCTTTTTCTATGAAGCCGAAGCCGACATTATCCCTTACCGTAAGCAGGTATCGCGTAAATTCCTGATACGCTATGCCATATAAGGCGGACACGCTTTCTTTTGGAATATCCTGAATGTTCTTTCTATTTAAATAAATATCACCCTGTGTCGGGGAAAGAACTCCCGTAATCAGCTTAACTAACGTTGTCTTTCCGCTTCCATTGTATCCGAGTATACTGACTATTTCTCCCTTCTTTATGCCAAATGAAATATTTTTCACGGCATGGTCTTGTCCCGATGGGTACTTGTAGCTCACGTTATTCATTTCCAGTTTCTCAAACTCCATATTCTCCCGGAGCAAGGGCGTAACGGATTCTGATTTTGTTTTTGCAACATAATTAATATAGTTCTCTATATTTAGATAATTAGTATAGATATCTCCGAACGATGACTGCAGCAAGGTTTTAACCTGCGAGCTTGTGGCAGGTATTATGTTATACAGGAAGATAAAGGTGCCGATATTTATGTGTTTATTATATAGCTCGTAAAACAAAAACACCAAAAGCGTACTGTCCACTAAAAAACCAAGTAATGAGCTGACGGTCTGCCAGTGTTGCTTTTTACTCTCAAATTCATTTCTCGTTTTACACAGATAATTATATTGGCCTGACCATTTTTCAAGAAAAAAATTCTGAGCGCCAAAAACCCTTATGTCTCTTGAATGCGCTTTGGAGGAAAAAATATTTCCGTAATAGTTTTCTTTCCTCTGTTCTCTCGTTACTGCGAGTTCCATTTCATAACCCTCTCTCGCAAACTTCCTTGCGATAAACAGAGAAAAAATCGGGTCAATTATAATTATGATCAATAAATACGGGGAAACATTTAAAATCAAAGGGATTTGAACAAAAACAACCACAAACAATAATATGATAATCTCATTAATTGCAAATATCTGGAACGGAATAACGCCATATCCCCTCACAACGCAATTAAGCTGATCGTTGAAGGAGGAATCGTAGAAGCTCTGCTGCCGCTCTTTATACAGCGCTTTTGTCAGGAATTCATTGAACACCAGATTAGTTCTGTATATAAACTTATGTGCGAAGAAAGAATCCACATATTGATATACGGATCTGATAAATTTTATGCAGACATATGTAGATAAGCACAATAAAACAACCGAAAACGAGGTTGAGTTTTCAAGTTCTGACACGAAAACTCTTTGCGAATACGAAACCAAAGTGGGTACAATACTTCCAAACAGGCAAATCGCAATATATAAGCACAAAATATATTTACCCTTTTTCCATATCCCTTTTATCAGCCATATATATTGTTTTATAACCTTCATGTTTATACCTCCTGCATTTATTCTCTCCGTTCAAAAACTTTAAAGTTTAAATCATCTTGAGTATGATATAATTCAAAAATAGAATGATCTAACAAATAATTTTGTGCCTGTTTATAGATTTTCTCCTCATTTTTTAGATATATATATCTTTGAGAAATATTTATATTATTTTGTGCTATCTTTTTATCTGTTATCAAACGTATAAACGATTTGTCAGACAAAAAGGAATCCTGGTTCAATATAATAATTTCTTTTAGCGTTGCATACTTACGATAATACTGAGTTTTAATATAGGCTTGATATTTTTTTTCTGTTATTCCCCCATTAATTAGTAAGAGCTTAGTTATTAATCTACTATAATTATCTTTACTATTTGCCCTAAGATGCACAATGGGTGAACCATAAATAAGACTATATGAAGGGTCAACTATACCACAGCCTTATCTCCCTTCTTCTGTTTTAGGCATTATATATAATTGAATCTTTTTATCCATCTTAGCTTAGGCATTTTCTTTATATGACAATAAATCTCCGCTTCCTATTTTGTTAAATTTTACTATATTTATATTAAATCACCTTCTCCTACTTTGTAAATATCATATTTCTACATTAGATGTCATTTTTCTATTTCTTGCAATATAATGCTCTCCGATCATATCATTTTGAAACTTTTCCACCTATACAGTTGCTCGGTTTTGCAAATAGGGTAGACTTCCATTGAGCCATACATACAGGTCTCGTGTACAGCTCTACAACTTGTAGTGGTCAAGCCTTTTTGTAACATTTGTGGATAAAAATTTATTGAATTCTTGTTTGGAGTCTATCGAAGAAGTCAGTTTTTGAATGATCAAGCAATCCAATTATATAGCATGTTCCCGTCTTTCCTTATAATTCCTCCACGTTCTTCCTCTCCATTGGCGCATCATCGTAGGAGTATCCGGCTTTGCTTATTGCTCTGGGCCACACAGACGGATTCACAGAACTCTGCGAAGGCTTTAATCGCCGTATAAGGTCAGCCCGCTCTTTGAAGGATGCTGTGATCCCAATGCCTTCTGTTGCGTGTGATTGTTAGGTCGCTGGTAATGTGCAGGTCTGTTATACTGGCCACCACACTCCTGTCATGAAAGTCTATGATAGTACAGTTATAACACACATCCCCATTTTGCTTATTCCCAAATGTTCTTCGGGAGCCTGGCTTTGTTCCCGACTTTTTGGTGCCGACGATGGATCGCAGTCCCTTTTTTCTTACATTTTGTATCGGTTTCTTATTGGGACAAAGAGATATGGTTTTACAGATGTCAGATGCAGAAAACGGAGCCCTAACTATAGTAAACGACAAAAATAATTGCCGTTTACTATAGCCCCTCCGGGGGATGCGCACCATTTTTGCAAGGTAAATCTGCGTTTGCACGCAGCAAAAATCGGTGCAGCCAACGACAAAAGGAAAAAACTTTTGTCGTTGACTATATATTCCGCAGGCAAGCTCCCCCGTTCCCCGCACCTTAAAAGAGCGCAGAGCGGCATACAGGAAACTGCAAACAGAAAAAAGAAGCTCCATAAAGAAGTCTCCCTGTTAAAAGTACAGGAAGGAACAGCCAACAATATGTCACTAAGTTATAGTTAACGACATTTCCGGTTTGTCAAAAACCAGGAAAAGATTTTACATGTGATCAGAAACCGGGTGTACAGCCGATCCGGTTCTTTCTCTGTATGCAAAGCGGCTGTATCAACCACGAACGGTCTCATTACATCAACGGCGCAAAAAGCCGGAATATCCGCCCCACCATCTTCTGCCACAGGGGGATCCTCCGATAATATTCCTTCGTCACCTCCCGGCATTTTTGCAGAGTACTCTGAAAATCCTCCTCTATCCTCGCCACCACCTGGTTTTCATAGAAATATGCGCCGCATTCAAAATGATGATAAAAGCTTCGGTAATCAAGATTGACCGTTCCCACCGTCGCGCTCTCATCATCCGCCACAAAAACCTTTGCATGCACGAATCCCGGCACGTATTCATAGACCCTGATCCCCGCCTCAAGAAGCTCCGGATAAAAGGTCCGGGCAATGTAGTAAACCACCTTCTTATCCGGAATTCCGGGCAGAATCATGGCAACCTCCACTCCCCTCTCCGCCGCATAACGCATACTGTCAAGAAACTCCCGGTCCACAATAAAATATGGCGTCATGATATGCACATATCTGGCCGCGCCGTTGATCATGGATTCATACACCGTCTTCGCAACCTCACGCTTCATCGTCGGGGTTTCCCCATAAGGGATCACAAAGCCGTCATGGTAAAGAGGTGCGTCAAATCTGATATCCTGCAAATATCTTTCATAATCCTCCTCCCCCTTCTCCGACACGTTCCACATTTGAAGAAACATGATTGTAAAGCTTCTGACCGCATCGCCAGTGACCTTCACCGCCACATCCTTCCAGTGTCCATACACTGTTTTACGGTTTATATATTCGTCAGCCAGATTGATTCCTCCGGTAAATGCAACTTTTCCGTCAATTACCACGATCTTTCTGTGATCCCGGTTGTTCTGGTTGGTGGACAGGAACGGCATGATAGGCGCAAACATTTTCGCCCGGATCCCGTACCGCTTTAATTCCTCCGGGTACCTGTAGGGAAGCAGCACGATCGAGCACATGCCGTCATACATCACCCTGACCTCCACGCCCTCCTTCACCTTCTCCTTCAGGATCTCCAGAACAGCGTCCCACATGATCCCTCTCTCCACAATAAAATATTCAAGAAAGATGAACCGCTCCGCCCTCTTAAGCTCTGCAATCAGATCCTCGAACTTGTCCTGCCCCGTGGGATAATACACGGCCGCAGAATTGTGATACGCGGGATATCCTGCCGTGCGGTCCATATAGCGGGCAAATCCCTGAAAAACCGGAAGGCACTGACTGATCACTTCCTTTGTCTCACTGCCGGTATAGAGAAGCTCCTGCGTTTCCCTGATCCGTATGCCCGTTTTGACCCTGAGGCCGATTCCGCCCGCATTGGAGATCATGAAAACATAGATCAGGGCACCCAGCACCGGAAAAAGACAGATGGGAATGATCCAGGTCATCTTAAACTCCACAGGCTCGTCCCGGTTTATGATATAAATAATCAGAAATCCGCCCAGGACAGTCATTCCCTCCCAGATAAAATGCAGATAATTTTCAAGCCATGTAAAGCTGAAAACAAGCACCAGAGCCTGCAGTATAATCATCAGGAATATGATCAGCGTCCGGCTGAATATGATCCTGCATGCATAGTTGACAAAGCGTTTCATAAATAGCACTACCCTCTTTCCACCGTCAGCGTATCCAAAAGCTCCTCGAAGCAGACACCGTTCTTCCTGTCTATCCTCATCTCCATTGACTTAAGCATGCTTCTTCGCACAAAGTCGGAGGCCTTCGCAACAGATTTGTCAAAGGGTACGCCGTTTACCGCGTCCGATGCCACGATCGCCGCAAACAGATCGCCTGTTCCGCAGCGCTCGTCACCCACCCGGTGCACGCTGATAAAGGACGGCTCCTTTTCCCTTTCATATAGGAAATTGACAATATCCTCCCCCCTGGGAATACCCGTAATCACAATCTGCTTCGGCCCCATATCGCCAAGAGCCCGGGCCATGGCAAAAAGCTCCTGGCCGCTCCATCCCTCCTCCCGGTAAGGCGTGTCCGTAAGGCGGCAGGCCTCCGTCAGATTGGGGGTGATAATATCCGCAAGAGCCACAAGCCTTCGCATCTCCAGGCACATCTCCTCCGTGTAGGTATCCGCAATCTTTCCGTGGTCTCCCATGACCGGATCGACTACCACCTTCGTGCTCCGGCCGGCAAACTGCCGGATAAATGTCTCCACGATCCCGATCTGCACTCTGGATCCCAGAAAGCCTGACATGATCCCGTCAAATGTAAGCCCCAGCTTCTTCCACATGGCAAGATATTCCGGAAGCCGCTCCGAATAATCGTCAAAAAAGTATTCCTCGTACCCTGTATGATTCGACAATATGGATGTGGGAACGGGGCAGCACTGTATTTTCATATGGGAAATCACGGGAATTGCGACCGTCAGGGCGCACCTTCCATAGCCCGACAAATCGTTGATTGCCGCAATCTTCTTCTGAGTCGTCTCTTTCATCATCCTTCTCCTTTGGTATTCGTCTTTGCGTCTGTTCCCCCATTATACTTCCAAACAGCAGAAAATGGCAAGTTTCCTCCTGCACGAAAAGGAAACCTGCCATCTCACCGTTACTGTTCACTCGCAGCCGTCAGTCCGCTTTGCGAACACTTGCGAAGCTGCTTGCTTCGGAATCAAAGACTTGCAGCAGTGACAAATCACAAGCAAGGCACTTTGGAGCCGCCGGTGTTTAGGCGCTGTGTTTTAGCGCCTTATGCACCGCTGCGAGCGACATGTAGCGAGAGCGTGCCTACAGTCAAGACAAGCTTGTCTGGGTGATATGTCACTGTTGCAAGCCGGACTTTGGAAGCGATTGCTTCGCAAGTGTTCGCAAAGCGGACTGACGGCTGTGAGTGAACAGTAACATTTCACCGTATCCGGGGTCATTTGCAGCATGCCAGCTCCACACCATGGGCAATCCCCGGAATGCTCTGCCCCTCATTAAAGCTGGTCTTGCTGAGAAGCGCTCCCGTAGGCACAAACAGCACCCTCTTCCACTTGCCCTCCTCCAGCTGCTTTAAGATATAGGCCGAAAGTGTGACGGCGCTGCAGCCGCATCCCGAGCCTCCCGCATGGGCATCCTGACTCTGATCATAGATTTCGATCCCGCAGTCCATGTGAACCTTGTCGATCTCCATCCCTCTCTCCCGCATCATATCAAAGAGCACCTTCTGTCCCACCGACCCCAAATCCCCGGTGATGATCCTGTCGTAGTCCGAGGGCGTTCTTCCAAAATCGCACAGATGCCGGTAAATGGTGTCAGCTGCCGCCGGAGCCATACATGCCCCCATATTCATGGAATCCTTGAGACCATAGTCCATGATTTTTCCCACGGTAAGCCCGGTAATCATGGCTCTGTCGCTTCCGCTGCGCTCGCTGCTCACAATAAAGGCGCCGCTTCCTGTCACGGTCCAGGTTGCGGAAAGAGGCCTCTGGTTTCCGTAACCCAGCGGGAACCGGAACTCCTTTTCCGCACTGGCAAAGTGGCTGGAGGTCACGCAGGCCGCATGCTGCGCCATCCCTCCCGCAATCATCACGGCTGCCGCCGTAAGGGAGAGTCCGCAGGTGGAGCAGGCACCGTACAGTCCAAGCAGAGGAATTTGGAAGGATCCAAGTCCAAAGCTGCTTGCAATGGACTGCCCCAGAAGATCTCCCGCAAACAGAAAGCGTATATCCTGCTTTTGCAGTCCCGCCTTGCCGATCGCAAGCTGCAGAGCCTCCTTCTGCAAAGTGCTTTCCGCCTGCTCCCAGGTATCGCACCCGAACTTGTCGTCCACCCCCACCATATCGTACAGACTGCCAAAGGGCCCCTGTCCCTCCTTTGTCCCCACCACGCTGGCGCTGGCCCGTATATAAACCGGAACGGGTATCTTTATACTCTGACTTCCCTGTTCAAAAATCGCACCGTTATTATCATCCATAAAAAAACCTCCAGACAAGATTACTTTTGTGACTCTAGCTTTTCTTATCAGGAGGTTTTTTATACATGACTTCGAGACCCGAAATGAAACCCCGTGCGGGCCGCTTTTTATCGGTTCACGGATGTGGCCATCCTGTGGTACGTGTGTCTCACTCCTCTGACTGCCACGGAATACGCCATAATATTTTCCGGCAGGGCCATTCCCGGATATCCGGTATCTCCGATATGATGAATATCCGTGCCGGCCATTTTGCACATGAGGGCGATCCGCCTTATGGTATCAACATCCGCGCCCTCCTGAGAGGTTCCGATGGCCGTGATGGTAAGCGCCCCTCTGCCATGGGCATGCGCAATCAGCTCCCTGACATATTCCATAGTGATTCCCGGCACAGTTCCCGGTGCCGGAAGCAGGATGATATCCGCACCCGCATCAATAAATTCGTCAATATCCTTCCGGGTGATAATGTTTTCGCCGCCCTCGCCCGTTATCCCCGAGGCATGCATCTTTCCGGCGGCAAGGATCAGCCTGTCCTTCAACCTGGCGGATATGGCCTTCAGCGAATCCGTGATGGCCTGATTGCTCACGCCGTTGCCTGGATTTCCGGTGAGAAGCACCATATCCACGCCCATCTCGCAGGCCCTCTCGGCATTGTCCGCCGTTGCCTTCCTCCCCTGGGACATTCTCCAGAGGGTCTCGTCGTTTTCCGCCGCCAGCTTTTCTTCCACAGGCTCAAGATTGATCCCGATCATACGCCCTGTAAGGCGCTTCAATTCCTTTACCGTATCCTGTGCGGCCACCGCAGGCATCCCGCCAATAAGGGGAAGTCCGTTGACCACCGGATGATCCACGTCAAACATGTTAAGAAGCAGGATATCAGCCCCCATACAGGCGGCAAGCTCCGCATTCGTCACGTCCACCAGCACGGGCATGGTGATCCCGATACACTCGCATGCGATCACTCGCCCCTCGCTGCCCGCGATTGAACTCAGATAATCCTCCTTCGTAAAATTCCTGAAATCAGATGCCGTACAATCCAGCATTCTCTTTGCCATAATAAAACCACACTCCCTTCCTGCGGCAGATTTCCCGCCTCTGCTACGCCACGCCATGCTCCAGAAGGAATTCCTTCCACAATTCATTGTACATGCCAAGAAGATGGATCTGGTCATGGGTATAATCAGCCGTGAGATTTCCCGCCTCGTCACATACAGCCTCGTTCACATCAATATAGAAAAACTGTTTATTATCCGCCAGTGTTGCGATGGCATTGTTTCTCGCGTTAATATTACCGTTATTAAAAATCGCATCCGAATCGTTCTTCGTCCCGGACACTCTCATGATACCCTGAATAAAGATCACCGCATCCGGGGCCAGCTCATGCAGGGCATCCACCACCTCCGTGTACTTTGCCATGAAATCCTCCGTGGTGCCCCGGCCCAGCTCATTGATTCCCACCATGAGATAGATCTTGCCGTAATCCTTCGCCGCAAGCACCTGCTCAACCGTCCCATAGCCCTTAAAGCTCTCCTCCATCACCTTGTAAACCGTCAGGGAGGTCTCGCACAAAAAGTCCGCATGCTCCGCAAGATCCGTGTAATCCCTAAGTCCAACCGTCCTGGAATCCCCGATAAACAGAGCGTCGTCAAAGTAGCTCTCGTCCACACGGGAAAACGCAAAGGAAGCCGCCCGAAGCACACCCGCATCTCCGTAAATATCCGCAGAAATATGGTTGAGATATTCTTCGCGGGTGCTCTCCCTCAAAGGCTCAAGTCTTCCCTCCGGGATACCCGGCGTCTGGGTCAAAGCGGCAGACGGGAGCGCCGCAGGCGAAGCGGTCGGTGCAGGCTCAGGTGTCCGGACAGGTTCCGGCATCCGGGCAGGTTCCGGCGTAATCTCCGGCTCGGGATCCTCAAAGCTCCCGGGGCCGTCCTCCTTCGGAGGCTCTTCCTCCCCGTTGTCTCCGGGTTCCGCCGCTTCTTTCAGGGCAGCCGTCTCCACCGCATCCCTCTCAAACAGCTGCCAGGGATAGAGATCGTCATTGATCCCGGCAAACAGGACGGACAAAAGCGGCGCCTTCAGAATATCATATTCCTGCTCCGCATAAATACTGCTCCTCCCGGCTGCCGCCGCCAGGGTAAAAAGAATTCCCGTAAGCAGCAGAATTAAAAACAAAGGACTTTTTTTGATAAATTTCATCCTAACCTTCTCCTCTAAAACTTAAAGTACATAAACGGATTACCCGCACTGCTTGCCATGAAGTATACACTGTACCAGAAGACTACGGCCAGCAGCAGGATGATAACCGGATTTTTCTTATGTCTGTCATAGAACCGAAATACCGCCGGGACACACAGCAGCGCACCCGCAAGCAGCAGCCCTCCGTAGTTCTGAGAATATCTCACGATATCCTGGGAATTCACCGCAATTCCCGCACCCCCGATAAAGGGAAACAGCCTTCCGAAATAAATGCCGAGCTTCCCGAGATCCGTAATCGCAAAAATAACCCAGGTTAAGGGAATCAGAACCAGCACATACAGATTCCGGATAACCGGGAGCCTTGCAAGAAGCCTTCCATAGCACATCTTTTCCAGAATAATCAATATGCCGAGAACCGCGCCCCACAGAATAAAGTTGAGCCCGTTGCCATGCCAGATGCCCGTAAGGAGCCACACGACCGCAAGATTCAGGATCTGTCTGCTTCCCCGGCATCTGCTTCCTCCCATGGGGATATAGACATAATCCCGAAAAAAGCTTCCCAGAGTCATATGCCACCTCCGGTAAAATTCGCTGATGCTTCCGGAGGCGTAGGGATGGTGAAAGTTCTCAATAAATTCATAGCCCAGCATCACTAGAATCCCCGAAGCCATCAGAGAATATCCCCAGAAATCAAAATACAGCTGAAGGGAATACCCTGCCGCACCCAGCCATGCCAGAGGCGTGGAAATACTCTGAAACCCGATCATCTGCAGATCATTCCACAAAATCCCGAGCCGGTCCGCAAGCAGCACCTTCATGCCAAGGCCGATTACAAAGTATTTGAGACCGTCCTCAAAATGTTCCAGAGAGTATTCGCGCCTGCTGCCATCTCCCGCGTCATTATACCGCATAATCGGGCCGGAAACCACCTGGGGAAACATGGAAAAATACAGCGCCGCAGACACAAAGCCCGTCTGCTCCCAGATTTCTCCCTTATATAGATCCACCTGATAGGAAATCATTTTAAAAATATAGAAGCTGATTCCAAGGGGAAGAAGGGAGTTGTCCACAAAGGTGCCAAGCGCCTTAAACAGGACGAGCACGCCCACGTCCAACACCAGGGAAAGAACAAGAAGCCTCCTGCGCTTTGCCTTCTGCCACCGGTAAACAATATAGCTTCCCTCATGCTCCTTCACCTTTTTCCCCACCAGATAATTGAGAACCGTAAGTCCTGCAAGAAGCGGGAGAAAAACCAGTTCGCCCGCCGCATAAAAGACATAGCTTCCCGCAAGGAAAACAAATTCCCTGTATCTGCGGGGCACCGCATAATAAACTAATAAAAAAACCGGAAAAAACCGGAAAACAAATTCCATACCCGAAAAATTAACCATAAAATCCGCCCTGTCCTTTATTGTCTGCAACTTTGTGCCGTGCCTTTTATTTTATCATTTTCCTCAAAATTCTACAAGGAGCATATCCGGGTACACCGGATAAATTTGCCGCCTGTCTATGGTATAAAATCCGGAAAAAAAAGAAAAAATACTAACAGACCATGATCAGAAAGGAAATACCTATGAACGAACAAAAATCACCCCAGCAGATTTCGCTGGAAAAAGATTATGCGGAATATGTCAAAAAAATCACTCCCACGCACAACCTTCTGCTTCAGATGCTGAAGGCCTTCATCACGGGAGGGATCATCTGCACCGCGGGACAGTTCCTCTTAAACTATGCCAAAAATTCCCTGGGTATGGATGCCGAGGCGGCCGGAAGCTTCTGCTCCCTCATCCTGGTTCTTGCAAGCGTGCTTCTCACCGGCTTTAATCTCTACTCACCCATCGTGAAATTCGGGGGTGCGGGAGCCCTGGTTCCCATCACCGGGTTTGCCAATTCCGTTGCCTCTCCGGCCATCGAGTACAAAAAGGAGGGACAGGTTTTCGGGATTGGCTGTAAAATATTCACCATTGCAGGCCCCGTGATTCTGTACGGGATTTTTACCAGCTGGGCGCTGGGTGTCGCATACTGGATCCTGAAAATAATGGGAGTGCTCTGATCCACACTCCCATTTTCCCTCTCGGGCAATCTATTTATTCATCTTGTAAACCGGATCAGCCGGATAGCCGCCCTTGAGCTTCTGCATTCCTCTCTGGATCGCATCCCTTGAGTTCTTCCAGTCCGCCCCCTCGTTCCGATAGTCAAACTTTTCCACCAGCCAGTCCAGATCCTCCTGCATCCTTGCCATGTTCTTCTCCATCAGCTCAAACATGGCGGGATAGAACTCCTTCTTCTCCTTGTCGTTCAGCCTGGTCTCCGAGGCCTCGCAAAGATCCCCGAAGTGGTGAAGGCAAAAGCCCTTGCTCTCCTTAATCCGCTTCCTGAAATCCTCGTCCTTCTTATACATGAAGAAAAAGGTGTCCATGTACCTCTCGTAGGTGTCCGCAAAGCGGTTGCAGATATAACAGGATTTCTCCTTTTCCTCCACCCACACCGCCACCGGATTAATACGCTGCGGATTCTTCTTGAACTTGCCCATGAGCGTGGACTTATTGGGGGTAAACTCCTTGAACTGAGATGCCATCTCCCTGTTCATCT
The DNA here is from genome assembly GCA_910586025.1 of uncultured Lachnospiraceae bacterium. Classification (GTDB taxonomy): domain Bacteria; phylum Bacillota; class Clostridia; order Lachnospirales; family Lachnospiraceae; genus Suilimivivens. The sequence goes on from CAJUIO010000009.1 coordinate 23,580, forward strand.
TCATGTAGTGGGTCTTCAAAATCCAGCCGTTTCCCAGCGTGTTCCCGTAATCGAACATTTTCTTGAAATGCTCCCGGCAAAAGCCCGCCTTGTCCGTGGCCTCCCTGACATCGCTCTCCATGTAGGACGAACCGGATCCCAGAACGAAATCCATCAGATCCTGCTCCACCGCTCTCTCAATGTAGCAGAACGGACATTCATCCCCGGCGTTTACAGCATCATTGAGCGGAATCGTGTACAAAGTCTCTTTCATCTTCTATCCCCTTTCTCATTCTTCCTGATAAGACATTTTCCTCAGCATGTCGAGATACCCCTTAACCTCCTCACCGAACAGATCCGGCTGAAAGGAGCCCCCATAGATCTGCTGGGACAGCATGCCGTTGATGGTAAAATTAATGATCCTGGTGAGTTTCTCCACATCCACATTTTTCCTGAATCTGCCGGTATCCGCCCTGCGCATGATCTGATTGTACTGATGCGGCCAAATCCCCCTCTTCTCCTCCGTCGCCACCAGAGCCTCGCTCACATCCTCTTTTCTGCTGGCGTTGAGGAACTGGAGCATGTAGGGATAATTGTGCATCATCTGTATCTGGGCGGAGAGGATCTGGCGGATCAGATCAAAATAGTCCGTCTCCTCCTTAGTGACCCCGGTGGACAATTCCAGCATCAGATATCTGACACTATAGTCATAAATGAAAGTATACAGGCCAAGCTTACTGATAAAATAGTGAAAAAGCAGGCCTTTGCTGATGCCTGCCTCCCTGACAATATCGTCAGTGCTGGCGTGCTCATAGCCCTTAAGCGCAAACACCTTGAGCGCCGCATTGATCATCCTGTCCTGCTTTTCTTTCTTCAGATCAAAAAATTTGTCGTTCATACCCGTCCCCGTTTCCGTTTCTGTCTGAAAATCCCCATTATTGACCTTTTTAGTCGAAATAAATATATCACATTTTCCCGTCTTCTTCAACCAAAATGAAGTTTTTTTACATAATCTCTTTTCATTTCCGCAAAATAGTATTAAGATGATACTATATGATAACTGGTCTGAAAGGAGTATTTATATGTCAAAAAGTTTTGGAAAATTTATTCTCTTTACCGCTGTAGCCGGTGCCGCTGCTTATGGAGCATATTCTTATCTGCAGAAGAAGGAACAGACCGCATCTTTTGCACCCGGCGAGGAAGACGATGATTTCGATGATTTCAGCGAGGATCTGGACGAGGATCTGAATCTTGAGAAGGAGCGCTCCTATGTATCCTTAAACCTTGACAAGGCGGAGGCCATCGCCACGGAAGCCTTTCACAAGGCAAAGGAAGTCATCGCTGAATCCGTACAGCAGGTCAAGGAGACAGTGAAATCCGTTGCGGATGCCCAGGGATACCATACCTCCTTTACGGACCTCACAGAGCCCTCCGGAAATGAGGAGAGCGCAAAATCCACATCCGACACTGCGCAAGGCAGCGTCCCGGACGATGCGAAGGAGCCTGCCGCGCAGGATCAGACAGCTTCCGAAGACGCAAAGGCCGAGGACAGCCCGGAAGCTCCTTCAACCGCCTCCGCAGCTGATACCGCCGCCAAGGAAGAACAGGTGGAAGAATTCTTTGATGACGAGGATACTGTCGAATAATGCTGTTATCGTGAATAAAACCCCGCTTAAGCCTATGCTCAAGCGGGGTTTTTCTGTCTCCTTTCCTCTCAGTACAGCAGGTTTCCCCAGGCCCTCTTAAGACGCTCCACTCCCTCCCTGATCTCTTCCTTAGTGAGAGCTCCATAGCCCAGCAGCACCGTTCCCTGTTCCTCTTTTTCGTCCGTATCCTCCGTCAGGGAATCGGAAAGACCATACACCTTTATTCTTTCCCTGTAAGCCGCCTGAACCAGCTCTCTCTCCGGCACTCCTCTTCTGCTCTTTAAGAGCACATGAAGTCCTGCGTTTTCCCCCGATAGAACAAAGCTCCTTTCCAGTCCCCGCAGCTGCTCCAGAAGAAAATCGTGCTTTTCCCTGTAATGCTTCCGCATTTTATTCAGATACCGTTCAAAATAACCGTTTTTTATAAATTCATTTAATATCCTCTGGTCAATTCTGGAAACCGTGGACGCATAGAATCCGCAGTTTTCCCTGTACCTTTCCAAGAGGGACGGGGGAAGGACCATATAGCTTACACGGATCGCAGGCGCTATGGACTTGGAAAAGGTTCCCATATAGATTACCTTTCCCGAGCGGTCCTGGGCCTGCAGTGCGGGAATCGGCTTCCCCTTATAGCGGAACTCGCTGTCGTAGTCGTCCTCTATCAGATATCTGTCCTCCTCCTTCTCCGCCCACTTCAAAAGCTCGAGTCTCCTCCCGATAGGCATCACCACCCCGGTGGGATACTGGTGAGAAGGCATCACATAGGCCGCTCTGGCTCCGGAGAGCTCCAGCTCCCTGACCCTGATTCCGCTCTGGTCCATGGGAATCGTCCTGATCTCGTAGGCGAACGACTGAAATACCCGGTAAGCCCGCTTATAGGTGGGGCTCTCCATGGCAATCGGAAGGCGTCCCAGTATTTTTTCCAGGAGCATCAAAAGATAGTCGTTTCCCGCTCCCACAATGATCTGATCCGGTCTGCAGTTCACCCCTCTTGCAGAGTGCAGGTATCTCCCTATGGTGGTCCGCAGCGCCAGATCTCCCCTGGGATCCCCCAGAGCAAACATCTCGCTGTTGGCATCCACCAGGATCTCCCTTGTGATCCTCTTCCAGGTGGCAAAGGGAAAATCCTTCATGCTGATGGCATGAGGAGAAAAGTCAAATTCCATCTCCTCCTTCCCGCCTTCTTTCCCCGCATCGGCCCCCCTTCTCTTCCCGCATTCCTCTTCCGGTGCGCAGGGCAAAGGATCTGAGAGATCAAGCAGCTCTTCCATGCCGCAGACAAAATATCCCCGGCATGGCCTGGACTGAATATATCCCTCCGCAAGAAGCTGACTGTAAGCAGTCTCCACCGTGCTTCTGGCCACCTGCAGATATCCCGCCAAAAAACGCGTGGAGGGAAGCTTCTCATCCTTTAAAAGCTTCCCTGCCCTGATCTCATTTCGAATATATTCATATATCTGCCGATAAAAACATTTTCCGCTGTCAGTCCTTAGCTCAACCGCCAATTCGTTCATGATGTCCTGGAATTCTTCTCCTTTATTCTTTCAATCAGTTCCTTTTTCAGTTCTCTCGCCTTATCCTTCGTCCTGTTATTCGCAGTCTGGGAGACCAGGAGATTGGATACCAGCCTGACGGATATCTCATACTGCTCGAAGCCCATGGCGAGCACTGCGATCAGATACTCCAGAGTGTGCTCATCCATGCCGCAGATGGGAAAGCGCTCCGACTGCATGGCTGTGATGAAACCGTCCAGGGCATTTCTCAGAAATTCTCTCTCCTGCTCCTGGATCTCGTTAAATTTCTTCTCATACCCTTCCTTCTCCGGATCCAGCTTCTCCTTCATGCTGCGCACAAGCCACCCCGTCTTCAGGCATACATAAGCCTTCTCGCTGGCCTTTCCGCGTTTTACAATTGTGTTTGCCAGACAGAGCTTATGGCGGTCGAGAGCCTCCTCGTAGGAGTACACGCTCTCGTTTCTGTCAAAGGACTTGAAATTTACGGATATATTCTCCCTTACCGACTTGATCTGCGTGGGAGTAAGACCGCCGAAGTTTTTTGACAAAACCGCATATCCGCAGCAGTTACAGACAGCCACGTCATATTTAAGGGGATCTATGTCCTGATATACAGGCCTCAGATCCTTATCTGTGCGAATCAGCCTTGCCTTGCTGGAACGTACAGTCTTCGACTTGAAGGTCTGATAGCATACCGGACACTCATAAGTTTTGTCAAACAGAAAATCCTCTTCCTTTACCTCCGGCACGTCCTTCTCCTTACTCTCCTTAGGCTCTTCCTTCTCCTCAGGAGTTCCGTACAGCTCCATACCTTCCAAATTTTCGAGTCCCAGCTTAGACAATCCAGATAATAATCCGGCCATAACCTACCATACCTTTCCTAAGCTTTCGGTAAGACATAAGAACTTTTCAGAGAAACAATTCTGTTAAATACAGGCTTTTCCTCTGATGCCTTAGAATCCACACAGAAATATCCCTGCCGCACAAACTGGAAGCTGTCATATGGTTTTGCATCCCCCAGTGCGGGCTCAAGCCGGCAGTCCTTCAGCACGGTCAGAGAATTGGGATTCAGGTTCAGACTCCCGTCTTCATTGTAAACACCCTTTTCCTCATCTATAATATTCTCATATAATCTTACCTCAGCCTGAATGGACTCCTTTGCGGGAACCCAGTGAATGGTACCTTTTACCTTTCTTCCCGCAAAGCCCGAACCGCTTCTGGTTTCCGGATCATAGGTGCAGTGCACCTCGATCACTCTTCCGTCCTCATCCTTCACGCATCCGGTGCAGGTCACAAAGTAAGCGTTCATCAGCCTCACCTCGTTCCCGGGATACAGACGGAAGTACTTCTTCGGAGGCTCCTCCATGAAGTCCTCCCTCTCAATATACAGCTCTCTCCCAAAGGGCACCTGCCTGGTTCCCATCTCTTCCTTTTCCAGATTGTTGGAAACGGTGAGCATTTCCGTCTGTCCCTCAGGGTAATTGTCGATGACCAGCTTAACCGGATCAAGCACCGCCATCATTCTGGGGCGTTTCAGCTTCAGGTCCTCTCTGATACAATATTCAAGCATAGCATAATCCGCAGAGGAATTGCTCTTCGACACGCCGCACAGATCCACAAACATGCGGATCGATTCCGGCGTAAAGCCTCTGCGCCGCAGGGCCGCAATAGACACAAGCCTGGGATCATCCCAGCCGTCCACGATTCCGTCCTCAACCAGCTTCTTAATATAGCGCTTTCCTGTTACCACATTGGTCAGATACATCTTGGCAAACTCAATCTGTTTGGGAGGATTGGGATATTCCAGCTCTCTCACCACCCAGTCATAAAGCGGCCTGTGATCCTCAAACTCCAGGGTGCAGATGGAGTGGGTGATCCCCTCTATCGCATCCTCAATGGGGTGCGCAAAGTCGTACATGGGATAGATGCACCAGGTATCCCCCGTATTGTGGTGCGCCATATGGGCCACGCGGTAAATAATCGGATCCCTCATATTGATATTGGGGGAGGCCATGTCTATTTTGGCCCGCAGCGTCCGCTCTCCGTCCGCAAATTCCCCGTTCTTCATCTTTTCGAAAAGCTCAAGGTTTTCTTCTATGCCTCTCTCCCTGTTGGGATCATTTTTTCCGGGCTCTGTCAGAGTTCCCCTGTATTCCCTCATTTCCTCCGCAGTAAGCTCCGACACGTAGGCCTTTCCCTTGCGGATCAGCTTCACCGCACACTCATACATTTCCCCGAAATAATCCGAAGCAAAGTAAAGGCGGTCCTCCCAGTCCGCTCCCAGCCACTTGATATCCTCCTTGATAGATTCCACAAACTCCACCTTTTCCTTGGTGGGATTCGTGTCGTCAAAACGCATATTAAACTTGCCCCCATACTGTCTGGCAAGTCCATAGTTTAAAAGGATGCTCTTGGCATGGCCTATATGAAGATAACCGTTTGGCTCCGGAGGGAACCTTGTATGCACAGTATCGCACACTCCCTCCGCCAGATCCTTATCTATAATCTGCTCAATAAAATTTCTGGAAACCGTCTCCTTTTCCCCGACACCTTCCATCGCTTCCTCTCTGTTACTCTCACTCATCTCTTTATATGCCGATTCCTGAAACTCCGGCTTTACCTCCTCATTTCCCTGATAATTAGTCGCTCTCTTCTATTATACCATAAAATCCTGGTCCGTTCCATCTATTTTAATGGTTTTTTGCGGCTTGTTAACATATTTTTCTTCAAAGCATTCCCTGCTCAGCGGCTTGTCAAAATAAAATCCCTGCAGAGTATTCACTTGCATATTTGCAAGAATATCGTATTGGCCCTGTGTCTCCACTCCCTCCACGCACAGGCTCACCCCGATACTCTCGGCAAGCTCCGACATCATGCGGACAAAGGATTTCTCGTACACGTCCCTCTCGAGATTCGTGATAAAACCCTGATCCACCTTAATCACGTCAAAGGGCAGCTCCCTGATGTGGTTCAGGGAGGAATATCCCGTTCCAAAATCATCCAGAGCTATCTTCACCCCCAGCTTTTTGATCCGGACAAGGATCTCCTTCATCCTCTCCATATCGTTGATCGCCAGGCCCTCCGTCACCTCAAGCATGAGATTCCTCGGCTTTAAGCCGCTGTCCCGAAGGGCCTTCCTTATGATCTCCACAATGTCCTCCGAGAGCAGCTGAACCACGGAAAGGTTTACGTTCACCCTGTAATTCGGATGTCCGTTATCGTTCCAGCCTTTGCAGGCTGCGCACGCCTCCCTCAGCACATAGCTGCCGATGGGATTGATCAGTCCCAGATACTCCGCAAGGGGGATAAACTCTGTAGGGGAAAGAAATCCCAGCTCCAGGCTGTTCCAGCGCACCAGAGCCTCCGCTCCCTCGCAGGGCTTTCCCTTTTTCCGGATATTGACAATGGGCTGAAAATAGATCTCAAACTCCTGATATCCCTTCTCGGCGGCATTTCTCATATTCTTTTCCATATCGAGACGCCGGAAGGATTCCGATCCCATTTGATCCGTATACACGGCCGACCGGTTCTTGCCCTCCCGCTTCGCCTCATACATGGCGATATCCGCCTTCTGAATCAGCTCCTGGACGGTCTCCCCCTCGTCCGGGAAAATAACGATTCCCATGCTCATGGTGCAGTAATAAGCCTTATCACGCAGCATCCAGGGGCGCATGAAGATTTCTCTGACCTTCTCCGTGACAGCTTCCAGCCGGCCGAAGGAATCAGGCGGAACGATTATGATAAATTCATCCCCGCCCATGCGGTAGCAGCTGTCCTCTATCCCCTGAATTCTCCGGAGATTATGCGCAATGGTTTTTAAGAGCATATCTCCATACTGATGACCGAGTCCCTCGTTAATATTCTTAAAATCATCCAGATCGAGGTAAAGCAGAGCTCCCCTTCCGGAATCCTCCTTTGCTCTTTTCGCATAGCCGGCCAGATCCTTCTCACAGCACATTCTGTTATACAGTCCGGTCAGAAAGTCAATATTCGCCTGCTGTTCCAGCTTTTTCTGATAAATTTTCTTCTCTGTCTCATCCTGCAGGCTGCAAAAAAGCACCGGGCTTTTGTCCAGCCATTTCATTCTGGCATAGACAAGCTCATACCATTTTTCCCTCCTTGCAAGGAAGATCTCCCCGCCGCCCTTTTCTTTGCTGATTTCCTCCTGCAGAAGCTCATAAAGGCTTCCGTCCGAAAGCTCCGGTCCGAAGTCGCGGCGCATACTCCTGTTTACAAATATCTCCTGCCCGGTGGAAAGGCTCCTGACATACACGGAATTCTCCATGTGGTCCAGCACCGCCTCAAAGGACGCATAGGATTCCGACAGCTCGCTTTTGTGCTCCCTCCTGGTGAGGATATTCTGCAGTACCTTAACCGAATCATTCAGGAACTTGATCTCCTCCACCTGCCAGTTCCGCTCCCTTTCCCGCTCGTCAAAGCAGGCATACATGCAAACGCTCCCTCCCACCATGACCGGCAGCACCACGATGGCCTTGATGTTTAGCTCGTCCAGCTCCTCCTGTTCTTCCAGATCAAAGAGAGAATCTCCGGAAAGGATCAGCGCTTTCTCGGTTTTCAGGAAAAAAGGCCTCTTTTTTATTTCTTCCATCTCCGGCATCGTTCCGCCAATCCCTTTTTTGCACCAGCGGGCGGCGACCTCTACCTTCTCCCCGTCCCCGGATGTCCTGCACAGGCAAGCCGTGCTGATATCCAGATAGCTTCCCGCCGCCCGGAGCAGCCTTATCATAATTCCCTCTATGGGATCATTGCTTTCAATCAGCTGGAAGATCTCGGCAAGAACCTCCGTCCTCTTAAGAGCGGCCTTCATTTTATCCTCGGCGCCGCGCCTTTTCTCCTCCTCATCCTTCACCTTAAGCAGGGAAGCATGATAAGCGAGCACGCTGCCCGATATATCTCTCAGCGAATCCATAATCCGGTAAAATTCTTTTTCTTTCAGCGTGCTCTTAAAGCCAAGCAGCGGAGGATCCGGATAATCCTCCACGTCAAAAATATCCGAGAGCACACCGCATACCAGCCAGCTGAAAATCGTTCTCCCATTTCGTCTGGCGGTAATGACCGCCAGACGAAAGTTAGGATAACCGCAGTTTTCAATTGCCTGGTCCTCCAATGTGCTGTCAGATATCCGATACAGCGTATTCTGTAATTGTTCCCTGTCTATTGCCTTGAGCACTCTCCCGACCTCGTCCGGATTGCCTCCGAACGGTGTCAGGGGTGTTCCCCTGCTGTCAACACAGCAGATAAAAACATTTGCCACGTCGCAGATAAAATTCTGCCACTTTTCCAGTTCTTTTCCTTCTGTCAGCATCTGAAGGATAGAAGCGTCATCCGACCTGAAGACACTCTTCTCCATACCGCCTGTCTCCTTCCAGTCCTGCCATTTTCTTTACAAGTCTTTTTATCTTATTCGTCCACGCTGTAGTTTGGCGCTTCCTTTGTGATGTGGATGTCGTGAGGATGGCTCTCCTTGAGGGATGCTGCCGAAATCTTTACGAACCTTCCGTTCTGCTTCAGCTCTTCAATGGTCCTGGCTCCGCAGTATCCCATACCGGAACGGATTCCTCCCATCAGCTGATATACCGTATCCTCCACGGTTCCCTTATAGGCAACCCGGCCTTCCACGCCTTCCGGAACCAGCTTCTTCGCATTTTCCTGGAAATAGCGGTCCTTGCTTCCGTTCTCCATTGCCGAGATTGATCCCATTCCTCTGTACACCTTGTATTTACGTCCCTGATACAGCTCGAAGGTTCCGGGGCTCTCATCACAGCCCGCAAAAATGCTGCCCATCATGCAGACATTGCCGCCCGCCGCTATAGCCTTTGTCATATCTCCGGAATACTTGATGCCGCCGTCCGCGATAATGGGGATTCCGTATCCCTTCGCCACCTCATAGGCCTCCATGATCGCCGTGATCTGGGGAACGCCGATACCCGCCACCACGCGGGTCGTACAGATAGAGCCGGGACCGATTCCCACCTTGACAGCGTCAGCCCCCGCCTCAATCAAAGCCCTGGTGCCCTCGCCCGTGGCCACGTTTCCCGCAATCACCTGAAGCTCGGGATATTTTTCCTTGATTATGTTCAGACAGTTGAGCACATTCTGGGAATGTCCATGGGCGCTGTCGAGAACCACCACGTCCACCTTTGCATCCACAAGCGCTCCCACTCTGTCAAGAACATTTGCCGTGATTCCCACTCCGGCACCGCACAGGAGCCTTCCCTGGGAATCCTTTGCCGCAAGAGGATACTTGATTGTCTTTTCAATATCCTTAATGGTAATCAGACCTACCAGATTATAGTTATCATCTACTATAGGAAGCTTTTCCTTCCTGGCTTTCGCAAGAATGCGCTTCGCCTCTTCCAGGGTAATTCCCTCTCTGGCCGTAATCAGACCCTCAGATGTCATGGATTCCTTGATCTTCTTGGTAAAATCCGTCTCAAACTTCAGATCCCGGTTGGTAATGATTCCTACAAGCTTTCTGCCTTCCGTGATCGGCACGCCGGAGATTCTGAATTTGCCCATCAGAGCATCCGCATCCGCCAGAGTGTGATCCGGGGTCAATGAAAAGGGATCTGTGATAACGCCGTTTTCAGAGCGCTTTACCTTGTCCACCTCCTCAGCCTGAGCCTCGATAGACATATTCTTGTGGATGATTCCGATACCGCCCTGCCTTGCCATTGCGATAGCCATCCTGTGTTCTGTCACCGTGTCCATCCCCGCACTCATCATCGGAATGTTCAGCCTGATCTTTTTGGTGAGTAAGGTTGTCAAATCCACTTCACCCGGAACTACATTCGAATAAGACGGAACTAAAAGCACGTCGTCAAAGGTAATTCCTTCGCCAATAATCTGACCCATTTTCTATCCTCCTGTATTATATTGTAAAATATTTATTGTTGCCTAATCCTTAAATACCTTGCGGGGCGCTACCGTCTGGATCGCCTTCACCATCTCCTCGTTGGGCTCAAAAATAACCTTCTTTGTTCCGTCATAGAAAAATACGTATCTGCGATCCGGCTTTTTCTCCTCGCCGCAGCTGTAATCCACCTGCTTATCACTTCTGTTCTTGTAATTGTCAAGATGATAAGATTTGATAGGAGCCATGATCTCCACCTTGCCAATGTCAAAGGTCGCGACTCTCTTTCTTCTGCTCTTTGCCATGACCTTGTCGATCGTAAGCTCCTTGTCCACATACAGATATTCATATTCCAGATCAGCGTTCAGATAAATGAAATACGCTCCCGCGCCGAATACCAGCCCCACCAGAAACGCCGGGAAAAAGATAAACCCGACAAAGATAAAGCAGGCCGCAAGCATGATCGACAGAATCTTCAAAAAGGTCATGTATGCGGGTGTCTTTCTTTTAACAAGCCATTCTACATATGTTTCATTCATAGTCAGTACCGTACCTTTCTTTCTATTACCGCGGCTTTACCATCCGCTGATAAATGTATAATAATATAATGATAGTATATTTCACATGAACTTTCAAGAGAATAAAAAACTCCCTTTCAGGATTTGACATATTTTATGAAAAGTTTACTTATTTTTTATAGATTACTGTTTCTGTTTCGTTGACAGTTTTTTTTATTGAGGCTATGATAATTAGTGAGTATTTTAATATACTCTTTTTACAAAAGCAAGTACTTTGAAAGGAAAAAATTATTATGTTCAAAAAAGGCTGGCAGCCCGAAAACTACAAGGGCGTTCACGACGAGATCAAGCAGCAGCATATGAAGACAAAGGATATGTCCGCAAAGGGAAGATTCGAATACTTCTGGTACTACTACAAGGTACATACCCTGGTGGCGGTATGCGTGATTATTTTCGGAGGCTCCCTGATCCACGATATCCTTACCGCCAAGGATTACGGCTTTTACGGCGTAATGCTCAACGCATCCCTTCTGGATTCCGAGGCCATGGAAGCTTCCTTCGGGGAATATGCGCAGCTTGATCTGAATGAGTACGACTGCATGATCGACACCCAGTCCCAGCTCTCCTACCATTCCCAGAACAGCTACGATTTTGCCACCTATCAGAAGCTGGTCGCACAGCTTCAGACCCATGAGCTGGATGTGCTGGTTGCGGATGCCGAGGTGTTCAGGAATTTCGCCACTAACGAAATGTTTATGGATCTGCGTGAGTTCATGAGCCCTGAGGAGATTGCCAAATATGAGGACAGAATCTACTATGTGGATATGGAGGCAGTCCGGAAGGCGGCAGAAGCTGCGGACAATGTCTTGAACGAGGAAGAATCCACCGCGGACGATGCAGCCCCACAGGACGCATCCGGGACGCAGGAAGCCGAAGAGCTCTCCCCTGACGAGGCGGAGGCCGCCATAAATCCTTTCGGCCGGAATATTGACTATGATGAGATTTACCGGCTCGCCGCCGAGGAAGCCGAGACCCACAGACACCCGGAGGAAATGGCAGAGCCCGTACCGGTGGGAATTTTTCTGGACGAGTCCCCCTTCACGGAAAAGACGGACTCCTACGGAAAGATGGTTCCCGTCTATGCGGTGGTGGTCACCAGCGAAAAGGCGGACACCGCGGTAAAGTATCTGAATTATCTGTGGGACGATACCGTTCCCTTTGACCGGATGCTCAACGTTTTTTAGATTTCCGCTCACAAAAAGAGCCGCCCCGGCTTACGGGACGGCTCTTTTTTACAGCTGCGCCACCACAAAGATATCGTAGATAGAGGCAATTGCCGCCTCGAAATCCTCGTCCGCCACGCCGATAATGATGTTCAGCTCACTGGAACCCTGATCGATCATCTTCACATTCACATTGGCATGCGCCAGAGCGGAAAAGATGCGGCCGGCCGTTCCTCTGGTGGATTTCATTCCCCGTCCCACCACGGCAATCAGCGCAAGATCAGCCTCAATATCCACGGAATCGGGATCCGCAAGTCTGTGGATGGCGGATACCACCTTCTGTTCCTTGTCAATGAATTCGTCCTGATGAACGAATATGGTCATAGTGTCAATTCCCGAGGGCACATGCTCAAAGGAGATTCCGGAATCCTCAAAGGCCTGCAGAACCTTTCTCCCGAACCCGATCTCGGAATTCATCATGGCTTTCTCGATGTTGACCGAGCAAAAGCCCTTCTTTCCCGCAATTCCCGTGATCACATATTTCGACTTCTGGCAGGTGCTCTCCACGATCCAGGTTCCCTCATCCTCCGGCTTGTTGGTGTTCCGGATATTGATGGGAATCCCCTCCCTCCTCACAGGGAAAATCGCATCCTCATGAAGCACGCCCGCCCCCATATAAGAAAGCTCCCGCAATTCTCTGTAGGTGATGGTTTCGATAGCCTCCGGATTTTCAATAATCCTGGGATCCGCAATCAAAAATCCCGACACATCAGTCCAGTTCTCATAGATATCGGCCTTCACCGCCCTGGCAACGATAGAACCCGTGATATCCGAGCCTCCTCTTGAGAAGGTTTTTACCCTTCCGTCGCCATAGGCCCCGTAAAATCCGGGAATCACCGCTTGGGAAAGTCCCGAAAGACGCTCGCCCAGAATCTGATTGGTAAGCTCTGCATCAAACTCGCCGCTGTCCTTAAAGCGGACCACCTGTGCCGCATCCACGAATTCATAGCCGAGGTAGGCCGCCATCACAATTCCGTTCAGATATTCTCCTCTGGAAGCAGCATAGTTTTCTCCCGCCTTCTCCCTGAAGCTTTTTGTGATTATGTCGAATTCCCCGTCCAGTGAAATCTGAAGTCCCAGACCGTCTATAATCTCCTGATACCTTTCCCTGATTTCCGCAAGCTCCTTCTCAAAATCCTCACCTGCTTCCGCCAGATGATAACAGCCATAGAGCATATCCGTCACCTTGGAATCTCCGTCAAACCTTTTCCCCGGTGCGGAGGGAATCACGTATCTTCTCTCCTCCTGCGCATGGATGATATCCGCCACCTTCTGAAACTGCTCCGCACTGGCAAGAGAGCTTCCTCCAAACTTAACTACTTTTTTCATCGTCCTCTATCTCCTCATCGCTTACTCATTTCTATTCAGCAGCTTATCTATTATGGTGTATCCCTTCCGGATCAGGTTGCCGCTTTGCCTTGCCTCTTTTTCATTGTAATCCCACTTCTCCTCCCTGTGCGCCGTACTGTCATAGAGAAGATAGGGCACGCCATCTCTCGTGTGCGTCCTCACCCGGACAGGTGTGGGATGGTCCGGCATCACCAGAAGCCTGTAATCCATATGTACGGCATCCATCGCATCCGTCAGCGGCCCGATAATTCTCCCGTCCAGATATTCGATGGATTTCACCTTTTTCTCTACGCTGCCCTGATGCCCCATTTCATCCGGGGCTTCCACATGGATATAAGCGAAATCGCAGCCCGTCTCAAGGGCATGGAAAGCCGCATGCCATTTTCCCTCATAGTTTGTGTCGAGTCCGCCGTTGGCCCCCTTCACATGGACTGTCTCCATGCCGGCTCCCACGGCAATCCCCTTGAGCAGGTCCACGGCGGAAACCATCACGCCCTTTATGCCGCATTTCTCCTCAAAGGAGCAAAGATGCGGCTTAGTGCCCGCTCCCCAGAACCAGCAGCAGTTGGCCGGATTCAGGCCTTTCCTTTTTCTCTCCTGATTGAGGGGATGATCCTTCAGAATCTCGTAGCTTCTCTTCATCATGCAAAGCAGCTTTTCATCTGACGGGAGATAGAGCCCTATCGCCTGTCCCAGAACATCATGGGGCGCTGTAAGCTCCAATACCTTGCCGTTATTCCAGATCAGGCAGTGGCGGTAGCTGGTTCCCGTGTAAAACTGATAGGTTTCATCCGCAAGCTCCTTCCTCACCGCCTCGAGAAGGATGCCGCACTCCCTGGTACTGATTTCCCCGGAGCTGTGGTCTATAATAGTCTGCTTCTCAAAGGGAACGTCCTCCTCCGATATTGTGACCAGATTGCAGCGCAGAGCAATATCCGTATCCTTCATGGGTACGCCGATGCTCAGCGCCTCCAAAGGGGAGCGCCCCGAATAATAGATCTTCGGATCGTAACCCAGTACGGAGAGATTGGCCGTATCCGACCCCGGCTTCATTCCCTCCGGAATCGTGTAGACCATTCCGATTTCTGACTGTTTGCTGAGACGGTCGAGAGCGGGCGTATCCGCATAGGCAAGGGGTGTTTTCCCCCCAAGCTCTTCCAGCTCCTCATCCGCCATCCCGTCTCCAAGCACCACGATATATTTCATACGACTCACATCCTTCTACTCTTCCATCCTGACCCGGCTGATTATGCCAACCTCCCCGGCCTTCCGGTTAAACTCCTTCTCGCTCATCACATCCGTCACAAAGGCAAACTCTCCCGGGACATCCGCCTCGATCACACGAACGCTTTTAAAGGTCTCAATCGCTTCTCTTTCCTTCTTTGCATCCACCCTCACAAAGAAGCTTCTCTTTGCCTCGTCGATTCCGGTAAGCTCCACGTTCTGAGCGTCCCAGAAGCACATAATCACCTTGCCGATATGTCTCGCACAGTCCACCACGTCCGAGACCACGGCGCTGGCCGTGGGCAGCTTTCCGGCTCCTCTCCCATAGTACATGGAATCCCCCAGCATATTTCCGTGAACGCAGACCGCATTAAACACGCCGTTTACCATATAGAGGGGATGCTCCCTGCTGATCAGAAAGGGAGCTACCATGGCGTAAAACCGTCCCTCCTGCTCCATGCTCTTTGCCAGAAGCTTGATGGTCTTTCCCATGGCATGGGCATATACAAAATCAGCCGCCGTAATTTTCGTGATTCCCTCTGTATAGATTTCCTCGGAGCGGACATTCTTCCCGCTCATAAGGGAAGAGAGAATGGCGATCTTACGGCAGGCGTCATGTCCCTCCACATCAGCCGCAGGATTTTTTTCCGCATATCCCTTTTCCTGCGCCAGGGCAAGCACGTCGGCAAAATCAGCCCCCTCTTTTTCCATCTTAGATAAAATATAGTTTGTGGTTCCGTTTAAAATACCTGTAATGGCATCAATTTTTTCCGCAGTCAGGGAATAATTGAGAGGACGGATAATGGGAATTCCCCCTCCCACACTGGCTTCAAAAAGATAATTGCACTTATTGTCGTGGGCAATCCGGATCAGCTCCGGCCCGTGAGCCGCAACCAGCTCCTTGTTGGAGGTACACACGCTCTTGCCTGAAAGAAGGGCCCTCCTGGTAAACTCATATGCCGCCCCAAGGCCGCCCATGGTCTCACAGACAATCGCAACCTCGGGATCCTCCAGAACCTCATTCACGTCATGCACTATCTTGTTCTCGTACGGATCCCCCGGAAAATCCCGAAGATCCAGAATATATTTGATATTCAGCTCCTCGCCGGATTTCTTGTTGATCTCCTCTTTATTCTTTTCAATTACCTCTACCACACCGCTTCCCACTGTGCCGTATCCCAAAACCGCTACCTGAATCATCTTGACACCTGTTCTCCTTTCTTTGTCCCTTATTTCTATTCCTTTGCCAGTATCTTTACACTTCTGACTCCCTTCCTGCCCTCCATGACCTCCAGCATCTCGGACACATTGCCCGTTGTCGGAAGCACCTGGATACTGAGGCTTAAGGAAGCCATCCCATTAATGGGAATGCTCTGATGAATTGTGAGTATATTTGCACCAAAATCGGCAATGATTTTAAGCACATCCGACAGAAGCCCGGGCTCATCCTCAATCTGCAGCGTGAGGGTGATGGTGGTTCCCTGGGAATTCTCATGAAACTCAAAGATATCTTCCTTGTATTTGTAGAAAGAGCTGCGGCTGATGCCAACCTGTCCGGCAGCCTCGTTTATGGTATGCGCCCTCCCGGTATCAAGAAGCTTTTTGGCCTCCACCACCTTGAGAAGTACCTCCGGCACCGCCTGTTCCTTCACCACGTAGTACCGCTTTCCCATGCTTTTCATTTTTATACCCATGCCTTTCCCGCATGAGCCCTTCCCATGTGGGAACAGGCCCAAACACGTAGACTGAAAATTTCAGCTTTCAATCTTGTAGTCCTCCGATTAAAGACACTTGTTCGTCAACGAGGGATATTGTAGCACAGGATGAGAGAGGTTGCAAGTATTTTTTCTCCGGGTGCCCGTATGCAGATTTCCTCTGCACGGGGCTGTACATAAAAAGCATGGGCAGATTTCAATTCTCTGCCCATGCCATTATAATACGTTTTTTCTTAATACAAAAGACCTTTTATATATTTTATCAGAAATTTGTCCGGAATGACGCACTACATGAATCACCCGCCCATCCTTTATACGGTCTGGAACTTTGCTATGTAAACAGGGAAGGTGTCCGTTCCCCTCATCTCTTTCCCTGCAGTGATGGTGACATTCTTATCCGTGATGAGATATTCCACATTAGCGCCGGCCTCAACCACCGTACCCTGCATCAGCACGCAGTTCTTAACCTTTGCTCCCTTTGCGATCTTCACACCTCTGAATAACACGCTGTTCTCCACTTCGCCCTCGATCACGCAGCCGTCGGCAGCCATCACGTTCTGAACCCTGGCCCCCTCGATATATCTGGTGGGGTTATCGTCACGGATCTTTGTATAGATGGGAGCGCCCGAGAAGAGCGCATCCAGATTATGGTCGTCGAGAAGCTTCATGTTCTCATCAAAGTAGCTCTTCATGCCGCTGATTCTTGCCACATATCCGTCGTATTTGTAAGCCTGCACGTTCAGCTTATTCAGCTGTGCGAGCAGCACGTCTCTCTCAAAGAACTGTTGTCCCCGCACAAAAGCCGTATTGACCATATCGATCAACAGCTCTCTCTCCACCACGTAAATGTTCATGGAGAAGTTCTGTATGCCGGGCTCCTTGTCGTTTACATAGATCTTGGTGATCCTCCCGTCGTTAATGTCAAAGGTATAGTAAAAGCCCTTATCATTAGACTGGCTCTTTAACAGACTCTCCGGAAGCTCCTGCTCATTGTATGCCACTGTCACGTCCGCTCCGCTTGCAATATGAGCGTCAATCATTGCCCTGAAATCAAAGTTCACTGCAAGGTTGGTGTCCGACATGACCACGTATTTTTCCTTCTGGTCTCTCAGATTCTCAAGAATTCCCGCAAGAGCCTCCACGCGTCCCACATAGGGCTTGGATTCTTTCTCCGCAAAGGGAGGGAAAATGGTAAGGCCGCCGTTTTTACGCACCAGATCCCACTCGCGTCCGGAATCCAAATGATCCATCAGAGAGTGATAGTTGTTATTAACCATCACCGATACATTATTGATATCGCAATGCGCCATGCTGGATAAAACAAAGTCGATCAGACGATAACGGCTGGCAAATGGGATGGAAGCCATCAAACGTACATTCACCAGTTCCGGAACCAGCGCGTCATAGCTGTTGGGGAATATGATACCCAGTGCACTTGTACTTGAATTTACCATTGTTCTTCACCGCCTTCCACATTTTTGTTTACCATGGCCTTAGGGCCGATCTTGGCATTGTCGCCTATGGTAACTCCCGAGCCGATCGTCGCAACGCCCTTCTCTTCCTCCGTGGGCATCGCTCCTACCACTGCGTTTTCTCCAATCGTTACATTCTCCGCCACGATGCAGTGCTTTACAACCGCACCCGCCTTGATCACGGTGCCGCCCATGACAACCGCATCCTCAACCACGGCTCCCTTTTCCACCCTGACGCCTGAAAAGAGAATGGAGTGCTTCACCGTACCCTTGATCCGGCATCCGTCGGTGAGCATGGAGTTCTCCACCTCCGCCCCGGCGCTGATCTTATGGCCTGTCATACCGCTGTTGCGGCTGTAGATCTTCCAGTCCTCGTCAAAAAGGTTGATTCCGCTCTTCTCGGGATCCAGAACCTCCATATTTGCCTCCCAGAGGGAAGAAATGGTTCCCACATCCTTCCAGTAGCCGTTGAAACGATATGCATACATCTTGCGGCTGTCCCGAAGAAGATTGGGGATAATATTGTTTCCAAAGTCATTTTCGGATTCCGGATTCGCCTCGTCCTCCTCAAGATATTTCTTCAAAATATCCCAGTTAAAGATATAGATACCCATGGAAGCCAGATTGGACTTGGGATTCTTGGGCTTCTCCTGGAATTCCGTGATTCTGTCCGTCTCATCCGCCACCATCAGGCCAAAGCGCGAAGCCTCCTCCCAGGGAACCTCCATGACAGCCACGCTGAACTCAGCGCCCTTTTCCTTGTGAAACCTCAGGAAATCACTGTAGTCCTGCTTACAGATCTGGTCTCCGGAAAGAATGATGACATACTGCGGATCATATCTCTCAATGAACGAAATGTTCTGATAGATCGCATTTGCCGTTCCCTTGTACCAGTCGGATCCGCTCGCCTTCTGATAAGGCGGAAGTACATGAACGCCGCCATAGAGACGGTCCAGATCCCAGGGCTGTCCGTTTCCGATATACTCGTTCAGCACAAGGGGCTGATACTGAGTCAGGATTCCTACCGTATCAATTCCTGAATTGACGCAGTTCGAGAGCGGAAAGTCGATAATACGATATTTGCCGCCGAAAGGAACTGCAGGTTTTGCAAGCGTCTCTGTCAGTGCGTACAGACGGGAACCCTGTCCGCCGGCAAGGAGCATTGCAATCATTTCTTTTGCCATAATACTGCCCTCCTATTTTGTAGCCTTGTACAAAATTATACATTATTTTACCTAAAAATGATAGGTTTTTATAATTTTTTTTAGAAAAAATCTACAGAAGTTCCTTCAGCAGCTGATTTACCATCCCCGGGTCAGCCTTTCCCTTCATAGCCTTCATGGTCTGCCCGACCAGGAAGCCGATAGCCTTCTCCTTTCCGCCCCTGTAATCCGTCACGGACTGGGGATTGTCCGCAATCACTTTCTCCACGGCCCTTCGCAGGGCACTCTCGTCGTTTACCGTCTTAAGGCCCTTCTCCTCCACGTATTTCTCCGGATCAATGTCATTTTCAAACATTTCCTCAAAAACCTCCTTGGCCACAGTGCTGTTGACGGCTTTGGAATCGGCCAGGGAAATCAGCTTTGCCAGGTGCTCCGGGGAAAAGCGGATATCCTCCGGATCCATCTCCTTTTCCTTCAGAAGGCGCAGCGTCTCCACCATGAGCCAGTTGGATACCTTCTTGGGCTGTGCTCCAAGGGCCACTGTGGCCTCAAAGAGATCCGCCATGCGCTTGGCCGCCGTAATAATATCGATATCATAATCGGGAAGATCGAACTCCCTTTTGTAGCGTGCCATCTTGTCCTCCCGAAATTCGGGCTGCTTTCTGCGGATCTCATCAAGAAATGCGTTGTCCAGCACGACAGGCACCAGATCCGGATCCGGGAAATAGCGGTAGTCCTGGGCGTCCTCCTTGCTTCTCATGGCATAGGACTCTCCCTTCGCATCATCCCAGCGCCTGGTCTCCTGAATGACCTTATGACCGGACTCAAGCAGGTCAATCTGCCGCTCCCTCTCCCCCTCAATGGCCCTGGCAATGGCCTTGAAGGAATTGAGATTTTTCATTTCGGTCCTGGTTCCGAACGCTTCCGCTCCCGCTTCCCTGACGGAAAGGTTCACGTCCGCCCGCATGGACCCCTCCTGAAGCTTGCAGTCCGAGGCTCCAAGGTACTGAATGGTCATGCGCAGCTTTTCCAGATAGGCGATTACCTCCTGCGCACTTCTCATGTCCGGCTCGGACACGATCTCGATGAGAGGCACGCCGGAACGGTTATAGTCCACAAGAGAACAGTCGTCCCACTCGTCATGGATCAGCTTTCCCGCATCCTCCTCCATGTGGATCTCATGGATCCCCACAAGCTTCTTTCCGTTTTCCGTCTCAATCTCCACATTTCCATTCCGGCAGATGGGCAGATACAGCTGAGAAATCTGGTAATTCTGCGGATTATCGGGATAAAAGTAGTTCTTACGGTCAAATTTGCAGTATTTGGTGATCTCGCAGTTTGTGGCAAGCCCTACAGCCACCGCATATTCCAGAACCCGCTTATTGAGCACGGGAAGCGATCCCGGCATCCCTGTGCAGACCGGGCAGGTATGGGTATTGGGCTCGCCTCCGAAGGCTGTGGAACAGCCGCAGAAAATCTTGGTTTTTGTGGCAAGCTCCACGTGAACCTCGAGACCGATCACTGTTTCGTATTGCTTTTCCATGCTATGCCTCCTCTCCTGCGCCGGCGCTGCCGCCGGATACACCGCTCCCTGTATTTTGCATGGGCCCTGCGAATCCGCCCCTGGCCCTTTCATAAGTATAAGCGGCACGGATCAGCTTCTTCTCCTGGAAGCAGTCCCCGATCAGCTGCAGGCCGATGGGCAGGCCCCTGCTGTCAATTCCACAGGGCACGGACAATCCCGGCAGTCCCGCAAGATTCACGGATATCGTATAAATGTCTCCCAGATACATCTTGATGGGGTCCGACAGGCTCTCCCCAAGTCTTGGTGCCGTGGCGGGTGCCACCGGCCCCAGGATCATGTCGTATTTCGCAAAGGCATCGTCAAAAGCCTTTTTAATCAGGGCCTTCACCCGGAGAGCCTTCAGATAGTAAGCGTCGTAATAGCCGGAGCTGAGCACAAAGCTTCCCAGCATGATTCTTCTCTTTACCTCGGGGCCAAAGCCCTCGGAGCGGGACTTCTTATACATATTGTGAAGTCCGCTGTAGTTTTGTGTGCGGTAGCCGTACTTGATTCCGTCAAACCGTTCAAGATTGGAGCTTGCCTCCGCCGCAGCTATGGTATAATAGGCGGGAATCGCATACTCCGCAAGGCTTAAGTCAAATTCCTCCACCAGGGCTCCTTTCTCTTTCAGAACCTTTGCGGCTCCAAACACCGCCTCTTTTATCTCCGGATCTAATCCCTCCCCGAAATAATCTCTGGGTATTCCGATCCGCAGTCCCTTTACGTCCTCCACAAGAGCGTCTGTAAAGTCCGTATCGTCCCGCTTTATGGAGGTGGAGTCCTTCGGATCGTGAGAGGCAAGAATTTCCATGATTGTGGCGCAGTCCCTCACATCCTTACACAGCGGACCGATCTGGTCAAGGGATGAACCATATGCGATCAGGCCGTAGCGGGACACAGTTCCGTAGGTGGGCTTCATCCCCACCACGCCGCAGAAGGAGGCGGGCTGCCGGATGGAGCCGCCCGTGTCAGAGCCAAGAGCATAGAAGCATTCCCCCGCCGCCACCGCCGCGGCGCTTCCCCCCGAGGAGCCGCCCGGAACATGTCCGGGGTTCCAGGGATTTTTTGTCTCGCCAAAGGCCGAGGTCTCCGTGGTGGAGCCCATGGCAAACTCGTCCATGTTTGTCTTTCCGAGAATCACGGCTCCTGCCCGCTCCAGATTCAGGACCGCCTGTGCCGAAAAAGTGGGAACAAAATTTCCCAGTATCTTGGAGGAGCAGGTGGTGAGAAGCCCCTGCGTACACATGTTGTCCTTGATGGCTGTGGGAACGCCCGCAAGGGGACCGGTAAGAATTCCCTGATCAATCTTTTTCTGTATTTCCTGCGCCTTTGCAAGCGCTCCCTCTCTGTCCACTGTCACATAGCAGTTGTAAAGGCTCTCGCTCTCCTCAATCCGGGAAAGTGATGCCTCCACTGCCTGCATGACGGTCACTTCCCCGTTCTTGATCGCCGCGCCAAGCTCTGTGGCGGTTTTGTCAAGTATACTCATCTGATCTGATCCTTTCTGCATTAAAATTCATATTCTATTCGAACGTCCTTGGCACCGCAAACATCCCGTTCTTTTCCTCGGGCGCATTCTTAAGAATTGCTTCTCTCTCATCCCCATTGGTGACCACGTCCTCCCGGAACACATTATTCACCGGAAACACATGGGACATGGGCTCCACTCCCCGGGTGTCAAGCTCGCCCAGCTTGTCAATGTAGTCCAGCATGCTTCCCATATCCTTCTTTGCCCGCTCCTTCTCCTCGTCCGTAAGCTCAAGCTTGGCAAGGATTCCTACATATTCGATGGTCTCGTCTGAAATTATATTTGCCATTTATCTGATTCCTTTCTTCTGGTATGCTCTTCCAACGCTACCCTCAGTGTACAAGGGGATACACTGAGGGTTTCCTGCACTATTGTATCAACGTTACCGTTCGCACGTCAACCTATAGGGCCAAATTCGCCGCTTTTCAGCCTCCCCATGATGTGATAAAATATTGAAAAATCCGTTTACACAAAAAGGAGCTGGTTTCATGATTATTCTGCCGCATATTTTCATATTTCTTGTTGCCATCGGCAGCTTTTTGAGACGCATTTTTACAACCCCGGATGCGGCAATATACATAAATTTTACAGTAAGCGCCTGCCTGTTTCTCTACATCGCGGTAACGCTTTTCCTCCATATCATGCCCTGCCGTCTGAGATCTCCTCTTTCTCCCCGGCTGAAAATCATGTATGGCGGCAGAAATATCCTGCGGTACTGCCTGTGGGGGATACTGATTCAGTTTCCCTTTTATCTGGCCATGTATCTCGCACACTGGCCTTCCCCCGACCTAATAAGCGCCGTGGTCTTTTTTATGGACGGTGCCTTCTGCTTCCTGCATTTTTATCTGCTGGCGTTAAACGGATGCGTCAGGATTCTTTTCACCTGCAGAAGGCTGGGCATTGCAACACGCATTTTTATTGTCTTTACTCTCTGGATTCCCCTGTTTAACCTGTTTCTTCTGAAATATATGAGCCAGATGGCCAAGGAAGAATTTGATCAGGAAAACTGTCGTTTCGAGAACAGAAGGAACCGTGACGGCTCTCTGGCCTGCGCCACCCGTTATCCCATCCTCATGCTCCACGGCATCGGGTTCCGTGACCTGCGTTACTTTAATTACTGGGGCAGGATTCCCAAAGAGCTGGTAAAAAACGGTGCCATTGTCTACTACGGCCATCAGGAGGCCTGGGGAACCATTGAGGATAATGCCCTGATCATAAAGAAAAAGCTGGAAGAGATCCTTCTGGAAAACCACTGTGACAAGGTAAACATCATCGCTCACTCCAAGGGAGGGCTGGATGCCAGATATCTGATCAGCGGTCTTGGCATGGCGGAGCACGTGGCCTCTCTCACCACCGTCTCAACGCCCCACCGCGGCTCGGAGCTTCTGAATATCCTGAACCGCCTTCCGGACAGTGTCTACCGTTTTATCGCCTCTCTTTTTGATAAAAGCTTTGCAAAATTCGGCGATATCCGCCCGGACTGCTACCATTCCAGCAAGCAGCTCTCCCCCGGGTTCTGCCTGGAATTCAACGAAAAATATCCCGATGTCCAGGGCGTTTACTATCAGAGCTACGCCTCGGTGGTAAAGCACACCTTTGGAGACGGCCTGCTCTCCATTCCCAATCTGCTCATGTTCCTTGCGGGCGCACCAAAAAATGACGGGCTGGTGACGGTCGACTCCGCCGTGTGGGGAAATTTCCGGGAAACCTTTATAAGCAGCGGAAGGCGGGGAATCTCCCACGGGGATATGATTGATTTGAAACGCGAGGATTACAGGGGATTTGACGTGCTGGAGGCTTATGTGAAGATGGCATCGCAGCTTAAGGAGATGGGATTTTAAGCATCTCAAAACGGGCGGAAGCTGATTCCTGCCCGTTTTTTAATCTGAGAGGATCACCGCTGCGCCCTGGGCGTTCCGCCCCGCCGGATTCCAAATTTCTCCCTCATGGCAAGAAGCCTTTCAATCTGCTCCCGTGTCAGTGTGTTCTGCTTTCCGATAAGTTTTTCCGTGATCAGCAGAATATTTGCATAATATTCCATAGTTTCCAGACGGTAGTATGCCGAATAGGGATCCTCCGCCCAGGTCACCGCCCCGTGGTTTGCCAGAAGCACGCCGTTGTGGGTGCGGCAGTAGGGTGCGATCACCTCCGGCACCTCCTTTGAGCCAAGCTCCGCATAAGGGGCAATGGGCACGTCTCCCAGGGTAACCACCGCCTCCGCAAGCACCGGAGCTTCCAGCGGTATTCCCGCAATGGCAAAGCAGGTGCAGATGGGCGGATGGGCATGACAGACCGAGCGGATCTCCGGGTTTTCCTGATAGGCGCGAAGATGCATCTTAAGCTCCGACGAGGGCTTACGATCTCCCTCCAGCACATTTCCCTGTAAATCTACCTTTACCAGCATTTTCTTCTTCATATAGCCCTTGGAGACTCCCGTGGGTGTGGCCCACACCTCGTTCTCCCCGGTCCTGACGGAAATATTTCCGTCATTTGCCGCCACAAAGTTTCTCGCATACATGCGCCGGCCGATATCAATAATCGCCTTTTTGGCCTCTTTCTGTGTCATGAATTCTGATTTCCTTTCTCTTTTTTCCTGCGGATCTCCAATAAAGATTCCATAAACGGCGCCCTTGCAATTCCGTATTCCGTCACAATCGCGGTGATCAGGTCGTGATCCGTCACGTCAAAGGCCGGATTAAACACCTTGACCCCCTCCGGAGCCATCCGCTCCTTATACCACATTTCCGTCACCTCCCGGGCCGGGCGCTGCTCGATCTCTATCTGCTCTCCCGTCGGGGTATCATAGTCAATGGTGGAGGTGGGGGCACACACATAGAAGGGAACGCCGTACCGCTTTGCCACGGCTGCAACAACCGAGGTTCCGATCTTGTTGGCGGCATCCCCGTTGGCAGCCACCCGGTCACAGCCCACAAACACGGCGTTGACCCAGCCGTTCTTCATCACCATGGCGGACATATTGTCGCAGATCAGCGTCACATCCACCCCGGATGCATGAAGCTCGTAGGCGGTCAGCCTTGCTCCCTGAAGAAGGGGTCTGGTCTCGTCCGCAAACACTCGAAAATGGTAGCCTCTCTCCTGTCCAAGATAAATGGGAGCCGTGGCTGTCCCGTATTTGCTGGTGGCAAGCTGTCCCGCATTACAGTGGGTCAGGATTCCGTCTCCCGGCTTTACAAGGCTTAACCCAAACTCTCCGATGGTCTTGCAGACCCAGGTATCCTCCTCCTTGATGGCAACAGCCTCTCTGTGCAGCAGCTCCACCACCTCCTTTACCGGCTTTCCCTCTTCCCTTCCCGCCTTCAGGCACAGAGCCTCCATCCGGTTCAGCGCCCAGGAAAGATTCACCGCCGTAGGGCGGGCGGAATTCAGATAATCCTTCTGCTCTCTGAATTTCCCGTAAAATTTCTCAAAGTCAGTCTCCCCCACGAACGCCTTTGAGAGAACATAAATACCAAAGGCTGCCGCAACCCCGATTGCGGGGGCTCCCCGAACCTTCAGCAGATAAATGGCATCCCAGATCTCCTTTGCCGTATGAAGGCTTATGATTTCGGTCGTTCCCGGCAGTTTGGTCTGGTCAATGATAACGACACTGCTGTCATTATCATCAAGTTCCACGGTTTCATACTCCATAATATTTTTGTTCATCGCTTTCTCTCCTCCAACGTCTCCATAGTCACAAAAATAATGCATAGAAAAACAGCAAAGAAGGATACTGTGGCTTCCATCCGTCTTGTGATACGCCTGACTCTTTTCCGAAGCCTTTTTTCTCTCTTTTTTGCCAGTTTCTTTTTCATTTTTTCCTTTTTTGACGCCTCTGACATATCTATTGACCCCTCAAGTCTACATTTCCTGACAAATATCCGCATACTCTCCCCTGCAGGCCGCAAGAAAATCTCCGGGTCTTAATTCAATCTGGGACCCGATTCTCCCGCCGCTTATGACAATTGTCTCCTGCCGTCCGGCACACTCATCCAGTCTCGTCACATACTGCTTCTTCATTCCCACAGCCGTACACCCGCCCCGGATGTAGCCCGTAATGCCGTTGATATCCTTCACAGGAATCATGGCAACAGATTTTTCTCCCACGGCTCTGGCCGCCTTCTTCAGATCCAGCTCCCGGTCAACGGGAATCACGAATACGAAATAATCTCTGCCGTTTCCCCGGGTGACAAGAGTTTTGAAGACTTTTTCATGGGGAAGAGAGAGCTTGTCCGCAATCTGAATACCGTCAATAAACTCATCGCACTCATAGGTATAATGAGAAAAGGGGATCTTCTCCTTTTCCAGAATACGCATGGCGTTGGTCTTAATCTCTTTGCTCTTTGACATAATCCGTCTTCCTCCGATGTCAGGATCTTTCGTTTCCTCGATTGTAACACAGATTTGATGAGAACTCAATTTAATCGGACAAAGAAGCTTTATCCTTCCCTGCACATTGCCAAGCCCGCCCTGCTTGATTCAGTATTTTATTCGAATTACAATTTCTTCTCCACCTTCTCCAATTCATCCAACAATGCTGGTCTTCTTGGATATCTCTGCTTCAATTCCTCAATTAACGACTTAGCAGTATCATTACCCTTCCATTTTATAAGCTGTGCAATATTCTTCGCTATCTTCTTATATTCTCGTCTATCCTTTGCCCGAGCACAACTCTCACTTATTTCCTTATAACACAACTCATATACCTGCTCCGGATATTTCTTCACCAAATATTTTCCATAATAAAACAAATCATACGGATTCTTCATTACATCTTCAAGCAATCTCTTCTTTTCATTCTCAGAAATAAGAATACTACGATAGCAAACAGTTCGCTTGCTTTCCTTTAATTCATCCAATAAGCTCTCGTAATTCTCATTCCATGCACTGCACTCATTATAAATGAATGGGTAGAACTACGATTTTTATTGAAAAATAGGAATTTCTGGGATATAAAGCAATTGATTTTGTTTAGTGTTTACATACAATATAGGCACTAAATAAAAAGGAGTAATTCCATGCCCAGAAAAGCGTCCGGTGATCCCAAGGTAAAACGTGTTGAGCGCCCGCAATCGAACGGAGACATTTATATCTATGAAGTAACAACGCGATACAATCCGGAGAAAAGGTATAACGAGCATGTATCCAGTAAGTTGCTTGGCAAAAAATCCCCGGATGGAACCGGAATTCTTCCGACCAGACCACGCAAGGCCCCGGGGACGAACGAAACTGCCGCTGTCCGCAAGACAGTCGGTGCCATGGATATCCTGGAATGGATCGGCAGAGAATCCGGCATTGATGATGATATGCTCAGTTCCGCAGATATAGGCACTGCGCAAAAAGTCATCTCTATTGCAAGATTTTGGATGGCCAACCCGGATAAGTCAATCCGGCGGATCGTGGAATGGCAGATCAGCCATACACTTCCTTACCGTGAAGGGCTTTCCGGGGATACCTGTTATTCTCTGATGAAGGATCTGGGACAGGATATCTCTGTGTCTCAGAAGTATTTCCAGTATCGTGCGTCGCACGCAGTCTCAAGGTCGTCCGTTGCTGTCGACAGCACCACGATTTCATCGTATTCGGAATATCTTAACGATGTCCGGTTCGGCTACAACAAGGATGGAAATGGCCTCGCCACCGTGAAGATGCTTACGCTTTTTTGCCCGAATGACCACCAGCCGATCGCTTTTTCACGGCAGCCCGGAAACATACCGGATGTCATCTCTGTCCTGAATGCCCTCAGGCAGCTTTCCGTTCTCGGGATGGACAGGCCCCTCCTGGTTCTTGATGGCGGCTTCTTTTTGGAAGACAACATCCTGGCTTTCGTGCATTCACACACAAAGTTTCTCATGCGAGGACAGCTGGACGGGAAATGGATATTTCCCGAGCTGCAGGCTATAGCGCCTCAGATTGAAAGACCGTCCAATGCATGGCAGGATTCCCCGGAAATGTATTGCATGACCAGGAGGATCAGCCACCAGTTCACCTGTGAACGACAGCGTACACGCGGCGGTGTGGCAAAGGGCAGCATTACTGTTGAGGAACACCGCCTGTACCTGCATTTCATTCTGGATACAGGCAGGGCCAGGCTCGAAACGGCCGTCCTGATAAAGGAGATCCAACATGTGAAGCGGCAGCTGGCCAACGGCGTGGAACTGTCCCTGCTGACGAAGTCAGAACGTCGGATCGCTGACCGTTTCCTGACCCAAAAGACGATAAGGGGCCGTCTGACTGTGACGCTGAACGATAAAACAATCATGGATGAGACCCGTTATTACAAATACTTCGTACTCGTTTCTAATGAAAAAATGGACGCTTTCCCTACACTAGGGAATACCGGCTTCGGGAGTTGACACAAGAGGGTTTCCGCATCGACAAACAGTATAATGACGCCCACATAACAAGATCCAAAACAACCGAATCGCTTGAAGGCCGATTTTTCTGCTAGTTTGTCGCATATGGTTATGAAGTGTTTTTTCAGAAGGAACTGAACTGCGTAAAAAGCTCCTTGGCAGTTCCCACTGGGGATCCGTCACATGACAGTTCAGAAACCTTCAAAAAAGAAAAAGCACTTCTTAATTGGTTGAAGGGTATGTCCGTGGCAAAACTGTTTGACTGGTTTGATGCCGTTCAGGAAACGACTGTCA
The DNA here is from genome assembly GCA_910586025.1 of uncultured Lachnospiraceae bacterium. Classification (GTDB taxonomy): domain Bacteria; phylum Bacillota; class Clostridia; order Lachnospirales; family Lachnospiraceae; genus Suilimivivens. The sequence continues at coordinate 52,057 of CAJUIO010000009.1, forward strand.
ATACAAATATAGGCAAAGCACGTTGGAAAACAGAAACTATCGAACGTGGCCGGCTGTTCCTGACGAAGCTGGGTGTACTCGGGGGCTGATTATTGAGTGACTATAATTCGGATTTTGGGATATAATTTTTATTTTGGTATGACTCTTCAGACTTCCTGATTCGTTGATAATTAATTACAGCAAGGTCTTCTACAAAAATGTCATATCCGGTCATTATCTGTATATAATTTGGCCAGTAAATATTAAATTTATAGGAAAGACAATTATGATAACTGTTTTAATAATTCCGAAAAAAATATGTATTCTTTCTCTTTATTTTGCCTCACATATGTATACAGTTTCATTAGATATAAATATCTTTTTTCTCTTTTCAAATAACAACATTTTATATAAGACATACATACACTGTAAGTATCTTCAATAAGCCCATCCAACATTGTGAATAACTTTTCCCCAGCGTCAAATAAGCATTTTTCTCTTAAGTAAATGAGCCTAAGTTTCATGACTTTTTTATGATTATGCATTACAAAAAAAGACTGCCTCCCAAAAGGGCTACCATGTTCAGATTCCAGCAAATAATCTAAATGTTTTATCATGATATCGTAAACTTGAATTCCCCATTTATGTTGCAAAGTTTCTTCATGTCCCATGTCATCCATCCGGGTACACCAGTTTTCTGTTTTGTTTCCGTTCAGGTAATCTGATAAGGATTTTTTTATTCGTTCAATTATTTCATCCTTTTTTTCACTAAGAAATTTTATCTTTATCCTGTGGCGCAAAAAGTCGTACCGATAAAATTGAAAACAAAAATAATCTTCAATGAATCTCTCTCCCTTGGCCTTATTAATGTATTTTTTATCTTTTATACTACTAATTGCTGCTAAGACTTCTTCCATATCACACGCTTCGAACGAATACTTTCCACTGGCAAAATGATCTGCGCAATAATATATGTTCTTTCCCAAATCATACCCAAATATAAAAAGTTGATGCAATCCGCTGTCTGACTGATATAAATTTACCATTGACTTTTCTACATACGCTGATACATAGTATCCATTATCAATCATTTTGCAAATGAATTCTTTATAAGACGAATAGCAACTGATTACATTATAATCAATTTCACCATAGTTTATAAAAGGGCAGTTGTATGCGTCAAAATCGAAATAATCAATCGTATACTCATCTGTATTGAATAGCTGGATAAAATTACAATAAATCCATCCTTCCATCTCGCTATGCGTCTGCAAAATGGCAAGGGCATTACTTGTTGATGGATAGCAATTTACAATTGGATATTCAACGTCTAAAATCCGATTCATTCTTCGTCTTTCCTTTCGCTAGACCCCATCACATATTGGTATAATACTGCGCTTGGGCTTCCCACATCTTCCTGTATCCTCCTTCCTGTCCAACCAGCTCCTTATGTGTTCCCCGTTCCGCTAAGCGGCCATTTTCCATGACAATGATGTCATCACAAAACTGGCACGATGCAAGCCGGTGGGAAATATATATAACCCCCTTAGAGCCTGTGAGGCCGGAAAAATCTGTGTAAATCCGATATTCTGACACAGGGTCCAGGGCTGCGGCCGGTTCATCAAGCACAACCAGCGGCGCATCCTTATATACCGCCCTGGCAATGGCCGTTTTTTGTGCCTCTCCCCCCGAAAGCTCCACTCCGTCATCTGTATATTCACGGTACAGCATTGTCCTGATTCCGTTCTCATGGGCTTTGATCCAATGTGGCATTCCTGCTTTTTTCAGGGCACTTTCCACACATTCATCGTTATAATCCTCCCGGCAGGCTACTACGTTCCCCATCGGGAAAGATAAGATAGTAAAATCCTGGAAGACTACTGCCAGCAGATCCCAGTACTCACTTTCCTTATAATCCCATATGTCTATGCCGTTCAGCCTGATTACCCCTTCATCCGGGCGGTACAGACGGCACAGGAGGTTGACCAGGGTGGTTTTCCCACTGCCGTTTCGCCCGACCAAAGCCGTCTTTTTATCCCCCTGGATCGAAAGGCTCAGGCAGTCGATCGCCTTTGCGCTTGCCCCGGGATAGGTAAATGTGACTTTCTCAAATTCAATTGTCTGCACTTCTTTCGGTGTTGACACCCGACTTTCCTTTTTTGCGCCATCGTCCCTTTCTGCACCCAGCTCCAGGTAGTCAAGCGTACTGGCAAGCCTCTGCATATCTACCTTCATCTCAGCATAAATCTGGAAAAATGCGGTCAGGCTCTCCGCCATCTGGTAGATTGCCCGGGACGACTGGATCACGGAGCCTACGCTGATCTCTCCCAGGAATGCCCAGAAGGTGGCCGCCCCAAGGGAAAGGCCATACAGGATCCCCGAAGCCCCCCCTTTTATCACCCCTCCTGCCGCATTCAGGCCGGACAGCCCGATTGCCCTTGCACGGACTTTTTCCTTTTCCTCCTCTATGGTTGGCCCAATCAGGTCTGACACCTTATAGAGCAGCAGCTCTTTCATGTCTCTGTAGCTGAGTGCGCCTCCCCCCTCAGAGAGATACTGGTAGCGGCTCCCTAACTCCATCTTTGTCATTGCCTCCATCGCCGTTTTCTCCCTTTTCCCATACCACTTGTCAAAAAAGACGGCAATCATTATGGACAGCATGATTGCAGCGGCAACTGTGCCGGAAAAAAGCCAGTTCCCCTGCCCTATTGAGTCAATCAGAAGCGGCATGATAATCACTGAAGAAACCAGGAAGCCCATAAGATGCTGCCCTGCCAGCCGTATCTTTGCAGTCACCCCGAAAAAACCGCTTCCCCAGCTACGGTCAGCCTTTACCCTTCCATGTAACTCCTTTGCCTTCTCCCCTTCCATCTGGGCCAGTTCCATGTTCAGCGTCTTTTCCGCCATCAGCGTTTCAAATTTATAGGACAGGTGCTGCCCTTTTATATTAATTTTCTTATCACTCCATACCTGGGCCAGATGAATCAGGAAAACGCACAGCACCCCTGCAAAAGCCATCCCAGTGATGTTTCCGGCATTCCTGTCCTCCGTAAGATTGTTTATCACCTGCGAGAGGACTACGACAGGCGCATAGCCGAAAAGAGTCTTTAACAGCCCATCCAAAACGGACAGGGGAATAAACTGCGGATCCATCTCCTGCAGCAGCCGCAACGACCTTTGCATGCTGTTATTGTTGTTTTTATCCTTCATCGCTTTTCTCCTCCCGATAATACTTGCTTTGCATTTCAAATAATTCTGCATATTTTCCGCCCAAAGCAATCAACTCATCATGCGTCCCTTCCTCCAGGATGCGTCCCCCTTCAAGAAAAATTATTCTGGTAAGGAACCGCATGCTGGCGAGCCTGTGCGAAATATAAAGGCATGTCCTGTCCCCACACAGGCTATGGAAGCTTTCATAAGTCTCGCTCTCAGCTATCGCATCCAGCGCCGAAGTCGGCTCATCCAAAATCCATAGGGCGGACTGCTCCCGGTAGAGCATCCTTGCCAATAAAATCTTTTGTTTCTGCCCTCCCGAAAGCATCAGCCCCGCAGGATCCACTGCCTTTGTCATCTGTGCCATGACCCCCATCGGATGGGCCGCTATGTCATCGTAAATCCCCGCAAGGCGCAGGCACTGGATGACCCGGCCTGTATCCGTGTCCGCCAGGGGACGCAGGGAAACATTCTCTGCCACCGTATAGGGAAGGATCAGGCAGTCCTGGAAAACCACCGAGATCATTTTAGCCCTTTCAGCATATGGCATCTCCTTCACCGGTGTCCCGTTGATCAGAACCTGGCCTGACTGGGGCGTATATAATCCGCACAGGAGCTTGACCAAGGTTGTCTTCCCCGCGCCATTTACTCCTGCAAGCGCCACTTTTTCCCCGGCCCTTATGGTCAAATTGAAGTGTTCTATCACATTTCTGCCGTCCCCATAGGAAAAGCATACATCCCTAAATTCCACTGCAGCCTTTTCTCCCCCTCCTTCCCGAAGCCCGTCGTCGCCCTCTCTTTTTCCTTCCTGTGCGCCATCAAGATACTCCCTGACTGCCTGTACCCCCCTGCACCCTAACTGCAGAACCCCATAGCTGTTGACACAGGTCGTGATAAAATTTGAAAACTGGCTGGCCGCGCCGAAATACAGCACAAACCCGCCTGCTGTAATCTCCCCTTTGCATACCTTATCGATCAAGTAAGCAAACATCACTCCACCGCGGAAGAGCATGGTTATAGCCGCCGTAATCTGGTTCCCCATAAGCCGTCTCTGGAAATCAGCGTTAATCTCCCACAGTTTTGCAAGGCTCTGGTCCATGGCTTTGCACAGCCAGTCTTTCATATGGTACAGACGCACATCCTTGCCAATCCTGGGAGACTGGAACGCATTGATAAAGTAATAGTACCTTCTCATTTCCGCTGACTGCTCACCCATTCTCATTTCATTTGCATGCTCCGCCCGGTTCAGCATGATGTAATTGATGGCAGAAAGAGCCAGCAGAAATATCACCAGGCGCAGATCCAATGCAGCCAATAAGCCTGAAAACAACGCAAAGCTCAGAATACAAACCACAAGATCCATCGCCCCTTCAAGCACCTGCCGTATATCAGCCCCCCACAGGCAGACTTGTCTGGCCTTTTCATATGCATTCTGCCCTTCCCCGCTCTCTGTATAGGCATAATCCGCATCCATCCGTCTTAAAAAAACGCCGTACAGCATACTCCGGCCAATGAATAACTGCCGCATCCCTCTGCCCGACTGGGCTCCCGACTGAACCGTTGACGCAATCAGGTAGGCAGCCATGATTCCCAGGAGCAAACCGAACTGGCCTGCGGACATCCCGTTTTCCACCAGAGACACTGCACAGGACGGCAGATACACCATGGCCGCCGATGCCATGACCGAACTGACCATACATAGAACAAGAAGCAGGATAAGGAACGGATCCTCCCTGGCAATTGTTGACAGGAGATAAAAAATCCCTTTCCATAATGGCTCTTTTCTCTTTTCACTCATTTATCTTTCCTCCTTTTACGATTTCTATGGGAAAATCACTTGGCTTGCAGCGTCACAAATAACTTTATCTAGGAATCTAATTTCATGAAATCCCGACATTTCATAACAAAATTATAATACTCTTCACTTCTGGAATCTTTTTTATAAGATTTAATAGAGTTATCTATATTTTTCCACATTGAATAGCAACATACCTTTGCAAAACAACAAATATCACATTTCGGACAGGAAGGAACCAAAAAACCATCCTTATGTATCCTTAACAATTTTTCAACTTCGTCTTTATATACATTGCTTTTATCCAAACTTTCTATAAAATCCTTAATATCAGTAGGGCTTACTTTTTCTTCCAACGCTTTAAGAATCATCATATCTATATTTGCAGTATGCTCCGAAACCCGAGCATTTTTATTATATATTTCTAAATAATGCATAGCCATATCATATTTTTTCAAATATAGCGCAAGATACGCTGTGAATAGGTAAGGGTTATATAAATAAGGTGCATCAGTACCATTTTTAGTATATCACTTTCCCTATAGGCTCCGTAAATATCACATTCCTACATTAAGTGTTATTTTTCTATCATTTTGAAACTTATTTGAACATTTCATTTTGGAAGAACCATTGATTTCATTTGAGAACCACCAGTTAGTTGAAGTAATCCGGTTTATAACCAGTATTCAGAATAGATCCATTCAAAATTTATGCTATGTGCTTAACCTTGATTTCCCTATAGTATGCTGTTACTACACATAATTTTAACTATGCCAAACTTCTAAAAAGCGCTAATTTTTAGCGGTTTCTGCTTGATTCTTCTCTTGTCATTTGCCCTTTGCAGAAACAACATATTAACGTTGTTTCTACAAAGGGCAATTATGAGTAAAATGATATCTTGTGGGACAAAACAAACGACCATGCAGGCATATGGTACGATAGAAGCATAGCACAATTGCTTTTCCCGGGAGCAAACCTGGCATCCCAGCGCATATCAGATTTCCTGAAATCCCTAGACTTGTCATAACTGATCTGATTGCTGTCACACCACTTCCGGGCAGACAGACCGCTCTGGTTCCTCTGCTGAAAGATCAGCAGCCATTCGTCATTTGTAAACTTTGTATTCATTGAAACACCTCCTTGTGATAGTACAAAGAGAGTATATCAATCAGTTGAGAAAGATTCACTACGGTATGTTTTGTGTCGCTTACAGACCAATGCCAGGTCAGGTGTTTCCGGATTTGTCAAATACAGATGTGCCAGCAGTTGAATCTTTATTCCTGTTTTTCAATCCGTTTACACCTCCGCCACCCGCAGCCTCTCAATAATACTTTTTTTACACAGCACATGATAGCAGATCACCGGAAGCGCCACCACCACTGCCGCAATTACAGGAACGCTGGCTATAAGGGGCAGAAATCTGATCTTCCATACAAAATAATTCATATTCCTTCCGATCAGCCAGACCAGTCCCCAGCTGATCCCGTTGCCCACCGTGGCCGTGATGGCCAGGGTGAAGATTCCGTACCAGATGCCCTCCATGATCAGCATGCCTTCCAGCTGCTTCCCTGTCATCCCAACCGCCTGCATCATGGCAAACTCCTGCTTTCTCGCAAGGATGCCGGTGATCATGGCATTAATCAGGTTCAGCACACCGATAAATCCCAGGACTGCGCCAAGGAGACCGCCCACGACCGTAAACACTCTATTCAGATCGGAGAATTCCTTTTTGAGGCTTTCCTTGGTAATCAGGGTAAGCTCCGGGTTCCTTTCGCTGATCAGCTTTTCAATAGCCTGCGATATCTGTGCGGTCTTTTCCTCCTCCACGGTAAGGCAGGCATGAAGCGCTCCCCGTGTCTCGAAAAGCTCGTGAAAATCCTTCTCTCCCAGGAAAATTCTTGTCCCGACGCCGGGATAGTAACGGGTTCCCGCTCCGTCACTGAGTCTTGCAACCGCCATGATCCGGATCTCCTTCTTCGTATCCCACTGTCCGGTCCTATAATTATAATATCCTAAGGCGATCTGATCTCCCAGGGACAGCCAGTCTTCGTCATCCCAGGTAAGCAGTACCCCGTAACCGCCCGCTTTCAGCATCTCCTCGTCCAGATTTCCCTGCGTGACTTCCAGACAGGAGAACAGCTCTTCCTCCGCACTGAAGCAATCCGCTCTTGCTACCTTCTCTGAAAGTGATTCCTCCACTTCCTGGGACAGATACGGTTTATCTGTCAGTTTTTCTCTGTAAATTCTTTCAAATCGTTCAAGCACCTCTCCGGAAAGCTCCAGCTCCCCGCATTTTGACCACACACTGCGTATCTTTGTCACGCCGTCTATGGCCGAGAGCTCCTCCACAATTGCCGGTGTGAAAGCCTCAAAGTCATGGTAGGAATAAGACATGTTCACCGTGCAGGCATGGGTCAGCTGCATATCCGATATCAGATAGCTCTTCACATACTCGTCAAAGGAAAACCCCTTAACCAGACAGTAGGTTCCGTTTAACAGGATCAGAGACAGGGACAGGGAAGCGATGACCACTGCGGCCTTCTTCCTGTTTCTTCCCATATTCGCCATGGCAAGGCGAAGAGCCGATACCCTCGCAGTCCTCTTTTCCTTCCTTCTGTACTGTGTGCTTTCCACATAGCGCACAGCCTCGATTGCCGACACCTTAGCGGCAAGACGGCAGGGCCTGATGCTGCTTAAATATACCACCGCCAGGGCAAAAACGGCACTCCCCGCAAAGATAGAGGGATTCAGCGAAACAGGCATCATGATATTTCCCAGATTCATAATCCTGTACATGACAGGAATAATTCCCTTTCCCACAAACCAGCCGAGGAAAAGCCCCAGCGGGATCCCCGCCGCCGAAAGAAGCAATGCCTGCCTGTGAACCATGCCCCTTAACTGCCTTCCCGTGGTGCCTATGGTTTTCAGCAGTCCGTAATAACGGATATCCGAGGTGACATTGATGTAAAAAATATTGTAGATGATCAGATATCCGGCCAGAGTAATAATAAAAAGGATCCCCGCCATCATCATCATGGTAAAGCCGTCCACCTCAGATGCTGTGTATGCCCAATTCACGCTCTCTTCTATCTCGCCTTCGGCAAAGCCCGCTCTCATTGCCAGCTCATGTACCTGAGTCTCAATGTCATAGGCCGAATCAAACCACACCTGCACCTGGCACAGTCCCTCCTGATTTATATTTCCCTGTTCGCTGCGCTCCCGGTAGGTTTTGGAGGATATGTCGATATTTTCATAAAGCCATTCCTGCGATACCCAGAACTCCTGGGCATGGGCCGCATCATTGGAGAAATAGTAACCGGAAAGCACAAATTCCTCGACAATATACTTTTCTTGCCCCTCCGCATCATGGGTGCGCAACGTTATCGGCACCCTCACGCCAAGCTCCATAGGGATGCCGAGCGCATCCAGAACCTTGCTGCTGGCCACGCATTCCTTTCCCTGCGCCGGCATCCTTCCCTCCTCCGGATAGCAGAAGGACCACCTGGCTAAATCGTCCTCGGCATAGCGCACCTCGGTCTGGATGGCGGCCAGCTCCGGATTCATTGCAAAGCCCGCAAAGATGTCATAGGAGATATCCCGGCAGCCTCCCGCTTCTTTTATCCGCTCATATTCTTCCAGTGTCAGTGTCTTGAATCCGCCGTGAGCGCTGGTTCCGATCTGTCTCATGGTAGATTCCTCAATGGCTCGCACAAGCGTGCTCCCCACGGTAAATACCGCCGTAAAAAGAAGGGCTGTCAGGGCGATTGCGAGAATGGCTATGAGATTTTTTTCCCGCTTTTCCCTCATGGTCCTCCAGGACAGCTTACTTATGACCTTCCGGTTTGCCACCCGCTTCATGCTCTGTCACCTCCCGTAACGATCCGTCCATCCTCGATTCTCACGATCCGATCCGCCATCTGGGCGATCTCCTCATTGTGGGTAATCATCACAATTGTCTGCTCAAATTTTTTTGCCGTAACCTTGAGCAGTCCCAGCACATCCTGGCTGGATCTGGAATCCAGGTTTCCCGTTGGCTCATCCGCCAGAATGATCGCCGGTTTCGCCGCAAGGGCCCTTGCGATGGCGACCCGCTGCTGTTGTCCGCCGGAGAGCTGGGAGGGCAGAGTGTTTACCTTGCTCTCGATCCCCAGAGTCTTTATAATCTTATCCACATAGGAGGTGTCCACCTCGTTTCCGTCCAGCTGCACCGGGAACACGATATTCTCATACACGTTGAGCACCGGCACCAGATTGTAGCTCTGAAAGACAAAGCCGATCTTCCGTCTCCTGAATATGGCGAGGGCATCCTCCTTAAGCCTGGAAATGTCCTTTCCATCCACCACCACACTGCCCTGTGTGGGATAGTCCAGACCTCCCAGCATATGAAGAAGCGTGGATTTTCCGCTGCCGCTGGTTCCCACAATGGAAACAAATTCTCCCTGCTCGACCTTAAGGTTCACACCGTCCAGGGCCTTCACCAGACTCTCCGCCTGCCCATAATACTTTTTCAGGCCATTTGTCTCTAATACTGTCATATGCTCATTCCCTCCGTTAAACTAAAAAAGTAAAACGGCGAAAGCTATTGCCCCCGCCGCTTTCTGTTTACTAATATAACAGAAGAATCTTTCCCCTTGCTTTCCGGAATCTAACGCTTTTGAAAGAATCTCATTCCCCATTCCTCGCCATATAAAAGTAAAAAACGCTTCCCCTTCCCCGCTTTGACTTTACCTTCACATATCCGCCCTGCTTTTCGGCGATCTCCCGGACCAGATACAGGCCGATTCCAACGCCGGGTTCCTGGGATACCTCCCTTCCTCTGTAAAACCGTCGGAAGATCTGGGCCTGTTCCTCCTCCCCGATACCGATTCCCTCATCCTTCACCGAAACGGCCGTAAACATTTCATACTCTGTCACGCCTATCTCAATCCTGCTGCCTGCAGGGCTGTACTTCACCGCATTATCCAGAAGATTTTCCATGGCCTCCTCCGTCCATTTCCGGTCAAAGCAGGCCGCCTTGTCTGTCCCCTCAAAGCTTAAGCTGACCTGCTTTTTCAAAGCCGCATCACTGATCTGCTCCATAGCCGCCAGGAGCACAGGCTCTATGGACTGAACCTTTGGATGGAGAACCAGAAGCTCACTCTCAAGCCGGGAGGATTTGATCAGAGAGCGGATCAGGAAATCCAGCTTCTCCGACTGGTCGCTGATCTTCTTCACAATGGGAATCAGCTCCGGATCCTTTTCCTTTTCCCGAAGAAGCTGGGAATAGAGAAGGATATTGGCAAGAGGCGTCTTGGTCTGGTGGGAAATGTTGGAAATCAGTCCTCTCACCCTCTCCTGCTCCTCCCTGGTCCGCCTTTGTGACACCTGGGAGAGCGCAAGATACCGCTTCCATCTTGTTTCCAGCCGGGAGAGCCTGGTCTCATTGTAGTCTCTCTCCTCAAAGGTTCCGTTTATGGCCTGGTCCAGCATCTCCTCCAGCCTTGCCATAGTGCCTCTTCCCATTGATCTCCTCCTGTTTTTGCCGCCGATTCCCGGGCACCGCCCTTTGGATGACGCTAAACCTTCCAGATATAGCCCTTTCCATATACCGTCTGCAGATGGCCGCCGCACTCTCCCAGCTTGTTTCTCAATCTGCCTACCGCCACGGACAAAGCATTTTCATCCACGTATTCCGCTCCGTCCGTCCATATCCTGTCCACCAGCTGTTCTCTGCCAAGCACCTGATTTCTGTTTTCCACAAGAAGATGCAGAAGCTTCTGCTCGGTTCTGCTGAGAATAATCTCCTCCGCTCCCTTAAAAAAACGCATCTCCTCAAAGCAAAAGGACAGCTCTCCGAACTGCCACGTCCTCTTGCCCGCACCGCGCAGCACCTTATCAATCCTTGCCCGCAGCACCATGAGACTAAAAGGCTTCGTGATATAATCCTCCGCTCCCAGCTCAAGCCCCCGGACCTCGTCCATCTCCCAGTCATTGGCCGTGAGAATGATCACCGGGACATCACTCTGCCTCTTTATCGTTTTGAGAAGTTCATAGCCGCTTCCGTCCGGAAGATTCAGGTCAAGCAGCACCAGATCAAAATCCGCCACCCCCTCAAAGGTGCGCAAAGCCTGCCCAAGCTGTGCGCAGAGCGTAAATTGCAGATCCTCTCTCTGCAGTGCGAGCGCTATTCCCTCCCGAAGCCCTTCGTCATCCTCAACCACCAATATCTTCTTCACGCTGTTACCTCTGCGTTCCGGCCTCTGTTCTTTTCCACGGTGAGCACGCATACGGACCGTCCGATCATCCTGACCCGGTTTCCCTCCAGGCGATGCGCATCCTTCTTTTCCTCCGCTATGCCCTTAGGAAGATATTGCTTCCCGGTATCAACTGTCACCGCATAACACATCCCTGCCGGAATCGGCGGAAGATCAAACTCCTGATCCTCCCAGAACACATTCACCGCAAGACAGATAATGTCGTCGGAACGGTTCTCCTCGTCTCTTCCCGCATAGATCACGCGCAGCACCTTTGACTGGCCGTCCGGCCCCATCACCTGAATTTCCGGAAAGCCCGCCTGACTTCTTCCGCTGTATTTCCGAAGCACAGGGTGATTTTTACGGAAAGCGGATATAAATCTGCAGAACTCGAAATGCTCCCGGTTTTTCTCGATATCGCCCCAATTCAGCCAGGAGATCTCATTATCCTGACAATAGGCGTTGTTATTTCCAAACTGAGAATTCAAAAACTCATCCCCTGCAAAATACATGGGTGTACCCCTGCTGCACATGAGTACCGCAAAAGCATTCTTTGCAAGCCTTCTGCGAAGAGACAGCACCTCCTCGTCCTCCGTCTCACCCTCCACGCCGCAGTTCCAGCTGCGGTTGTCGTCCGCACCGTCGGTATTGTTCCAGCCGTTGGCCTCATTATGCTTTTGGTTATAGGAATAGAGATCCCATAACGTAAAGCCGTCATGGCAGGTGAGGAAATTAACGGAAGCGTTCTCTCCCCGGTGTTCGGGGTCATAGATATCCTTCGACCCGGTAATCCTCTTTGCGGCCACCTCCCACATGCCGGAATCACCTTTCAGGAAGTTGCGCATATCATCCCGGTATCTCCCGTTCCACTCCGCCCAGCGGTTCCAGGAGGGGAAGCATCCCACCTGATACAGTCCGCCCGCATCCCAGGCCTCTGCAATCAGCTTCACATTGCCAAGAATCGGATCAAAGGCAAGGCTCTGCAGAAGAGGCGGCTTGCTCATGGGCGACCCGTCCTCGTTTCTCCCCAGAATCGTGGCAAGATCGAACCGGAAGCCGTCGATATGGTAAACCGTGGTCCAGTAGCGGAGGCATTCCAGGATCATCTGATGCACAATCGGATGATTACAGTTTAAAGTATTTCCGCAGCCGCTGAAATTATAATAAAATCCCTCTGGTGTCAGCATATAATAAATATTATTGTCAAAGCCCTTAAAGGAAAAGCAAGGACCAAGCTCGTTGCCTTCCGCCGTGTGATTGAACACCACATCCAGAATACACTCTATCCCGTTTTCATGGAGAGTCCTGATCAGCTTTTTCAGCTCCATCCCTTCCTGATTATACTCCTCCGTCGAGGAATAGCTGGTATTTGGCGCAAAGAAACTGACCGTATTATATCCCCAGTAATTCATCACCGGTTTTCCGTCCACCAGGCGGTAATCCTTCATCTCGTCAAACTCAAAGATCGGCATCAGCTCCACCGCATTAACAGACATCTCCTTCAGATATGGAATTTTTTCCATAATACCGGCGAAGGTTCCCGGATGAGCCACCCCGGAGGAGGAATGCTTGGTAAAGCCTCTGACATGCATCTCATAAATGGTCAGATCCTCCATGGGAATCAGGGGCTGAGTGTAATCCCTCCAGTCAAAGTCGTCCTTCACCACTCTGGCCTTGTAGATCACCTCGTCCTTTGAGCTGCCCCAGATGCTCTGACCTGTCACGGCCTTGGCATAGATATCAAGAAGCACGTTATTTTTATTAAAAAGGAGCCCCTCCTCCGGATTGTAAGGACCGTCCATGCGGTAGGCATATTCGAAATCATTGATATTCAATCCAAAAACAATCATGGAATATACCTTTCCGATCTTATAGTTCTCCGGAAAGGGAATTACCGCATAGGGCTCATCCTCCCTGCGGTTATACAAAAGCAGCTCACAGGATGTGGCTCCGTAAGAATATACTGTAAAATTGACCCCGCAGGGAATCGCCGTGGCCCCATTTACCTCGTACATTCCGGGACGCACCTCAAATCCGCTGACTACCTCCACAGGCACCATATGAATCCTGCTCATTGGCGCAATTAAGTTGTTATCATCCATATCCGTCATACCTCCTGTCCCGCCAAACTAACTGACGCTGTCTGAAAATCTGCCTATAGCCGGCACAATTCTATTTTAACAAAACACATCCCTCCCCGCAAGAAAAGTATGCAATTTTCGTGGATTTGCACCTTATAATAAGCACTGCTTACTCACTGCTGTCAGCCGGCTTCGCCAACACCTGCAAAGCAGACAAGTGCTTTTTTGAGTTATTGACGCAGAACTTTTCAGTGCGGCAGGAAACAGGGCCGGAGATTGCTTTTCATAGTTGGATATGGTATAATTTTCCCGGTATAAACCGATAAATCGGTAACTTATAGGTATAGGAGTAACAATAAATGAAAAATAAAGTTAAATTATTTCAAAAAGAATTTTCGTTAAAATTCCCCCTGTCTGCCATTGACCGGAAAACTATCCTTTTACTGTCTGGCTTTATGCTGCTATTAACCTGTACCATAACAGGATGCGGAAGTAACAGCCCTCAACAGCCAATACTTCCTGTTGCAGAGCCAATCCCAACGGAAAATCCTGCACAGGAAGAACCAGCAAAGGCAGACCAAAGCCAGTCTGTGTCAGATGCATCCTCCTCTTCCCCCTCCTATTGGGGAACATGGCAGATAACTTCATCAACTTTTGGTGCCTACAGTGCCATGTCAGAGGAAGATTGCTCTGCGCTGATGGGAACCCGTTTTGAATATTTTAAAGATTATGCTATATATGATAACCAGCACCGTCTGGATTCCCCCCAATATATCGAAAGCATTCTGACCGCAGATGATTTTTCATCCATCTATCAAGGCACTAGTCTGGAAACGCTGGGAATTTCCAAAGATTCTATTCAGGTAGTGGCTATAGAAAATGCAGGCGGCATTGGTGATACTTTTTATATAAAGGACGAAAACACTCTGATTATTCCATGGGATGGTGTGTTTTTTGAAGTGCAAAGAATCAGCTCCGGCAACTGATTCCGTTGTGCACAGGTTTCTGTCCTCGTCCCCCCCACTGACAGCTGTGAGTAAGCAATGCTTATCATAAGATAAAATACGACGATTACTCCGACGGTCTGATCTCAATCTCTCCTTCCAAATACTTCGCATACAGAAGAATACGGTACGTTCCCGCCTCATCCAAATCTACCGTGTAATCTCCCGCATCTCCTGCCCTGACATTATCCTTATCAAAATATACCTCTCCGTTCTCATTCTCGATCTTTAAGCGCATTTCTCCTCCCGTTGAGGCATAGACAACAGAGACCGCCACGGGTTCCTCCACCTCAATGTCCGCAATCAGCGGCTGTGCATAAATCCCCTTCAGGTCAAAAACAATGCCCTCCGGCCACTTATCCTTTATCTCCGGAAAAGCCTCCTTCCGCCTCGTCTTCTCAGTAAGCTCCAGCTCTTCCAGCCCCTTCGGCTCATGTCCGGTCAACTTCACTCCTTCTGCTGCCTTTATCTGAAAATCAAAGTCAACTACCGCCTCCGTACTCTGTCTGTCCGCAGACCCGCACGGAATAAATCCGATTGCTCCCTCGCCCTTCTGCACAGAGACTATCTCATCAATATCTCTGTCATCCTTATCAGCAATCACTGTTTCGGTTCCGTCCGGAGCCGTATATACCAGCCGGATGTCACCCTTCACAGTCCTGGATTTTCCTGTGACGGTCACCGTGGAATCCTCCTCTGCGGCAAGCCTTAAAAGTATCAGATTCTCATCCTCCTTACTCTGGCAGGCCGTTCCCTTTACCAGATACAGACCGTCGCGACTCCCCGCCGAAAATCTGTAGAAAAAGCCAGAATGCTCAGACAGCTCCGCTATCAGCCGTGGGGAACACCCGCAGCAAAACAGACATACCGCCAATAACAAAATAATCCCTTTCTTCATAATCCATACCGCCTTTCTATCCTTTTACTCTCTAAAACGGCGACACGGGAAAAAAGTCTTCAAAAAATCCAGCCAAGGCTTTCACCTGGCTGGATTTTTCTAAAGCTTTTAATTTCAATTTATTTATTTGCCATCTCAACCTTAAGTTTCTCGGTCAGGGCGGGAACGATCTTGTTCAGGTCGC
>CAJUIO010000010.1:0-22997 GCA_910586025.1 uncultured Lachnospiraceae bacterium
TAAAATCCTCCTTAATCTTTTTTGTTGCTCTGATAATCTGAAATACTCTCATACGAAACATCTCCTTTCTTTAACCGGCACCTGAAAACGGGTGCAAAAACGCCGCAGAAAGCGTCCCTTACCTGCGGGTACTTACTGCGGCTGATTATGGGTATAAAAATAACACACCCTTTGAGTGTGCTACAACCGAAAGTTATAGTATTCACGAAAGGTTACTTAAAAACGGTACAACAAAAGAGGGGATCTCCCCGGTAATTGTCTGTACCACATATTCAGTTTTACGTCTCAGTCACCTCGTAAAAAACAGTCATATTATAGTCCTCCTTTCGCAATTCGCTGAACTTTGTTAATTATAGCATACCGGACAGCATAATTCAATAAATTTTGCGGAATTCTCAGAGGCCGCCCTTCGGCGGCCTCTCTCAGTCTGTCACTCTGTCCTTCTCAGAACTTGCATACATTCTCCGGCTTTCCGTGCAGATAAGCGTACACGTTTGCAAACTCCGTCTTTGCCCGCCTTACCATGGATTCTTCGGTGGCAAATGCAATATGCGGCGTGAGCAGTACGTTTCTGGCATGAAGCAGAGGATAATCCTCCGGAAGCGGCGGCTCCATATCAAACACGTCAATCCCGGCTCCGGCAAGCCTGCCATCATTAAGCGCCCCAGCAAGCGCCTCATTATCCACAACGGGCCCTCTCGCACAGTTGATCAGAAAACTGCCCTTCTTCATCATGGCAAGTCTCTCCGCACTCAAAAATCCTCTGGTGGATTCATTCAGCGGGATATGCACAGAGACAATATCGCTCTGCGCAAGAAGCGTATCCAGATCCGCATACTCAATTCCCGCTTCCTTCCATTCCGGGCGCTGATGACGGGCATAGGCAAGCACTCTTGCGCCAAAAGCGGCAAACAGCTTTGCCGTCCGCAGTCCGATCTGACCGCAGCCGATGATGCCCACCGTCCTTCCCGCAATCTCCATCCCGGTAAGCCCCGCTCCGGTAAGGCCGGCCCGGGCGGCCTCATCGCATTTTCTCAGCTTCCGCATCAGTTCAACAGTCATGCCCACGGCAAGCTCCGCCACCGACTGATTCGAATAGCCCGCACAGTTACAGATCATCACATCCTTCTTCCTGCAGGCATCCAGCCCCACATGATCAATACCGGTAAAGGCCACCGCAATCATTTTCAGATCCTCCGATACCTCCACCACCTGGGACGGATAGGGATTATTTGCGATCATCACAATATCCTGTCCCCGGGATCTTTGCTTCAGCTCCTCGGGATCCGTGGTTTTGGTATTATAATAGGTAAAGGCATGTCCCTCCTGTTCAAACCCCGCCGCCAGCTCGTACACCATTTCCTCCGGTATTCCGATCGGCTCCAACAAACTGATCTTCATCTTCTCTCCTCTTCCTTCTGTTCCTGAATTCTTATCACCGTTTATGATACCACATTTACAGGGTCTCCCGCCACAAAAGCTGCCAGATTTTCCACCGCCGTCTGCATCAGGCGCTCCCTCGCTTCCCTGGATGCCCATGCAATATGCGGCGTGATCAGCATATTGGGCGCATCCAGAAGCGGATGATTGTCCGAGGGAGGCTCCACGGAGAGCACATCCGCCGCCGCTCCCGCCACCTTGCCGGAAATCAACGCTTCCTTCAGATCCTCCTCGCAGATAAGAGGCCCCCTGGAACTGTTCAGAATCATGACCCCGTCCTTCATCTGCGCAATGCTTTCCCGGTTAATGATGCCTCTCGTCTTTTCCGTCAGAGGGCAGTGCAGAGAGATCACATCACAGGAGGAAAGCAGCTCGGCAAGAGAAGCCTGCCTGATATTCTCCGTAAGCGCCTCCTTCGGCACAGGATGACCGGAATGAACCAGAATCTTCATACCAAAAGCCTCCGCAAGCTTTGCCGTTCTTTTTCCGATCCTGCCGTATCCGATAATTCCCATTACCTTCCCGCTAAGCTCCATCTGCGGGAATTTCCAATAACAGAAATCCGGGCACCTTCCCCAGTCGCCGTCTCTGACACTGTCCGCATGGGCTCCTATATGATGACACAGCTCCAGCAATAAAGCCATGGTATACTGCGCCACGGTGTCCGTCCCATACCCCGGAATATTGGTGACGGTGATCCCTCTTCCGGCAGCCGCCTTGACATCCACCACATTAAAGCCCGTGGCCAGCACTCCGACATACCTGACTGTCGGACACTGCGTCAGAACCGCCTCATCCAGAACCGTCTTGTTTGTCAGCACATAAGCCGCATCTCCGATCCGGGAAACCACGTCCTGCGCAGGTGTCCTGTCATAAACCGTCACCTCCCCGAACCTCTCGAAACCCGCCCAGCTCAGATCTCCGGGGTTTTCCGCATATCCGTCAAGAACCACAATTTTATCCATCACTCAATCCTCCGTCAATGCCCACGCTCTGTTAATAACGCGCTTCGTATTAGCCAGTATAATTCCCGCATCCTCTCCCGGCTGGGGAGTCACCTCCATCGACAATACCAATGGCTCCTGCGGCCTGAAAAATCCTTCCTCCTTCAGAATCCGGAAAAATTCCGCAAGCTGCTCCACGTCATTCGCACTGTTCGGAAAGCCGAAACGGGGATGCTTGTCCCCATATCCCGGACAGCCCTCCTTCACCACCGCATTACCGATATGCAGGTGGGAAATATACGGACGCAGCGTCTGAATCACAAATCTGCTGCTCTCGTAGGTGATGGGAATATGAGACAGATCCACCATCAGTCCAAAATTATTCACCTCCGTGCGGATATCCGCAGCAAACCGGGCCGCAAGAGGCGCAGGGCCGATAAGCGCCTTCTTGTCGCAGTCATAGTCAAACACCTCCAGATTCACGGACATATTCTTTGAGGCCGCATGCCGGCACACGTTCAAAGTCGTCCTTTTCAGCTGCATGTAAGACTCCTCCTTTGTCTCCGGGCTCCAGCTGCCGGATAAGAAGGCAATGCCTCCCGCGCCAAGCTCCCCGGCCTCGTCCACCGCGTCAAGAAGCGCCTTCTCGGCTCTTTGGCGTTCCTCCTCCTCAAGGGCATTGGGATTCAGTCCCGGCCCCAGCAGACAGGGCTGGGCTCCGAAGCACACCTTCATATGGGACTGGGAAAGCAGCGCAGCCGCCCTCTCCCGCAGCGCCTCATCCGCAATATGCGTGATCTCCACCGCATCAAAATACTCATCCCTCAAAACCGCAAGAAGCGATTCCTCCCATTCATACTGTGCAGGAGGAAAGCTCATCCACAGGATTGTGCCCACCTGAAAATACTTATGTATACTCTCCTTCATAATTCTCCTTTCCCATAGCGGTATCTCTTTTTTCTGTCATGTAAAGCCGGAGATAAAATATTAAACGCCAGAGCCGCAAGTATAACGCCCGCACCGGCCAAGGCCATTTTCCCGGGGAATTCCCTCACGATCAGCGCGACCCACACGGGCCCGCAGACCGGCTCCAGCATAAGCAGCATGGATATTTTGAGGGGCTCCACCCGCGGCGCACCCTTTGCAAAAAACAAGATGGGCAGTCCGCTGCAGAACACCCCGTAAAACAAAATGGCACCGGCAATCTCCCAGGTAAACCGCGGCATCTGAAAGGGCATCACCAAACTGCCTATTAACATGGAGATCAGACAGTTGATCATCCCGTATTCCCTGATATCTGTTTTCGAATAATGTGCGTACAGGTTTGTAAGGGCCATGGCGATTCCGCTGAAAATCGCAATCACATTTCCCGCCATATTCCCGACGCTGATATCGTCTATAAAGAACAGTACCATGCCGCACATCATGACAAAGGATATCAGGATATCTCTCCTGTATATCATTTTATGCAAAAAGAAGCAGGAAATCAATAAAATAAAGACAGGCTTTGTGTACTGCAAAATAACCGCATTCGCCGCCGTGGTCATTTTGTTGGCAGTCATGAAAAGCACACTGCTCAGGTACATAAACACCGCGCCCGGAATTGTCCTGCGGTTAAAATGAATCCGGAAGCTCCTTCTGGACAGTCCCAGTATGAGAAAGCAGATCACCTTCTCCATTCCGTTTACCACAAACGGATTACATGGGATAAATTTTAACGTCACTCCCTGCAGGCTGTACCCATGCGCCGTTCCGAGAATATAAATTCCCGCAGCGCAGCCTCCAACCTCTGCGCTGCAGGAATTTTTACCTGTCGTCATTGATTCTTTTTCATCTCCGTAAGCTCGTCCAGCACCGGCTGAATCAGCGGCATCTTCTCATCAACCCATGCCCGCCAGTTTGCTTCCACATCGGGAACGATCACATTCACCTTAAATAAAATCTTTTCCTTTTCCCGCAGCGACAAGAATAAAGGGATGATTCCGGTGGCCTGCTCCGAATACCTTGCCAGATAGTCCTTCTCCATCCGGAAGCATCTTCGAAGCTCCTCTGCCGCCTCATCCATCCCTTCTCTCTCCCCGGGAGTCAGAAGCTCTTCCAGCTCCGCCGCCCGCCTTCCGCTTTGAAATATCACACATAAAACAGTCCTCCTTTTCCTGACCGGTTATCAAAATTGTAGCCCGGATTCGGATTTCTGTACAGGCTGATAAATCGTCACAGCAGGGTGCGCTTTCCCTTCCGGGTCACTCCTGTGTCTGCACCACTTTCGTGTCGGAATTGCCCTCTATGGACTGTTCGATGACAGCCGCCGCCAGCCTCTTAAAATTACTGCCGGAGCCGGTCGCTCCTGTCATGGCATCCACATCCTCCGGAGACTGCCGCTCCACCAGCTCTGACGCATAATATCTGGTATATTCATTGGGATAAGTGCCGGAGACGGGAGCCATGTTCTGCATATAGGCATTGTCCCAGGCCTTGATATATCCGCTTGGATCCTTCGCATTAAATTCCGTGTATACAATTTCATTGCCCTTTACCATTATGCAGACGTATTCCTTCCACCCGTGGGAGTAATCCGACATTTCCGCACTGTAAAATCCGTCCTTCATCCGGGGCCCGGAACCGCAGCCCGGCAGAAGAAGGGCTAAAATAAATACTCCCAAAATTATACTTTTCTTCATGATAAACCTCCAATCCTATCTGCCTTCCCTGATTTTAACCTGAGCGACATAATTTTTCAGATCCTCGGCCTGAGCCAGGGACTTGGCTGCCATCTCGTCATTTCTGTTTGCAATGTCCTGGAGGGCCAGGAGACTGCCGTTTGCGTTTTCAACCGCATCAGACTGCTCTTTCACCGTATCGGACAGCCGCCCGGAAATGTCCCTGTACTGCTGGGTGAGACCCGAAATTTCCTGGAAGGTCCTGGCCGTCTGGTTTGCAGTATTAAGGCCGACCGTAATTGTCTCGGCCGATCTTTCGATCAGCCTTCCTGTCTCCTGCAGCGCTTCGGCGGTCTGCCTGGAAAGCTGTCTGATCTCCCCCGCGACCACGGAGAAGCCCTTGCCCGCCTCCCCGGCCCTGGAGGCCTCCACGGAGGCATTCAGCGAAAGAAGATTGGTCTGGCGTGAAATTTTATCCATCATCCGGCTGACATTTGAGATCTCATTGACGGCATCATGAATCTGGGACATGGCATCCAGCATGTTCTGCATATAGCCGCTTCCCTGGTCCGCCTTCTGCGTCGCCTGCTGAGCGCACTGCTCGATCTGCAGCACGTTTTCCCGGTTCTTATCTATGGACGAGACAATCGCCCCCATATTGCGCTCCATATCCTGAAGCACGTCCGTCTGCTCTCTGGCTCCGGCAAGAAGCTGCCTTGCATTGTCCGATACCTCCACGGACGACTGATTCATTCTCACCATGGTTCTGTTCAGGGCATCTGTTATGTTGCCCAGCGAATCCCGAATAGAGGAAAAATCCCCCCGGAAATCATCCGGAACCTTCACGGCATAATTTCCCCCCGCAAGCATGCTGAGACAGGATTCAATATCCTGTATGTAATGTTTTAAGCTGGCAATCGTGCTGGCGAGAGCTTCCGTCAGGATACTGGTCTCGTCATCATTTCGGGACAGGACGACCTCGTCCGTCAGATTCCCGTCCGAGAGCGCCTGCAGTCTTGCAGTGGCGGCAGCCAGCGGATCCGAAATCTTTCTGGATACAGGCACCATGACCACGGCGGCAGCCACCAGCAGAATGACGGACAAAAGCCCGGAAAGAGCCACACACACATATGTGGTACTCATAAACTCTATTCTCGGCGCATACAGAAATAAAGCCCAGTTGGTTCCCGGAATAGGCGAATATCCCGTATAATACTCCATATATCCGATCCTGTTGCCCAGCCTCATCTTCTTGGATCCGATCTGAAAAGCGGTAATCTTTTGGAAGTCCTGCGCATTCTCCGCTCCGGGATACATGTCGTAAACATTGGCTTTGTCAATGATGTTCTGAACATTCCTGTCTCCGATGACATCTCCGCTTTCATTAATAATGCAGGCGCTTCCGGTATCTCCCAATACCAGAGGACTTAAGACATCGTTGAGAATATCATATTTGTAGCTTCCGATCAGATATCCGCCGACTTCCCCGTCTCTTTTCAGCGGAGCGCCCACGCACAGCTGCAGCATATTTCCGTCGTAGTACGGCTCCCCTATGGTTATATTGCCGGTCTGGGTCATCAGGGAAAAATATTTCGTATCCGATACGGAGGAGGGAGCCGCAGTATCGCCGTAAAGCTTCCTCCCCGACTCATCATAAGCGGCCAGCCAGACGAATTCTATCTGAAGCCTGATATCCTGAAAACGCTCATCCTTCTTTTCCACGGAAACGGATTCATCAAGAAAGATATCCTCCGTGGAAAAATTGTACATTCTCTCTGTGAGAAGGTGGAGATTCGAGCTCACATTCTGCGCCGCAATTCTCGCCGCAATCTGCATATTGTCCAGCTGTATGGCATCCGTGGAACGGACGCTTCCCTTAAACATGATTGTGGTGACCAAAATTGTAACCAGAATTGCGGCAGTCATAACATAGAAAATTATTTTGTGTTTCAGATCGTGGTAATTCTTCATAGCAAAACTCCTTGTAGCTTAATTTAATATTTTCTTCTGCTTTTCAGCTCTTCGTACAAAAGCACATAATTATCATAGCGGACCCGGCTGATCCTTCCCTCCGCAAGCGCCTGCCTGACTCCGCAGGACGGCTCTCTGATATGGGAACAGCCCCTGAATCTGCAGTTCTGCGCACAGGGTGCGAACTCCGCATAATACCCGCAAAGCTCCTCCTTTTCCATATCTCCGATACTGAGCGAGGTAAAGCCCGGCGTATCGCAGATAAAGGTATTTTCCCCAAGCGCAAAAAGCTGGGCGTGTCTTGTGGTGTGCTTCCCCCTCTCGATTTTGCGGCTGATCTCTCCTGTCTCCATATTCGCCTGGGGATAAAGCCTGTTCACAATCGTGGATTTTCCCACGCCGCTTGGCCCGGCCAGCACGGTTGTCTTTCCCTCAAGACACTCCGCAAGCTCCGAAAAGCCCTCTCCCGCGATCCCGCTCACAAAAATAACCCGGCAGCCGCAGCCCTCATAGGCCGCAAGCAGCTCCCCCCTCTCCTGTTCGGAAGCCAGATCCTTCTTATTAAAGCAGATCACACACGGGAGCGACTGCCTTTTCACATTAATCAGAAAACGATCCAGCAGATTATAATTAGGATCAGGCTTTACGATCGCAAAGATCACAAGAGCCTGATCCACATTCGCCACTGCCGGACGCACCAGCTCATTGCTTCTTGGAAGAATTTCCACAATATTTCCCGCGGGCATTTCCGGTGCGGCCTCCGTATCTTCCGTGATTTCTACCTCCACCAGATCCCCCACAAGAGGCTTTATCTGCTCCTTCCTGAAAATCCCCCTTGCCTTACATTCCACCAGTCCCTGCTTTGTATATACATAATAAAAACCGGCGATTCCTTTCATGATCTTTCCCTGCATGTCTCTCTGACGCTCCTCTATTCCTGCACGAAATTAACCACCCGGCGGACCTCCTTGTCTTCCACAGATCCCTCTGTCGTGGTTACTGAACCGTCTTCATTGGTAACGCTGCTTGCTTCCGTCACATTCTGATATTGCAGTAAAATAACACCGGTTCCAACCTTGATTCCCGTAATATTCTGCTGCGGTATCGGAAAATCGGAAGACTGCGTGCTGAGCAGCTGTGTTCCGTCATCCGCCGTGAGAGTGACTGTCACAAGCGTTCCGGCTTTGTATTTTGGATCTTCTTCCTGAGTAGGGGATGGTATGCCTTCTGAAAAACGATAGGTTGCCTGTGCCGGCCCCAGGCTGATGCTGAAATCAACCACCGTTCCGGCTTCCACAAAAGAGCCTACAGAATAGCTCTGATAACAAACAAGGCCGGAGAGCGAGGCATCCTCATGGTTCACCTCCGACACGGCACCCGGTTCCAGTCCCGCCTCGATCAGCAGGCTGGTTGCCTCCATCTCGTCAACCCGCATGATATCCGGAACCCTTACCTTGGCATTCTCCACTCCCTTACTGATCCGTATGGTGACCGCAGTTCCTGCCGGCGCTTTGGTCCCCGCCTCCGGGGACTGTGTAATAATACTTCCTTCTTTTATATACTGGTCATACCCTTCCGTCTCGTTCACCACAAAGCCCTTCTGTTCCAGGCTGGATACGCCCTCCGCCCTGGTTACGCCCACCACGTCAGGCACCTCCACACCCTCGGAACCGGAGCTGACCGTGAGGATCACGTTGGTGCCCTCCTCGATCATAGTGCCCGGATTTACACTGGAATTCATGACAATTCCCTGCTCGTACTCCGCACTCTCCTGATACTGGATCTCCGGAGTCAGATTCAGATTAAGGAGCGCTATCTTCACATCGTCTATCTTTTCTCCCACCACCTGAATCATCTCCACCTCAGGCTTCTTTTCCTCCTCCTGGGTGGTCTCCTCCTTCTCCTGCTTCGGAAAATCAAATTCAAAGAGCCCGAAGGCACGGCCGACCAGAAACAGCACGACGCAGCCGATGAGAACCGCCGCAAGAACCGCAAGGATCGTGGTCAGGCGCTCCATGCCGGAGCTGTAGCTTTCGTCATCCTCATCGTCGTCCTCCTCATCCTCTTCGTAGTACTCGTATTCGTACTCCTCCTCATCCTCTTCGTCCTCGTCCTCTTCCTCCTCCACCGCGTATCTTCTCCCGGCGTTCCTTTGCACATCCTTTTCCCTTCGCAGGTGCATGGCCTCCTCCATGGAATCTCTGTGCTCGGACTGACGCTTGATCTGCACCATTTCCCGATCCGTGATGGTACGGGTGGATGCCTCCTCGTCCGAATCCACCACCTTCACGAAATCCTCGTCCGGCGTCATCAGTGATCTTTTCAGATCCACGATCAGCTCGCCCATGGACTGATATCTCCTGTCAGGGCTTTTCTGACAGCATTTGAACACGATCTGCTCCACGCTGATGGGAATCTCGGAGACATATTCCCTGGGTGAGGGCATTTCCTCCTGTATATGCTTGATTGCGATCGCCACCGTGGTCTCGCCGTTAAAGGGCACCCGCCCTGTGAGCATCTCAAACATGGTGACACCCAGAGAATAAATATCGCTCTTTTCATCCGAATAGCCGCCTCTGGCCTGTTCCGGAGAGGTGTAATGCACAGAACCCATCACATTGGAGGTAATCGTGTTGCTGGTAGCCGCCTTGGCAATCCCGAAGTCCGTAACCTTGACCTTGCCCTCCTTGGAAATGATAATGTTCTGGGGCTTGATATCCCTGTGTATAATATGATTGTTGTGCGCCGCCTCGATACCCATACTGACCTGTATGGCAATACTGACGGCCTCCTTCACGGACAGGCGGGCTTTCTTTTCAATGTACTTTTTGAGAGTGATCCCCTCCACCAGCTCCATGACAATAAAATAAATTCCGTCCTCTTCCCCCACGTCATATACGTTGACAATGTTAGGATGCATCAGACCTGCCGCAGCCTGCGCCTCTATTCTGAATTTGGAGACAAAATTGGCGTTCTCGCTGAATTCCTGCTTCAGCACCTTCACCGCCACAAAACGATTCAGCTTGTGATCCTTTGCCTTATACACATCGGACATCCCGCCGGTACCGATCTTCTCTAAAATTTCGTATCTGTCCCCGATTATCATTCCAACCTTTATCATATTTCTCAGCCCTCTCTGGCAAACGCGTCTATTACGATCACCGTGATATTATCCTTGCCGCCGTTTTGATTTGCGGCCTCCACCAGCCTGTCTGCACGCTCCTCCATGGTGCCCTGTCCCTTCAAAATGCCTTCGATCTCCTCATCCTCCAGCATATTTGTCAGCCCGTCAGAGCACATGAGTACAATCTCGCCGCTTTTCAGCTCCTCGTGGAAAAAATCAATCTCTATGGTATCCCTGGCACCGATGGCCCTGGTAATTATATTCTTATCCGGATGATTTCTTGCCTCTTCCCTTCCGATTCCTCCCATGCGGACCATTTCCTCCACCAGGGAATGATCCCTTGTAATCTGACGGATCTTGTCGCCCACAATATACAGTCTGCTGTCGCCCACATTGGCCACCTGCAGATATTTCCCCAGACAGGCCGCCACCACAATGGTGGTTCCCATGCCGTAGAGACTGCTGTCCTCCCTGGCCCGCATCCTGATCTGGTCATTCGCCACCCGGATGGCCTTGCTCAAAATACGAATCGGGCTCTTCTCAAAGCAGCCCCGTATTTCCCTCACCACGGTTTCCACCGTGCATTTCGAGGCATAATCTCCCGCATTATGTCCTCCCATCCCGTCTGCGACAATATAGACATTGGGAAGATTCCCCACCGGCTCATCCGATGCAA
The DNA here is from genome assembly GCA_910586025.1 of uncultured Lachnospiraceae bacterium. GTDB lineage: Bacteria > Bacillota > Clostridia > Lachnospirales > Lachnospiraceae > Suilimivivens. The sequence goes on from CAJUIO010000010.1 coordinate 10,816, forward strand.
ACACAAAATCCTGATTCAGTTTTCTTTTTTTGCCAATATCCGTTACAGAAAAGGATTTTATCACTTTTATACCTCCTGCACACCGCCGGCTCTGCCCGTGGCAGTGCACCTGTCAGGAGCAGCCTCCTGCTGCAGCGTCCGTTCTTTCTGTCTGCGCCTGAGCTGCCCGCAGGCGCCGTCAATGTCTCTTCCCATTTCCCTTCTTATAGTAACATTTATTCCATTTTTTTCAAGTTTATTTTTATACCTTATAATGTCTTCTCCCCGGGACTGCACAAAATCCCGCTCCTTTATGGGATTTACCGGGATCAGATTCACGTGACAGTTCATGGGGGAGAGAAGCCGTACAAGCTCTCCCGCATCCTCTAAGGTGTCGTTGATTCCGCCCACCAGGCTGTATTCAAAGGTAATCCGCCTGCCTGTCCTGTCAAAATAATAACGGCAGGCATCCATGAGCTCTTCAACGGAATACTTATTTGCGATGGGCATCAGTTTTTTTCTCTTTTCGTCCGTGGCCGCATGGAGAGACAGCGCCAGAGTGATCTGCAGCCCCTCCTTTGCCAGTCTCCTGATTCCCGGCACGATTCCGCAGGTGGAGACTGTGACGTTTCTCTGACTGATATGTAAACCCTCCTCGTCGGTGAGAAGACGGATGAAGCAAAGAAGGTTATCGTAATTGTCAAGCGGCTCCCCGGTTCCCATCACCACCACGTTGGATACCCGCTCCCCGGAAAGAAGGGTGATGGCATAGATCTGGTCCAGCATCTCGGACGCAGTAAGGTTCCTTACAAGACCGTCCAGGCCGGAGGCGCAGAAAACACAGCCCATCCGGCAGCCCGCCTGGGAGGAAATGCACACGGAATTACCGTGCTTATACTTCATCCACACGCTCTCCACCAGATTTCCGTCCGAGAGCTCAAAGAGATACTTTCTCGTTCCGTCTATGGCTGATTCCTGCTGGTCTGCCACCCGCAGAGCCGTATACTCATACCTCTCCCGGCATTTTTCCCTGAGAGAGACCGGAATATTGGTCATCTCGTCAAAGCTTCGGGAAAGTCTGCGGTGCATCCATTCATAGAGCTGCTTTGCCCGAAAGGATTTCTCGCCCATCAGCTCCATGTCCCTCTTCAATTCTTCCAGAGTCATTGATTTAATATCCGTCATATCCGCTGCCTTTCAGTTATCGCGCACAAGTCTTGCCAGGAAAAAGCCGTCCGATTTGTGGATGCCCGGCAATAGCTGCAGCATTCCGCTCTCTCCCTCCCCGGAAAGCTCCTGGGGAAGACAGGAAGAAAGACTTTCCAGATGAAAGGGGTAACGCTCAAGGAACCATCCGACATTCTCCTCATTCTCTCCGGGATTAATCGTACAGGTACTGTAGATCAGCACTCCTCCCGGCTTTACATACCGCCACACGGTGCCAAGGATCTGTCTTTGAAGCTTTGCAAGCTCCAAAAGGCTCTCCGGGGACATGCGGTATTTAATATCCTTTTTCCTTCCGATCACTCCAAGGCCCGAGCAGGGAAGATCCGCCAGAACCGCGTCGGCGCTCTCGATGTCTTCCTCCCGAAGCCTGCGGGCATCCCAGATAAGCGTTTCCACCCGGTCCGCACGCATTCTTCTACTATTATCCCGTATGAGCCCCGCTTTATACTCTGTCAGATCCCTGGCCGAAACAAAGCCCGATTCTTTCAGCTTCTCCGCCGCATGAACGGCTTTTCCGCCGGGAGAAGCGCACACGTCGATGACTCTCTGCCCCGGACGGATCCCGGCTGCCTCGCACACCAGCATGCTGCTGGTATCCTGCACCATGAAAAGACCTTCCGAAAAGCCGGGCAGAGAGGAAATTCCCTCCGCCCCTCTCAGCGTATATGCAAAAGGATGATAAGGGTGGGGTTCCGCCGCCGCTCCCGTCTGTCTCATTCGGGAAATCAGCTCCTCTCTCTCCGGAGAGCCAAGCTCCTGCCGGATGCGGATCGTGACAGGTGCGGGAACCAGAAAGCTTTCCAGAATCCTCTCCGTCCTCTCCCTCCCCCTCTCCGAAAGGAGCTTCTCCACCAGCCAGAGGGGCACAGAGTATTTTACCGACAAGAAGCCAACCGGCTCCTTCTCCTGATCCGGCCAGCAGATCCTGTCCCTGTTTCTCGCAATATTCCGCAGAACGCCGTTGACAAAGCCCGACAGAGACCGGAAGCCTCTCTTTCCCGCCAGCTTCACCGCTTCGTTGCACACCGCCGCATCCGGCACGGAATCCATAAAGAACAGCTGATACACCGAAAGGCGCAGCAGATTCCGGATAAACGGCTTCATGGAAGCCGCCGGCACCCGGGAAAACTGATCCAGGATATAATCAATCTGTATCCTTCTCTCCAGAGTTCCTTCCGTCACTCTCTTAAGAAAGGCCTTATCCCTTCCCGGCAGATAGTCGTATTTGTCCAGCACATCCCGCATCACCAGATGGCTGTAGCTTTCCTTTTCCGTTATTTCAAGCAGCATGTTCACTGCAAGCTCTCTCACATTCTCCACAAGGCACTCCTTCCGCCGGACCAGGCTCCTCAGTCCCGGCTCTCACTGTCAGTCGTCTCTTCTGCTCCTTCCCGAAAGGAGAATCAGGCGCAGAAGCTGCAAAATGGCAGAGGCCGCTGCCGCCACGTAGGTGAGGGCCGCCGCACCCAGGACTCTCTTGCAGTCGTCCACCTCGTCCCCGTTCATGATTCCATAATCTCCCAGCATGCGAAGGGCTCTGCCGGAGGCGTTAAACTCCACCGGCAAAGTCACGATCTGAAACAGCACCGCAAGAGAGAAAATCCAGATTCCAATCTGCACAAGGGAGAAGCTTCCTCCCCCGGGCAGGGCAAAATCAAGTCCCAGGACCAGTCCCAGAATCACAAGGGGAAGTCCCAGCTTTGACCCTATATTGGCTGCGGGCACAAGGGCGGAACGGATTTTCAGGGGAGCATATCCCTTCTGGTGCTGCACTGCGTGTCCGCACTCGTGTGCGGCGACTCCGATAGCCGCCACGGACCTGGAGCCGTAGACAGAATCGGACAGGCGCAGCACCTTGTTCCTCGGGTCATAATGATCCGTCAGCTCTCCCGCGACATGCGCAACCTCAACGTCCCTGATCCCCGACATCTGCAAAATGCGCTCCGCCGCCTCAGCCCCTGTCATGCCGCTTCTGCACCGGACCCTCGAATATTTCCGGTAGGTGCTGTTCACCCGGGAGCTGGCCCACATACACAGCAGGGCTCCGATCACAACCAAAAGATAAGTAGGGTCAAAATAATATCCAAACATATATTTCTTCCTCCGTTTTCATCCATTATCCAAGCCGCATGCCGCAGCCCACCTCATAGCCCAGCATGAAATCCCTGGCCGTCACTCTCTTTTTTCCTTCCAGCTGCAGGCTTCTGATCCGGAGACAATCCTTCCCGGCCGCCACAGTAAAGGAATCCTTATCCACCGTAATCACCGTTCCGGGAACCGGTTCCTCTCCGTCTCCGGCGGCCGGCTCCACCTGTGCCTCCCATATTTTCAGTGTCTTTCCCTTATAGGAGGTGTAGGCGCTGGGCCATGGATTCAGGCCTCTGATCAGCCGCTCTATGGAAGCGGCATCCTGCTCCCAGCAGATCTGACCCATGGCCTTGGTAAGCCGCTTTGCGTAAAAGGGGCAGTCTCCCTGCTTTTCCGGAACCAGCCTCCCCTGCTCCAAAAGCGAGAGCGCCTCCACGATCAGCTCCGCACCGATCTCCATCAGCCGGTCATGAAGGCTTCCGCCTGTTTCCCTGTCGCTGATTGGCACCTCTCTCTTTAGAAGCATGTCGCCGCAGTCCAGCCCCTTTTCCATCTGCTGGATGGTGACTCCCGTTTTCTTCTCTCCGTTTAAGATCGCCCACTGAATAGGTGCGGCTCCCCGGTAATCGGGAAGGAGAGAGGCATGGATATTGATGCAGCCAAACTTAGGCATATTCAGGATTTCCTCCGAAAGAAGCTGTCCGAAGGCCGCCACCACGAAAATATCCGCCTTGTATCCGGACAGTTCCTCCACCGATTCCTTTTCCCTGATTTTTACAGGCTGCAGGACCGGGATTCCATGAGCCAGGGCGCACTCCTTCACAGGAGGCATCTGCATTTCCTTCCCTCTTCCCTTTTGTTTATCCGGCTGCGTCACCACGGCAAGAACCTCATGTCCCGCCTCAAGGAGCGCCAGGAGCGGTGCAACGGCAAAATCCGGAGTTCCCATATATACAATCTTCACAGGCAGATCCTCCTATTCCTCTTCCGCATCTTCCATGTCCGTCAGCTCTCCCTCGACTCTCTCCACATACAGATGTCCGTCCAGATGCTCGATCTCATGGCAGAACGCCCTTGCCAGCAGCTCGGTTCCCTCAATCTCAAAGGGCTGCATATGCTCGTCGTAGGCCTTTACCTTCACGTAATTAGGTCTTGTCACCACCCCGGTTTTGCCCGGAACGCTCAGGCACGCCTCGTTTCCTGTCTGCTCTCCGCTCATCTCCAGAATAACCGGGTTAATCAGGAGAATCGGATCCTCCCCTGTCACATCAATCACCGTTATCCTCTTGAGCACTCCCACCTGAGGTGCCGCAAGTCCCACGCCCTGGGCCTCATACATCGTGTCAAACATATCCTGAATCAGGATTTTGGTTCTCAGGCTTACATCCTTTACCTCCTTGCAGGTCTTATTTAACACCGAATCTCCCATTTCTCTTATGTTTCTGATTGCCATAGCTGTTCCCTTCCTTTTATTTTTATCTTTTCTTGTCGGATTGTGTCAATATCTGTCCATGGGGTCAAAGTCAAACTGGACGTTCAGCTCCTGCTCCCTGTTAGGATCCCGGGCAAGAAGCTCCTCCACCCGGTCCTTCGCTTCAATGAGAGCGCGATAGCTCTCCTGCTTACAGTATATCACAAACCGGTAAATATCATTTATCTTTCCTATAGAAGCCCTGGCAGGACCGATCACGGCAAGCTTCCCTCCGCATTCCGTCCCGCAATTCCGCTCTTCAAGGCAGCGCGCGATATTCTCTGCCGCCTCGGCTCCCGTCCGCTCCTGCTTCGCCATAATGAGGATCGCCAGCATGTGAGCGGCAGGAGGATATCCCGCAAGCTCCCTGTAGGCCATCTCTTCCTCATAAAAAGCCTCATAATCCTGAGCCGCGGCACGGACGATACTGTAGTGCTCCGGACGGTAGGTCTGAATCACGACCTCTCCCGGCCTCTCTCCCCTTCCCGCCCGGCCCGCCGCCTGGGTCAGAAGCTGAAAGGTCCGCTCCGCACAGCGATAGTCGCTGTCATTCAGGGACAGGTCAGCCGCCAGGATTCCCACCAGCGTCACTCCCGGAAAATCATGTCCCTTCACAATCATCTGGGTACCCACCAGAATATCCGCATCCTGTTCGGCAAACTCTGTCAGGATTTTTTCATAGCTGTCCTTTTTCCTTGTGGTGTCCGCATCCATCCGGAGCACCCTGGCACCGGGAAACCGCCTGTGGAGCTGCTCCTCGATCTGCTGGGTTCCCGCCTTAAAGCCCAGAATATAGGGCGAAGAGCAGGAGGGACACTTAGCCGGCTGCTCCGTCTCATAGCCGCAGTAATGACACACCATTTTTCCCCCCGTATGCTGGGACAGGGACACGTCGCAGTGAGGACATTTCATCACGCAGCCGCAGCTGCGGCAGGAGACAAAGCCTGCATAGCCCCGGCGGTTGAGAAAGAGTATGATCTGCTCCCCTCTCTCCAGGCGCTGATCCATCAGCTCCTGGAGCTTCTGACTGAAAATGGAGCGGTTCCCATTTCTCAGCTCCTGCCTCAAATCCACCGTGTGAACCAGGGGCAGCGTCCCCCCCGTAAGCCGCCTGTCCAGGGTAAACAGCTGATACCTGCCGCTCATCGCCCTGTGATAGGCTTCCAGGGAAGGTGTCGCGGAGCCCAGAACCAGGCTGGCTCCTTTAAGCTGCGCCAGATATTCCGCAGTCTCCCTTGCATGGTAACGGGGCATGGTCTCGCTCTTGTAGCTGCCCTCATGCTCCTCGTCCATGACGATCAGCCCCAGATCGGGAAACGGAACAAAAAGAGCCGATCTCGGGCCGATAATCACATCTATTTCTCCCCGTCTTGCCCTCTCGCACTGATCATAACGCTCCCCCTTAGAGAGCGTGGAGTTGATCACCGACACCCGGTCTCCGAACCTTTTGTAAAAACGCAGAAGCGTCTGATAGGTCAGGGCGATCTCCGGAATCAGCATAATACACTGCTTGCCCTTGGCCGCAACCGCCTCGATCAGGGCAAGATAGACCTCTGTCTTTCCGCTGCCCGTGATTCCCCGGATCAGGTAAGTGCCTCTTGTCCCCGCATCATATTCCGAGAGGATCCGGTCCCGGATAAAGGCCTGCTCCGCGCTCATCCGGTTTCTGATCTCCGGGGCGCAGTCCAGCTTTACCGGATTCCTGTAGCAGCTCTCCGCCTCGATTCGGATTACATCCTGCTCTTCCAGCTTTCTTAAGACTGCCAGCGAAACATTCAGCTTTCCTACAAGAAGCTCATAGGGAAGCTCCGGCTCGTCTGCAAGCTGGGCGAGCACTCTTGCCCTGGCATGCTGCCTCTTTCTCTGCGCCTGCCCTAAGAGCGAGAGGATCTCCTCTTTATCCGCAAGGCGGAGAATCTTTTTCTTCTGCCTGGGCTTCATGGCCTGCTTCACAGGAAGCACTGTCTTTAGGGCCGCAATCATGGTGGAGCCGTAGGTCCGCTTCATCCAGGCCGCCAGTCTTACCATATCCTGCTGGGCATCCATGCCGTCTTTTGCGGTTTCGCAGATTTCCTTCAGCTTATCCGGGGGATACTCCGCCCGGTCCGTGATCTCCACCACATACCCCTTCCGCAGGCGGCTTCCCATCCCGAAGGGCACACTCACGCACTGCCCGATCTCAAGCCTTCCAAGAAGCGCCTCGGGTATCTTGTACTGAAAGGGCCTATCCACCTTCTCATGGGAAATATCTATGATGATATTTGCGTACCTGCCCTGAAACATTTCCTCAGCTCCTGACATTTCTCTCCTTCAGTATCTCCGCAATCAGCTCTCTCTCATCCATATGGTATTTCACGCCCTTTATCTCCTGATAGTCCTCATGTCCCTTGCCCGCAAGCACGATAATATCTCCGGGCAGACCCTGGTCAATGGCATAGGCAATGGCTTCCTTCCTGTCGCAGATCTCCACGAATCTGCCTTCCGTCTTCGCCATTCCCTCTTCGATATCGTGTATAATGTCCATGGGCTCCTCGAACCTGGGATTGTCGGAGGTCACAATGGTCAGGTCCGCCAGCCTTCCGCTGACCTCTCCCATCTCATAACGCCGCAGCTTAGAGCGGTTTCCGCCGCAGCCAAAGAGACACACGAGCCTTCCGGGCTCATATTCCCGAAGCGTGGTGAGCAGGCTCTCCAGGCTCATGGCGTTGTGGGCGTAGTCAATCAGAAGAGTAAACCGGTCGGACACCGGCACCATCTCGATTCTTCCCTTCACATGGGCATCAAGAAGAGCCTCCCGGATTTTCTCCTCCTCCACCTGAAAATGATTACATACGGCGATGGCCGTGAGCGCATTGTAAACGCTGAAACGCCCGGGAGCGGGCACCTCCACCTGAAAATCCATTTTTCCTCTTACCCGGAATGCGATTCCAAGCTCCCCGGGCTTATTCACCAGCCGCAGCTCCTGCGCATACAGATCCGCCTCCGGACTAAAGCCGTAGGTCTCCAGATCGCAGGTATGCCCCTGCGTCACCTGCTCCACATGAACGTCATCCCTGTTTACAATCCCATGGCGGCACTGCCGGAACAAAAGCCCCTTGCAGGCCATATATTCCTCAAAATCCGCATGCTCGTTGGGGCCGATATGATCCGGCTCCAGATTGGTAAAAATACCGATCTCAAAGGTAAATCCCTGGGTTCTGTGAAGCTTCAGCCCCTGGGATGCCACCTCCATCACCACAATTTGGCATCCCGCATCCGCCATCTGCCGGAAATACTGCTGCAACAGGAAGGATTCCGGGGTGGTATTGTCCGCCGGGATATGCTTATCCCCGATAATCTCCTCGATGGTTCCCACCAGCCCCACCTTGTAGCCGGCCTTTTCCAGGATGGACTTGATCAGGTAGGTGGTAGTGGTTTTTCCCTTGGTTCCGGTGATGCCGATAATCTTCATCCGGTCCGCAGGATGCCCGAAATAAGCCGCCGAAATAAACGCCATGGCATAGCGGGTATCCTCCACACGGATCACGGTCACGTCCGCATCCGCCGGAAGCTCCACGTCCTTCTGAACCACCAGGGCACCGGCTCCCTTCTCCACGGCCTGTGCCGCAAAGCTGTGCCCGTCTACATTATAACCGCAGATACAGATAAACAGACAATCCTTCGTTATCTTTCTGGAATCGTACACCACTTCCTCTATGCTTTTGTCAATACTGCCCCTTGTGCATTCATAAGACAGGCCCTTCAATAGTTCTCCGCATTTAAACATATATTTTCCTCTCTTCCAATTAACCCTTATAATAAAATAGCATGAATGACTTATTTTTTCAACTTTATGGTAAAAACACGGAAGTACATCTCTCACAATATATATGTTCGCAATTTTTTTCGATATGATTAATTTTTTCTTTATAGGATTTTATATTTTTATAAGGAAGTAGACACACTTTGTACACATTTTACCTTTATGATAAGTATCAAGATAGTTGAACAACTCACTATCTCCCCCCTCATAAGAAAGCAAAGCCTCCGGTAATCCCGGAGGTTTTTGCTGTGTATCATTTCTTTGCCCTTCTCTCCCTCATACAAAGTCAGCAGTAATGCTGCATCACGATCTGAACGCTCTCCCTCCCGGCATAGTAGTTAATGTCCGGATAATAGGCCATGCTGATTAACGCTTCCTTATTATAGAGACCTCTTCCGTAGAGCTCCTCCCGGATTGCCGTTCCGTATTTTTCTTCCAGAAACGCATCCAGCTTTTTCAGGTCTCCGAAATAGATCATGTCATAGGTGTTTCCCAGCTCGTCCCCGATCAGGTATTTACCCACGTTTCTGTTTTTGCCGAGAATCCGCCCCCTGATCAGACTCACATCCTTTCTGGCGAACAGGGGCTTGGGATTTCCCACCCCGAAGGGTTCCAGACGGGACAGCTGTTTAATAAATTCCTTATCCGCATAGGATAACGGCATGGGAACGTCGATATGTACCACTTCCTCGAAATCTTCTTTTGTGAGAGTACAGTACTCGTTCAGTCTCCTGCGGAATTCCTCCACCTGCTCCTCTCCGGCAAGGGATAGGCCCGCCGCCATCTTATGGCCGCCGTAGCGGGTGAAGAGATCTTTACACTTTGTCATCTCCTCATACATGGAATAACTCTCGATGGAGCGCCCGCTCCCCTTTATGCCCTCCTCGCCCCTGGTGAGCACAAATGCGGGCTTTCCAAAGCTCTCCCGGACTCTCCCCGCTATGATTCCCGCAAGGCTCTCATGGCAGGAGGGCAGATAGACCACCAGCACCCTGTCGCTGCAGATTCCGCTCTCCTCCACCTGCCTTACGGCCTCCTCCACGCCCTCCTCGGTCATTTTCTTGCGGCTGTCATTGAGGTTTTTCAGGTCAGTGGCCGTCACCAGCGCATCTCTCCATTCCTTCTCCTCAAACAGGGAAAGAGCCCGAAGCGCCGTATCCAGTCTTCCGGTAGCGTTCAGACAGGGGCCCAGGATAAAGCCCGCATGGTAGGGCGTGATCTCCTTCTCCTCAATCCCGTTCACCTGCAGAAGAGCCCGAAGGCCCAGATTCCCTGTCTCCTTCATGGCTCTCAGCCCGAATTTTACGATGATGCGGTTTTCGTCCCGAAGCTCCATCACATCACACACCGTGGCAAGGGCCGCAAAGGGAAGAAGCTCCCCCAAAAAGGAATCCCTCTCTTCCTTTTCCTTTCCCGCTTTCATGAGCAGCGCCTGAATCAGCTTATAGGCCACCACGCCGCCGCAGATCTGCTTGAAAGGATATCCGCAGAGGGGCTGCTTGGGATCGATCACCACGTCCGCAGGCGGCAGAAGATAACGTCGCTCCTGCCCCTCTCCCTCAAAAGGGACCTCGTGATGATCCGTGACGATAATCGTCATTCCCAGTTCTTTTCCCAGGGCAATCTGGGGAGCGGCCGCAATTCCGTTGTCACAGGTAATAATCGTGTCAATCCCGTCCGCTCCCGCCTCCTCAATCAGCGTATCGTTGAGCCCGTATCCGTCCCTGATCCGGTGGGGGATTACTCTGTCCACCCTTGCGCCGAGGAAACACAGCCCCCTCACCAGAATATAGGTGGAACAGATGCCGTCCACATCATAGTCCCCGATCACACGGACGGGAAGTCCCGCTTCTATTCTGGAAAGCAAAAGCTCCACCGCCTGCTCCATACCCTTCATCAGAAAAGGATCATGCAGATCCGCAAGGTTCCCTTCCAGAAATCTTCGGATGTCACAATCCTGCGTAATGTCTCTGTTGCGTATAATTCTGGCAAGAACCGGAGTAATCCCGTATTTCTCCGCTATCCCGTTAAAATCCGCCTTCTTGGCGGCTACCATCCATTTTGACACTGGTTTTTCACTCCTTATTCACGTCAAATTCAAAACGTTTTCCGTCATTTGCAAAGGAACATATCCTGCGCATATTCTTTAATATCGTTAGGATTGACCATGTTGTACTTTGCTTTTATTGTGCTGAAATAATCGGCAATAAGAGATTTTTCGATAGTCCGGTCAGATGACTCTGAAACAGGAAGGTCACCTCGAGCGGTCAGCCAAGGAGCCTCATTGTGCGCAAAGCGCTCCAGCACCTTACCGCTGTAGCAGCAGATATAGTTGATTACGCTGTCGCAGATTGCCTTCTCTCCGGAGGAGAATACTGATGCGTCAAAGTCATCAGCCTTTTTAATCGGATCAAAACGATAATCCCTGTAGCGAAAGTAGATGTCTCTGTAAACCGGCCCATGCACCCATGCCTGACAGTCTTCGGAGAACAAAAAGGTTTTATAAAAGGCAAAATAAAATCCCTGAACGTAATACAGCGCCTTCTGGAGCGCCAAAGGAGTAATGTCCTCACACTGATTCAGCAGATACTGAATCACAGTATTAATTTTATTATCCGCGGTCAGCTCAACTGACAGCAATGCTTCAACGGCTCTGCGGCTTTTTTCATAGGCAAGAGCGGATTTCAGATTTCCTTTATTAGCTTCCAGTAATTCGGAATAAAATGCCGGATCGTTATAGATGCGCATAAGAATGTCCGAGTATTGTCTGGTGGGCATGTCACCGTCAGCATAGCGGGAAAAGGTCTGCTCTCCCCACCCGAGAAGCAGTGAAAGAGGACGCTTTCCAATGGAATATTTTTCAGGTATTTCCCGAATCTGTTCCAGAGAAATGATGCCATTTTCTCTGCGATACATATCATAGAGTGCCCGGAGATTGAAATCTGAGAATTCCGGAATAAAAAGCCGGGAGCCGCAGTCGGCACAATGAGCTTCTTTGCCAATATAGCGGTATTCCTTTACCTTAATGGTGCCAACCATCGGGACAGAGGTCTCGATATAGTTCACGTCGTCTCTGCACTCTTCACAAAAGGCCTTCTTTGTGTTCATTTTAGGTTCCTCCTCTCCGTCAGTAATTATCGTAGGTAATTATCGGAATCAAAGACCTCGCGGGAATAAATAATCAACAGGTTTATTTCTTTTATGAAACGAGATGACTACGGCACGACTTCCGGAGGGAAGATCAATCGTATTAAATTTGATGCAAACATCAACCTATTGACTTTTGTCTGTCGCTGCGGATATTATACATACCACCTTCAATACTATGATACACAGTATAATCGAATTCGTCAACAGAAATGCATCAATTAGTTGCTTTTCTCTTTTTAGTCAGGATCTGTTTCTATCGTTCCATACATAATAATCCAAAAGCTCATAGATCCAATCATGAAGGGAAGAAAACCGAAAGCCCAGAGTCTGTGCCTTCTGCGTATTGATACTGTATTCCGGAACCCCGTTATAGGGAGCATTCTCTCCGGCTTTGTCAACAATCGCCTTTTTTCCTGTTTTCTTTTCCACATACTCAATGATTTCTCTCATCGAAATGGTTCCGCC
>CAJUIO010000010.1:23097-57960 GCA_910586025.1 uncultured Lachnospiraceae bacterium
TTCCTGTTTTCTTTTCCACATACTCAATGATTTCTCTCATCGAAATGGTTCCGCCACTGCTGCCGTTCACTGCGCCCGCGAACTTTTTATCCTGCCTCTCAAAGCATTTCTCATGCTTTCCTCATCGGTTCTCTCCACAGTGATCCGACCCACTCTGTCTCCGAATTCGTCAAGAGTCTTTCCTCTTGTGGCGATGGTGACATCATGTCCCTTTGCCAAGAGCTCATTTACCATGTGGATGCCAAAAAATCTGGTGCCGCCTAATACTAAAATCTTCATCTTTTCATCCCTCATATTTATTATATTGTGAAAGTTGACGAAAAATAAACAGAGTAAAATTTTTGATTTTGCTTTGCGGCTTTTCCGGTCATCTCTGCTCCTCGGCTCTTTGCAATATTCAAGCAATGCATTGATCCTTTCTTCCTTTTGTGCGTTTTTTGAGCGGTACAGCTCAATTTTTGAGTACCATGCCGATAAAACATAACAGCAAAATCAGTTTCTCTGTCACCAAATTGTTGGATTTTTATCTCCGGATAAATAGCAGGTTTAATATGATTCCCAATTGCCTGACTTACTTTCCGCAAAGATTCATCATTGATTTCCTGCCCGATTACAGTTCCATCATTTTTCACACCAAAATACAACTCACCTTTCTGACGCTTGTTCAAAATGGCGGCAATAGAAAACATCGCTTCCTTTAGCTCGTCAATACTCTTTTTATATCCAATCCGCTCCGTTTCCTTTTCGCCATAGTTTCACATCACTTGGAGGCCACCCACTTTTTCCTTTTATCCTTCGTAAAAAACAGCCATTCTTTTTCTCATAAATTCCAATCTCCAATTTCTATTAGCAGCAGAATTGAAATCACTTAGACAACGGATTGCGTATTCTCTATACTCATCTTGATCTGACTGCGGGCCAATAGATTCATTCATGTCCCTCAATTCATTACGTACCTTATCGAGGTTTCCAATTTGTAATTTTCCTGTTTCTCTCAATAGCAAAACACATGCAAAAAGAGTGTAAAAATCTGATTTCTGCTTAAATCTAGTATTGCGTATTGGAAATGTATCTAAATCAAAAATTATTGAAATATCATGTATCGCTCCAAGAAATTTTTGTTCAACACACTCCATATCATCCAAAACAATATACTTTTCACATATATTATCTAAATAATCCTTTTTGTCCTGTACTCCTTCTAATACTATCGTTAATAATTCTTCTATAAATTCAACATCCAACATTCTTCTTCTCTGTCTAACACTAAAGATTTTCGAACTGTCGAAAAAAGAATTCTCAGATATCTTTTCCGCAAGCGAAATGAAATCACCTGGGAAATCTGCTTTTCTAAGCTCCTGCTTATTCAACTGAACTGTATATTTATTTATTCTTGAGTAAAGATCCCTGATCTCCTCATCCAAAGGATTAAATATCTCGTTTATATCAATCTTATACCGACTGAAATCATCATGAACGCTTTCTGGCAATTCGCTATATTTCATATTGGAGTATTCGCCTTGATATGGCTTCTTTAATGGAAGTTCATCACGAATAAACTTCAAAATAGCCATCAAACGCTGCTGACCGTCAAATACAATCCTATATGTCTTATCATTATTCACAAATGATTTAATATATATCGTCGGAATTGGCATCCCTTTCAAAATTGTATCAATCAGCATTATTTGAGCTGCCTGTGTCCATACTTCGCTCCTCTGAAAATCTGGACTTAATTCAAGACGTTCATCGTCTGCCCAATCGCACACATCTGAAATTGAATACGAATAAGATTCCCATTTCATATACCCGTTCCTCCTTTTACATAAAAACATACTCATACCAAAATCAATCCCGCAAGAATAAACGGACAGGCTCCGTTTCCGAATCCTGTCCGCTCAAATTCTCATTTCTTACTGCTTGGCCGCTGGAAATACCTTCCGAAGCACAAGCCACAGCGCCCCCGCAATGCAGATGGAGGAATACGTTCCGCAGAGGATACCCGCCATGAGCGGCAAGGCAAATTCCTTTACGGAGGAAACCCCGAACACATACAGGGCTGCCACCATGACAAAGGTGGTCAGTGAGGTAAAGATACTCCTCGAGAGCGTCTGGGTGATACTGTTATTCACCATATCCTCCAGCACATCCTTCTTGCCCATGGAGGCCATATTCTCCCTCACACGATCAAAGATTACAATGGTGGCATTGATGGAATAACCCACGATTGTCAGCATACATGCGATAAAGGTTGTCCCGACGGAGACCTTCACAATGGCGTAGAAAGCCAGCACCACCAGAACGTCGTGGAGCAGGCACAGCACGGAGCTTGCGCCGAAACGGACATCCTTGAAACGGAACCATACATAGATCAGCATGAAGACGGATGCCACAAGCACCGCTATGACGGATTCCCTCTTCATCTCACTGCTGATCGTGGAGCTGATGGTTTCCGCCGTAATCTTTTCCGCATCCACGGAGAAATTCTCCACCATGGCATCCTTAAACTCTTCCCTCTCCTCTACGGACAGAGAACGTGTCTTAAAGATTACCTCGTTTGTCCCGTCTATTTTCTGGGTCTGCACATTGCCGTCACCGGTGATGTCCTCAATCAGCGGCACAACCTTTGCATCAATGTCGCCAAGAGCCATATCCTCGTTAAAGGTGACATTTGTGGAAGTGCCTCCCACGAATTCCAGACTGTAATTCAACACATTTCCCGTCTTTGCATTGTTTACTCCCATAAAGACAAAGCCCAGAAGGATAGCCGCGGCGGAAATCCCGAAAAAGATATTCTTCCTGGAGGTAAACTTCACGGCAGCCTTTTCCTTTGCCGTTCCGTACAGGGCCGCCTTCTGAAGACCGATCGCAAACAAAGCCTTCATAATAAGCCTGGTCACCACCATGGCCGTAAACATGGAAAGCACAATACCGAGAGCCAGCGTGGCCGCAAAGCCCTTCACCGTGCCGGAGCCCATGACACCGAGCACCGCGGCTGCGATCAGCGTGGTAATATTCCCGTCAAAGATGGCGGACTGCGCCTTCTTATAACCGATATCAATAGCCGACTTCACCGTCTTGCCCTTTGCGATCTCCTCGCGGATTCTGGCAAAGATAATCACGTTCGCATCAACCGCCATACCGATCGAGAGGATAATACCCGCGATTCCGGGAAGCGTCAGGGTAATGTCAAAGCCGTTCAGCAAAATGATCACCAGCTCCACATACAAGCCAAGCGCAAGGCTTGCCGCAAGACCTGACACATAATAAACGGCGATCATAAACACTACGATAATGGCAAATCCCACTGCCGCCGCCTTGATACTGGTGGAGATCGCCTCCTCGCCGAGCTGAGCGCCGACCACCTTGGAGTGCAGCTCCTCGAGCTTGAGCTTCAGTCCGCCGATCCGGATGGTGGAAGCGAGCTGCCCGGCCTCCTCGAAGGTGAAGCTTCCCGTGATCTGCGCCTTTCCGTCCGTGAGGGCGGCCCGCACCGTGGGAGCGCTGATGATCTCGTCGTCATAATAGATTCCCAGGCTCTCTCCCTTCTGGTATGCCTGTGTGGTTGCTTCCGCAAACTTCTTGGTTCCTTCCTCTGTCATGGTCAGGTCAACGCCAACCTCTGTGTTCTGCATGGAATTAGTGAAGGAGCCTGCCTGAGCGTCCTTCACGTCCGTTCCGTCCAGCTTCACGCTCCCGTCTGCGAGAATCTCGTCAATCCCCTTCAGCATCACATAGGAAATCCCCCCGTCCGCATTCATGGTTGCCTGATAATTCAGGTTCCCCTCAGAATCCGTCTCGGAAATAAAATACAGAGAACCGGGCTTGCCAAGCTCCTCCAGAATCGCATTGGCATCGGAAACTCCGGGGATCTCGATATTAATCCTGTCATCCCCCTCCTGATACACAATAGCCTCCGTGCTGTAGCTCTCCACACGCTTCTGCAGCTTGTAGATGGTATCCGCCATGTCATCCCCGTCCGGCTTCTCGTCTCCCACCACCTGATAAGTGATGCTGACGCCTCCCGCAAGGTCAAGTCCCAGCTTGATGTCCGATGCGGAACCGGAATTCTCCGTACCGATCCCCACTGCCGCCGTGTAGCCAAAGCATGCAAGCAGCAGTACAAGCACCGCTAAAACAATAGTCGCTCTACTCTTCTTCATTCTTCTGATTCTCCTTCTTCCCCGGCTAACGCCGCTTTTATCATGATCGCACATTCAATGCGCTTTCGCTGAAGTTCACAGCCCAGATCATAGGCATCATTAATATTTCCATGGAAATTGTAGGAATTCGCCGCACAGCCTCCGCTGCAGTAGAATTTTGCAAAGCAGTCCCTGCACTTTTTCTTGGTATAGACATTGCAGGCCTTAAACTCCTCCCGGATCTCCTGTCTTGTCACTCCCTCAAACACATTTCCCATAAGAAATTCCTCCTGTCCCACAAACTGATGACAAGGGTACAGGTCTCCCCAGGGAGTCACGGCAAGATACTCCGTTCCGGAACCGCAGCCGGACAGCCGTTTTGCCACACAGGGACCTCCCTGCAGATCTATCATGAAGTGAAAGAAGTTAACGCCTCTTCCCTCTCTTTTTCTCTTAATCAGCTCTTTTGCCAGAGCGTCATACTCTTCAAGAAGCACCGGCACATCCTCAGGGCGCAGCGCATACTCCTCAGCGGGATCCGCCACCACCGGCTCCACGGAAATCTGCTCAAAGCCCAGATCCGCCAGATGCTTCACATCCTGTGAAAAATCCAGATTGTTGTGTGTAAAGGTTCCCCTTACATAATAATTCATCTGATTCCGGCTTTCCGCCAGCTTCTTAAATCTGGGAACAATGATCTCATAGCTTCCGCCGCCTCCCCTGTTCGGCCGCATGCGGTCATTGACTTCCTTCCTCCCGTCAATGCTCAGAACCACGTTGGACATTTCCCTGTTCACAAACTCCATGACCTCGTCCGTAAGAAGAATACCGTTAGTGGTCAGAGTGAAACGGAATTTCTTGTGATTGGGCTCCTCAAGACTTCTCCCATAGGCCACCAGGTCTTTTACCACCTGCCAGTTCATCAGAGGCTCGCCGCCAAAGAAATCCACTTCCAGATTCACCCGGCTGCCTGAACTCGCCACAAGAAAGTCAAGCGCCTTTTTTCCCACCTCAAGGCTCATAAGCTCCCGTCTTCCGTGGTATTCCCCTTCCCCGGCAAAGCAGTATCTGCAGGCCAGATTGCAGTCATGGGCGATGTGCAGGCACAGGGCCTTCACCACGGTCTCCCTGCTCTTAAAGTCTGTGATATACTTTTCGTAAATATCCTCCGCAAAGAGAAGCCCTTTTTTCCAAAGCTCAATCACCTCGTCAAACGCTTCCTTCACATCCTCAGCCGGATATCTGCCGTTCAAAGCCCCGGCCGTCTTTTCCCTTAACGGCTCCCAGCCGGATTCTTCCTTCGGCTCTCCGCCAGAGAGCGCCTCCTCCACCATCGGGATGACATCGTATACCACGTCATCCACCACATGTACGGAACCGCTGTTTACGTCAAGCACAATGTTGTACCCGTTATTCTTGTATTGATGTACCACGTCCAGTTCATCCTCCGCTTATACTAACGTAGAATAAGCAGCGGTAAATACCGCTGCTTACAATCGCTATCTACTTTTGAAAAATTACGCTGCCTGACATTCTTTCTTATTTCGCCTTTTCACAGCTCTGGTTTCCCACTGTGCAGGACGTCTTGCAGGCTGACTGGCAGGAAGTCTGGCACTCGCCGCAGCCTCCCTTTTTCATGGATTCCTTTAAATCTCTGGTTGTTAATGTCTTTATACGTTTCATGATCATCCTCCATTCTCACACAAATCTTTACCTAGTATAACACACATATTCTTTTTGTAAAAGAATTTTTTACATAAATTGCCGTTTAATTGATATCAGCCGTTATTTCCCGATGATTCCCTGCCGTCCGGCATATCCTCCCCGTCTTCCCGCACCTCCTTCTCGGGAAGTGTCATGAGCACCTTGGCAATCCGGTTCTGATTAATCCCCTTCACCTGAAGCGTGATTCCCTGATCCGTGGTGATTGTCTCCTCATCCTCCGGAAGCCTGTCCAGATTCTCGATCATCAGACCGCCGATAGAATCGTAATCCTCCGATTCCAGCACAGTGCCGAGCTCGTCATTGATATCGGACAGCTTCATGCCGCCCTCCACCAGATAAGAGCGCTCTCCCACCTTCTGGATCAGCTCCTCCTCATCCTCGTCATACTCGTCGCGGATCTCTCCCACGATCTCCTCGAGAAGATCCTCCAGCGTGATCATTCCTACCGTGGCACCGTACTCATTCAGCACAAAGGATACGTTCACACGCTTCTCCCTCATCTCGATGAGAAGATCGGCCGTCTTCTTATACTCGTAGGTATAATAGGCCTCCCGCATGATATCCTTAATACCGAAGCTTTCTCTGTCCGGAACCAGAATAAAATCCTTGATGTTGATCATACCGATAATATTATCCTTATCCTCCTGATAAACGGGGATTCTTGTGTACATACATTCCCGGAACAGCTCCATAATTTCATCGTAGTCCGCTTCCAGGCTGATCGTCGCCATATCAATCCTGGGAATCATGATATCCTTGGCAACCGCATCCGAGAAATCAAACACATTGTAAATGATCTCCCTCTCCTCCGACTCAATCACGCCGTCCTCGTGGCTTACCTCCACATAGGTGCGAAGCTCCGTCTCAGTCATAGCCGTTCTCTGATTTGCGTCGATATGTAAAATCCTCATGATTCCCCCGGCCAGCTTATCCACCAAAAAGATCACCGGCGTCATCAGCTTCATCAGTCCGGCAATAATGCCCGCATAAAAAAGCGCCATTTTCTCGGAATAAACCATCGCCATGTTCTTGGGTACAATCTCTCCAAACAGAAGAATCACCACGGTCAGAATTCCCGTTGCGATTCCCACCGGAATGCTGATCCGAAGGGCAAGAGTCGTCACCAGGGAGGAGGCATAGAGATTCACGATATTATTCCCTATGAGGATCGCACTGAGCATCTTTCCGTATCTTTCAAGCACGTAAAGCGCTGTCTGAGCCCTCCTGTTTCCCTCGTCCGCAAGAGCCTTCAGCCTCACGCGGTTAGCCGTTGTCAGAGACGTCTCCGCCGAAGAAAAAAATGCGGATAAAAACACCAGCACTAAAACAGAAAACAATTGTATGACACCATCGGTATCCAAAATCAATTCACTCCTTTTAGCTTAAATTTTTAATATAATAAGAAATATTACAATACAGGGTCTTCTCTGTCAAGTTCAGACATATGATTTTATAGAAAGAATGTATAAATATTTCGTAAAATATTTATAGGAGGCCTATCCATGTTAAAAAAGTTTACCTTTAGCAGCCGCGTCACCTTCGTCCTGAAAAGCCTGCTTGTGTCGTATCTCCTCACCGCGGGACTGCTTCTGCTGCTCTCACTCCTGCTCTACCGCTTCTCGCTCTCGGAGCGGGTGGTATCCGTCAGCATTACCGGGATTTACATTGTTGTAACCTTCCTCGCCGGCTTCATTGCGGGAAAGCGGGAGGGCAGCCGCAAATTCCTGTGGGGGCTTATGATGGGCATACTGTATTTCCTTGTCCTCGCCCTGGTCTCCATCGGGGTAAACAGGGGAATTTCCGCATTCTCCATGAATTTCCTCACAGTTCTCGCCCTCTGTTCCGGAAGCGGAATGCTGGGAGGCATGCTGAGCTGACTGCGCCGCCCCATCTCCGCATGCAAAATAATTGGCCGTGAAGAGCTCTCCCGCCCTCCTACGGCCAATCTGCTTACAATTATGAGTGAATCGCAGTGGCAAGCATCTGAAAAATCCCCTTCAGCACATAAAACAGCAAGGTGACGACTGATACAATGGCAAACCCCGCTATGACAGAAATAATGCTGATCATCATCTCATCATAATCATAGTGTCTGCTGGGAATATAAATCTTAAGCTTCTCTGTCAGAAACGCAATGGCAACCAGGACTGCCGCCGTGACTCCGGTCTTGATCACCCAGTTGCACCTTTTAAAGGACACATGCATGGCAACCGTTCCAAAAATCCCCAGTAAAAAAAACAGGGCCGCCCTTCCGGTCTGACGCACCTCGTAGGTCAGATCAACCATCTGCGTCTGGCTCACCGCCTCCGTCTCCTGATATTTCCGCCCGGCCAAAAACTGTATGAACTGTCTCCCCAGCGCCTTGGCCTCCTCGCCGTCCTGAAATGACAGATAGACCGCCACGGCAACCAGCGTAAGAAAGCAAGTCCACAGTATAGCTGCAATCAGCGGGTGATTTCTGTTCCCCTGCATATTTTTTTCCATTCCAAACCAACCTTCCCCTTCGAAAAATGACCGTTCTTTTTTCATTATATTCACAAAAATGTTGGTCTGTCAATTTAATGGCGGGACTCTTAAGACAAAATTAAAAGTCTTCTCTTACGCTCAATCATTTCATCAATTCTTTCCATATACTGGGCGACATCCTTCACATTCTCGCACCGCTCGATTCTCCCGTCCTCGAAAATCCGCTTGGAGATCGAGCCTGCGCCCAGGGCCACGATACTCTGCCAGTCCTCCATGATCAGAGTGTTATAGATTCCATACTTCCCCTCCGCGGCAAATCCCACGTTCTCCAGGTTGCCTGACATGTTCTTCTGCCGGTACAGATAGTAGGGCTTCATTCCCATGCTCCTGGCCCCAACGGACGCGATCTCCATCACCCGCTCCGTGCCGCTTTTACGGGCCCCGTCCGCCCTGTCCGTGAGGGGATTGATTCCCTGGCTGATCCACTGATTCAGTCTCGAGGCTCTCTTTACCGCCAGGGAGTGGATGGTAACGGAATCAGGCATGAGCTCCCTCACCGCCTCTATGGTTTTGGCAACGTCCCCGTCATCCTCCCCCGGAAGCCCCAGAATCAGATCCATATTGATATTGTCAAAGCCCTCTTCCCTGGCAAGGGCAAAGGCCTCTCTCACCTGCTCCACCGTGTGCTGCCTTCCGATCAGGCGCAGGGTCTCCTCCTTCATGGTCTGGGGATTCACGGAAATTCTGGTGACACCCCACTTTTTCAGAACCCGGAGCTTTTCCCTGGTAATGCTGTCCGCCCGTCCCGCCTCCACGGTAAACTCCTTTACATGGGTAAAATCCAGGCTGCCTCTCAGCCTTCCCAGAAGCCGGTCAAGCTCCTTTTCCCCCAATGTGGTAGGTGTCCCTCCGCCGATATAGACCGTATCCAGGATTTTGTCCCCACAGCTTTCGGCCACAAAGTCAATCTCCTTCTCAAGAGCGTCGAGATAGTCTCCGATCTTCTTTTTCCAGGAAGCAATAGGGAAGGAGGTGAAGGAACAGTACAGGCATGTGGTGGGACAGAAGGGAATCCCCACATAGAGACTGTATCCGTCCCTGCAGTGCAGAGAGGAAAGCATTTCCCTCTCTCTGTGAGCAATTTCAATGGAAAGCAGACTTTTTTCCCGGCTCACATAGTAGACATCTCTCATATAGGCCGCAATTTCCTCCTGCCCCTTTCCCTTCTCCAGAAGCTCCATGGGAATCTTCACGGGCCTGATCCCCGTTAGAGTTCCCCAGGGAAGTGTGCGCCCGGTGAATTCAGACAAAGCCTCATAAACCAGCCTCTTTAACCGGTTCTTTATCTCTGCCCGCTGCAGGCCGTCAGAAAGCTCCACGCCCTTTTTGAGGACTTCCCCGCCCTCTTTCGGGGATAGAACAAGAGCAATCTCATCCGGTGCAAAATCAATTTCCAGCTCCGGAAAGCCCTCCCCGGAAGCCCTTCCCGGCTCTCCCCTGTCAAAAATTTTTACCTCGCATTCCGGATAAAAAGCCTTCACCAGAGAATGGATATCATATCCAAAGCTGCTCTCATTCACCCTCACTGCCAATAAATTCTGTTCCATATTGATAACCTTACCTTCTCTTCCTGTTATTGTTTTCCTCATACTTCCTGTAATTTCAATTAACCGTCACGCAGGTGCGGCAGCGCTTGTTTGTAACCCTTGCCGTCTTTTGCTACTCTACGGTTACGACCTTTGCCAGATTCCTGGGCTTATCAACATCCAATCCCTTATCCAGGGACACGAAATAGGCGATCAGCTGCAGAACAATGGATGCCGGCATCACCATAAACTCATCCTCCATCACCGGAAGCCGGAAGATCCTGCTCCAAATCTTTTCCTGCTCAAGAACCTCTTTTCCCTTGATCAGGAGAATCACCTTGGCCCCTCTCGACTGTACCTCCTTAATGTTGGACAGCTCCTTGCTCTTTAGCTTTTCCTGCGTCACCACCGCAATCACCGGTGTCTGTGATGTGATGAGCGCAATGGTTCCATGCTTTAATTCCCCGGAAGCATAGGCCTCGGAATGAATGTAGGAAACCTCCTTCAGCTTCAGGGAGCCTTCCAGCAAAATGGAATAATCCAGCCCTCTTCCGATCATAAACACATCTCTCGCATTCAGGATGGTATCCGCAATGTGATGAATCTCCTCTTTCCTCGCAAGTACCTCCTCCATCACGTCAGGAACACGCAAAAGCTCAGACATATAGCGTTCCGTCTGCTCCTCATCCCACAGATTTCTCGCAATGGCCATTCTTGCCGCAAGAAGGTAGAGCACCGCAAGCTGGGTCGTATAAGCCTTGGTGCTTGCCACCGCGATCTCGGGGCCCGCATGCGTATAGATCACATGCTCACTTGCCCTGGCAATGGAGGCCCCCTTTACATTCACGATGGAAATGCTGGGAGAGCCGCATTTTCTGGCAAATTTAAGCGCTTCCAGGGTATCGATGGTCTCCCCTGACTGGGAGATTGCGATCACCAGCGTATTTTCGTCCACCACCGGGTCGTTGTACATAAACTCTGAGGCCATCACCACATCCACGTGAATTCCGATAATGGCCTGAATCAGACTCTTTCCCACAAGCCCGGCGTGCATGGCGGTTCCGCATGCAATCACGCAGATCCTCCTGCAGCTTACGAGCACATCATCCCCGATCCCCTCCGCCGAGAAATCAGGCCTTCCGTCCTTCACTCTCGGACGCACCGTTTCCTCAATGACCCTGGGCTGCTCCATAATCTCCTTTTCCATATAGAAGGGATAGCCGCCCTTATCGCTCCGGGTGATATCCCAGTCCACGGTCATCCATTCGATCTGCGCCCTGTCTCCGGAGAGGTCGTACATTTCAATTCCATCCCCCGAAAGGCACACCACATGGAGCTCCGGCACCACGAAATACTGCGTGGTAAAGGGAACGATGGCAGCCACGTCCGACGCAAGGATAGCCCCGTCCTCGGTGCTTGCCGCCACAATCGGGCTCACGTTGCGCACCGCAAAGATTTTGCCCGGAATATCCTCAAAAAGCACCGCAAAGGCAAAGGTTCCCCTGAGCTTCAGCACGGTCTTGCGGATTGCCGCATAGGGATCTCCCTGATAAAACCGGGAGAGCACCGCCGCCGCCACCTCGCTGTCCGTCTGAGAGAGAAGCTTTCCGTCCAATTCATACTTCTCAATCAGCTCCCTGTAATTCTCGATAATGCCGTTGTGAATCACCGTCACCGCGCCAAA
This sequence comes from uncultured Lachnospiraceae bacterium, assembly GCA_910586025.1. Classification (GTDB taxonomy): domain Bacteria; phylum Bacillota; class Clostridia; order Lachnospirales; family Lachnospiraceae; genus Suilimivivens. The sequence goes on from CAJUIO010000010.1 coordinate 34,701, forward strand.
CTGATGGGGATGGGCGTTGGAATCGCAAACGCCTCCGTGGGTAGCCCATCTTGTATGGCCGATCCCGCAGTGGCCCGACACATCCTTTTCCGCACACAAAGAACGCAGATCCTTCACCCTTCCCGCACACTTGGCTACCCTGGTCCTGCCTCCGTTTTCGTCCGAAAGAGCAATACCCGCACTGTCATAGCCCCGATACTCCAGCAGCTCCAGCGCATCCAGCATGATCCTGCCCGCTTCTTTCTTTCCTGTATATCCTATAATTCCGCACATATATGTTTTCCTCATCTTTCTATGTTTAAGTTCTAATTATTTTATATGCTGATTCCGGATCACTGTTTCTTAGCAGGAAGCTGCGGATAAATCCGCATTTCCCGTTCTGATCCCCGGCCTCCGTTACACCGTATTTGTTTTGCGGTCTCCCGCATATTTGCCGGCATATCACGCGTCGGAGGGACACGGAAGGGCATCCGCCGAATTTTCGATAACCCTTCGCCTCGTCGTCCTTTCAGGCAATGCCAAAGGCTCTGGCGCTAGATGAGGAAAAACAGTCAGAAAAACGATTCAGTTATCAAGGTTCACGAAGAACATTATACACAAAAGGCGGCGGATTGTAAAGCAAAAGCCTGCAGAGCTCTTCATGCAGAGCTTTGCAGGCTTCTTATTCTCAGAATCACTCGTAGGATACAAACTCGCCGTATTCCTTCCAGATATTGCAGATCCAGGTTTTTCCCTGGTTAAAAACGATTTCGTTGTCGTCTTCATCATAGAACTTGGCAGGGGTTGCGTCTCCGTCCATCCTCTTCCAGGTTCCCTTGATCACCTTTCCGCCGGTAAAGACAATGGCATCTCCCTCTCCATGAACGCCAAAGGCAAGATAGTCATGATCATCCCTCACCTCGCCGTGGCAGTACTGGAACACCACGTTCGCCACCTTCAGCTGGGAATTGTCAATCTCGTCCACCTGGGCCTTTCCGTTCTGGTAACGGTAATACACGCCCTCGTCCTCATGATATTCGAAATAAGGATTGTATGCGCCGTACCCGCCCTGGTTACCGCTCTTTCCGCCGGGATAGACCTTTGTGGCGCTCTCCGCATCCGGGTAATTGTCCTGTGCCTTCGTATCGTCAGCCGCAAAGGCAAAAGGCGGCACATAGGCATCGTCATACTCCCAGTCATATTCCAGACGGTCCACCGCCTTCTTCAGACCGTCGATCATCAGATAACCGGTAAACTCCGTGGCATAGCCGGGACGGCTTACCCTGTCATAGGCCTCGTTGGCCGGATTATAAATCCCCTCAACGGCGGCGCTGATATTCTGCACGCTGCTGCGGTTGATCAGCTCCTCCACGTAAGGTCTCGCAAGGCCCCAGTTGCAGTAGATCGCCTCATAGCCAAGAGCCACATACAGGAAGTAGTCCCTGCTGGAACGGATGGGCCCGATCCTGTCAAGATCATCAAAATCCTCAAACATTGCCATCAGACGGGTAATACGCCCCTCCACGGGCGCTTCATAGATAATGCTCGCCTTTGAAATACCGTACTGAGGCAGGGCCGGAGTATTGTTAGGTATCATGACGGCGATGGGACGTCTTGTGACCACGCTCTCATCCTTCCACTCGCCGGTCAGATAGCTCTGCATCTTTCCGTCTACCGACTCCCGCTCCCCGATCACGGGAAAACCGTCATCCTCTTCCTCCTCCGGTTCCTCCGTCTCCTTGGGCTGTTCCTCCTGCTCCTGGGCAGGCTGCTGCTGCACCCATTCGGACTGCTCCTCCTGCGGCTCCTCTTCTTTCTTGCCGCAGCCTGAAAGAATGGAAAACACGGCAAGTCCCGCCATGAGCCCTGTTAATAATTTCTTTTTCATTTGCACTTTCCTCTCTCTCTATAAAAAACTGTTATTTTCTTTTTCATATCCGATCGTGGTGGACGGCCCGTGGCCCGGATACACCTTCACATCCTCAGGCAATACAAGCAGCCTTTCCCGGATCGAACGGATCAGCGTACCCATGCTTCCCGTGGGAAAGTCCGTGCGTCCCACGGATTCCTGAAATAGAGTATCTCCACTGATCAGAATCTTATCCTCCTCAAAATAGTAGCAGCAGCTTCCGCCCGTATGGCCCGGTGTGGCGATCACCTTTCCCCTGATTCCGGAAATGACAAATTCCTCTCCGTCCCTGAAAAGCTCGTCCGGTGTGACACCCAGGGCTCTGCCCGCCTGTGCGGAAATATTCATGGAAGGGCTGCCGCACAGCTCCTGCTCTTTCTCATATGCGTAAAGCTTTGCCCCGGAAAGCTCCTTCAGTCTCGGAACGCCCCAGATATGGTCAAAATGACCATGTGTCAGCAAAATGGCATCCACTGTAAAGCCCTTGTCCTTAAGAGATTCGAAAATATAGTCGCCTCTGTCCGCCGGATCAAACACCAGGGCCTTCCCGCTGCCTTCCTCGTAAACAAAATAGCAGTTTGTCTGACACACTCCGAGAGTAATTTTTCCGATTTTCAATCTGCCCATTTTCATACCCTTTCTCTTTCTGTCTTTCTTCTCCTTTACCCAGTGGTTCTCTCTATGTCAACCACGCTCTCAATGCTCCGGATCCTGTCTATAATCCGGATCAGCTCCTGTCTGCTCCCGATTTCAAAGGAGGTTGACAGAGTTGCAAGACCCTGCTTGCTGACACGCGTGTTCATGGAGAGAATATCGATATTTTTCTCCGTAAGCGCCTTGGAGATATCCGCAAGAAGACCGTTCCTGTTGTTGGCATAGATCTTGATTTCCGCAAGATATTTTCCCGCGCCTTCCTCCTCCGGCGACGCTTCCCACTCCGCGTCAATCAGACGCTCCCTCTCAAGCTCCGGCAGATTCAGGATATTGATGCAGTCTGTCCTGTGAACGGAAATTCCTCTTCCCCTGGTGACAAAGCCCACGATCTCGTCTCCCGGAACCGGAGAGCAGCATTTGGAAAACCGCACCGCCAGATCATGGGTTCCCTTGACAACAATCCCGCTCTGGGAGCGGGTTCTCGCAGGCCGGGACAGGCTTGCCGCATTCTCGGCCACCTGTGCGAGCACCTGCTCGTTGGTCATCACGCTCTTGTGATTCCTATCATACAGCTCGATCATCCGGTTGATGATCTGCCCTTCCTTCAGCCCTCCGTGCCCCACGGCGGCCAGCACGGAATCCCAGTCCCGGAACCCGTATTTGCGCATGATGGGCTCCATATACTCCGTGGTCATGATATCCGGAATATTGATTCCCCTTGCCTTGCAGTAATTGTTAAGCAGTTCCTTTCCCTTAACAATATTATCATCTTTAAACTGATTTTTAAACCACTGGTTGATCTTGTTTTTGGCCTGTGTGCTTTTGACCACGTTCAGCCAGTCCCGGCTTGGCCCCTTGGAATTCTGGGAGGTCAGGATCTCGATCCGATCCCCGTTTTTAATTACATAATCTATCGTCACAAGCTTGCCGTTTACTCTGGCACCGATCATACGGTTTCCCACGGCGCTGTGAATACTGTATGCAAAATCAATTGGCGTGGAGCCGGCCGGAAGGTTTTTCACCTCCCCGCTGGGGGTGAAGCAGTAGACGCTGTCCGAAAACAGGTCAAGATCGCTCTTGAGCAGATTCAGAAATTCCCGGTTGTCCGAGGTATCTCTCTGCCACTCCAGCACCTGCCGCAGCCAGGTGAGCTTTTCCTCCTCCGAATTATCGGCCCGCCTGCCGTCGGAGGCCTCCTTGTATTTCCAGTGGGCGGCGATTCCGTATTCCGCCGCCTTATGCATTTCAAAGGTACGGATCTGAATCTCAAAGGGCTGGCCGTTTGCGCCGATCAGCGTGGTGTGCAAAGACCGGTACATATTTTCCTTTGGCATGGCAATGTAGTCCTTGAAGCGCCCCGGAATGGGCTTATACATTTCGTGAATCACTCCAAGCGCCGCATAGCAGTCCTTCACCGTGTCCACAATGATGCGCACGGCAAACAGGTCGTAAATCTGATCGATAGTCTTGTTCTGGTTCTTCATTTTCTTGTAGATACTGAAAAAATGCTTCACCCTGCCGTCGATCTGCGCCTTGATTCCCGCCTTCTTGATATGCTCGCCCACCTCGTCCACGATACTCTGTATATATTTTTCACGGATGCTCTTGCGCACCGCGATCTTGTCAACCAGATCGTAATACGCCTCGGGCTCCAGATATTTCAAGGAGAGATCGTCCAGCTCCACCTTGATCTTTGATATTCCGAGCCTCTGGGCAATAGGAGCATAGATCTCCATGGTCTCCCTCGCGATCCGCTGCTGTCCCTCCTCGTTCTTGTACTGCAGCGTACGCATATTGTGGAGACGGTCAGCCAGCTTGATTAAAATCACACGGATATCCTTCGCCATTGCAAGGAACATTTTCCGGAGATTCTCCGCCTGCATTTCCAGTCTGTCCGGCATATCTCCGCCGCCGGTAAACTTAAGATTCTCCAGCTTGGTGACTCCGTCCACGAGAAGCGCCACATCGGCTCCGAACTGTTCCCTCACCTCGTCCTCCGTCATAATGGTGTCCTCCACCACGTCATGAAGAAGACCGGCTGCAATAGTTTCCTTGTCCATTTCCAGATCCGCCAGAATGATCGAAACATACAGCGGATGAATGATATAGGGCTCTCCCGATTTCCTGACCTGATCCCTGTGGGCCGCTGCGGCCACATGATATGCTTTCTCTATGAGCGAAATATCATCGGAAGGATGATACTTTTTTACTCGCGCGATCAAATCCGAATAGAGCTGCTCCGGACTCTGAAACTCCCGGATCTCCTCTATTCGGCCGTCATCTATGACCACTTCGGTTTTATTAGTCTGTTTTCCTTCTTCTGTCATATATTCACACCTTCAAGCTGCTATTTGCTTCTGACTTCAACGCATATTGGAATCATTATATATGCTTTTTCCCGGATAGTCAACTTTTGTGCTCAAACTGGGCCTCATACAGCTCATAATAAAAGCCCTTCCTTTCGAGAAGCTGTTCGTGCGTCCCCCTCTCTATAATCCTTCCGCCCTTCACCACCAGAATCATATCCGCATTCCGGATCGTGGAGAGCCGGTGCGCAATCACAAAGCAGGTCTTGTTCTCCATCAGCTTCCTCATGGCTGTCTGGATCTGCATCTCCGTCCTGGTATCCACATTGGAGGTCGCCTCGTCCATAATCAGCATATGGGCATCGGAGAGCATGGCCCTTGCAATGGTCAGGAGCTGCTTCTGCCCCTTGGATATATGTACTCCGTTATCGGAAAGCACCGTATCATAGCCCTTGGGAAGACTCATGATATAGGAGTGAATCTCCGCGGCCTTCGCCGCCTCCACCACCTTCTCCATGGGAATGGATTCATTGCCGTAGACCAGATTCTCAAAAACAGTTCCCTGGAACAGCCAGGTATCCTGCAGCACCATGGAAAAGGCGCCCCGCAGGCTTTCACGCCGGATTCCGTAGATATTCTGTCCGTCCAGAAAAATGGCTCCCGACTGTGCGTCATAAAAGCGCATGAGGAGATTGATCACCGTGGTCTTTCCCGCTCCCGTGGGTCCCACAATGGCAATCTGCCATCCGGAATGCGCCCTGAGATCAAAATCGCTCAGGATCGGCTGTCCGGGCTCATAGGAAAAATTCACCTTCTCAAAGAGCACATCTCCGTATACCTCCGTAAGGACCGCCGCCTTCTGCGCATCCGGTGCCTCCGGCAGCTCGTCGATCAGACGGAACACTCTCTCCGCCGCCGCAAAGGCTGACTGCAGCTCTCCGATGATATTGGCCGTCTCGTTGATAGGACCCGAAAACTTCCTGGAATACTGTACAAAGGAGGAGACATCCCCGAGCCCGATTTTTCCGTACAGATACAGAAGCGAGCCAAAGATACTGATCAGGGCAAGGGAAATATTGTTCATAAAATTTACCGAGGGCCCGGAGAGCGTTCCGTAATACTCCGCCTTTGTATTGGCATCCACAGCCGTCCCGTTTTTCCCGTCAAAGGCATCAATCACCTCCCGCTCCCTTCCGTAGGCCCTGGTGGTCTTCTGACCGCCCAGCATCTCCTCCACGAATCCGTTGAGCTCCCCCAGCTTCTTCGAGCGCACTCTGTACAGCGGTCTGGAACGGCTTGTAACGAAGCGGGTCATAAGAACGGATGCCGGAATCGTCACCGCAAAAATCAGAACCATGGCGGGAGCTATGGTGAGCATCATCACGAGGGAAAAAACGACAGTGATAACACTCTGGAGTATCTGGAGAAAATCCCCGGCAAGGGACTGATTCACCGTATCCACGTCATAGGAAACCACGCTGATGATGTCTCCCGTCTGGTATTTGTCAAAAAAGGAGACCGGAAGCCCCAGAAGGCTTTCAAACACGTCCTTCCTCATCTGGTAGATCACGTTCCTTGTAAGCTGTATGGTGAGCAGAGAGAGAATATAGGAGAAGACCGCGGAGAGCAGATAAAACACTGCCATCAGGGACACATAGTAAAGCACTCTCTCAAAATCCACCCCGCCCTTTTTTATCCCGATCGCGTCAATCGCCTTTCCCGAAAGCTTCGGTCCGAGCAAGGACAAAATATTGGAAAGCAGCATGAAGGCCGCTCCCGCAAACAGAAGAAGTCTGTACCTGCTCAGATATGTCCACAGCCGGAGCAGCAGATACTTTCTCGGCGCTCTCTTTCCTTTTCCTTCCCGATCCTTTCTGTCATTCACTGTGTAAGCCCTCCTCCCATCTGCAGGTCATAAATCTGCCGGTAGAACTTTGACCCCGCAAGCAGCTCCTCATGGGTTCCATAGCCAATGCATTCCCCATCCTCCAGAAGAAGGATATGATCAGCCCCCTGAAGGGAACTGATTCTCTGAGCGATCATGAGAATGGTTGTATCCGGAAAATGCTCCCCAAGCGCCTTTCGGAAAAGAGCATCCGTCCGGTAATCCAGCGCCGAGGAGGCATCGTCCAAAATCAGAATCTCCGGCTCCCCGGCCAGCGCCCTTGCGATCATGATCCGCTGCTTCTGCCCGCCGCTCAGATTATTGCCCCGCACGGCGACATCCGCACCCATCTCGCCTTCCTTGCCGCTGATAAATTCCTTTGCAAGAGCCATTTCGGCCGCCTTCCCGATCTCCTTACCGGAAAGTCCCCTGAAATAGTCGATATTTTTTTCAATGGATTCCGCCATGAGATAATCGTTCTGAAACACCACCCCGAATTTCTGTCTCAAATCGGTGAGCGGAATCGTCCTGATATCCCTTCCGTTTATCAGGATCTCGCCCTCTCCCGCGTCATAGAACCGAAGGAGCAGATTCACGATGGTGCTCTTTCCGCTTCCCGTAGGGCCGATAATGCCCAGAACCTCCCCCTTTTTCAGAGAAAAGCTTATGTTCGTGAGATTATTCTTTCTATGTAAATAGGAGAAGGAGACATTTCTGAACTCCACATGGTACTCCTCCCCGGAAGAAGGATTTTTGCCGTTTTCCTCCTCATATGGAAGGATCTCCATATCCTCCGGAGCTTCCAGAACCTCCGTGATTCTCTTTGCGGAGGCAAGTCCCTTGGAGAACATGATGAAAATTCTGGTGATTCCCAGCATGGCGTTTAAGATGATGGTGAAATAGCTGAGAAAAGCGATGATCGTGCCGGGACCGCTCTCTCCCTTCTGGACCAGCAGGGCACCCACCAGAATCACCATGGTAAGTCCCAGATTCAGCACCAGTGTGGTGGCCGGATTGCTGGCGGCGGAGACACTTCCCGCCCGGCGCTCCGTCTCGGCCAGTGTCTCATTCACCCTGTCAAACCGCTCCCTCTCGTAGCCGGTCTTGGAAAGGGCCCGGATCACACGGACTCCGGTGATATTCTCCCGGATCACACGCACCATATCGTCCAGCACCGACTGCTGTCTCTCATAGATCTTCACGCTTTTGCCTGTGATCACGGCCACGATCAGCAGAATAAAAGGAAGGGATGCCACCAGCACCAGAGTCAGCTTGGGATCCATCGTCATGGTGATCACAATGCCCCCGATCAGGAGAATCGGCCCTCTCACCCCGATACGCTGCATTCTGGAAAGCATCCTGTTCACATTGTAGGTATCCGAGGTAAGTCTTGACACCACGGAAGGAATGGTAAAGTCATCCAGCTGCCCCGCGCCAAGATATGTGATCCTGGAAAAGAGATCGTGTCGGATGCTCCTGGTCATTCCCCCTGCGGAAACCTCCGCCATGCGGTTTGCCGTCACATTTGTTGTAACGGAGACAATGGCGCACAAAATCATCACGCCGCCCCAGGTAAAGATCAGCCGGATATCCCTGAGGGGAACAATCTCATCAATAATCCTGGCAAGGACGGAAGGAATCAGCAGATCCATCAGCGCCGCGATAAATTTCAGACAGAGTGTCAACAGCATGTAAAAGCCGTAAGGCTTTATGTATTTCAGAAGTCCTTTCATTATTTTTGTACCCATGCCTTTCCCGCACAAACCGAACGACAGCCGCCCGCAACAACAGGCAGGTGTGCCTGTTACAGCACGCCTGCCTGAGATCTGACTGTATGAATTTGTGCAGATTTACATCATTCCGCCCATTCCGCCGCCTGCGGGCATTGCAGGAGCGTCTTCCTTGATATTTGCAACAACGGATTCCGTGGTGAGGAGCGTGGAAGCCACACTTGTAGCATTCTGCAGAGCGCTTCTCGTCACCTTTGCGGGATCCAGAATACCTGCCGTCACCATATCCACGTACTCTTCCTTAAGAACATCGAAGCCTGTGCCAACCTCGGATTCGCGAACCTTGTTGATGATCACGCTGCCCTCGAGACCGGCGTTTGCAGCAATGTGGAACAGAGGAGATTCCAGCGCCTTTAACACGAGCTGAGCGCCTGTCTTCTCGTCACCTGCAAGTGTCTCAGCCAGCTTTCCTACTTCCTTGGATGCATGGATATATGCCGCACCGCCGCCGCAGATGATACCTTCCTCCACTGCCGCCCTGGTAGCCGCAAGAGCGTCCTCCATGCGCAGCTTCGCCTCTTTCATCTCTGTCTCGGTAGCCGCGCCCACACGGATCACTGCGACACCGCCTGCCAGCTTGGCAAGTCTTTCCTGTAATTTTTCCCTGTCAAAATCAGAAGTGGTCTCCTCAATCTGGCCCTTGATCTGATTGATTCTTGCGCTGATGGCATCCTTATCGCCCTCACCGTCAACGATCACGGTATTCTCCTTCTGAACCTTAACGGACTTCGCATGTCCAAGCTGATCCAGAGTGGTTTCCTTAAGGTCAAGGCCGAGCTCCTCGCTGATTACCTGTCCGCCGGTAAGGATTGCGATATCCTCCAGCATCGCCTTCCTTCTGTCGCCGTAGCCGGGAGCCTTGACAGCCACTACGTTGAAGGTGCCGCGGAGTTTATTTACAATGAGGGTTGTGAGAGCCTCGCCCTCCACGTCCTCCGCAATGATGAGAAGCTTTGCGCCGGACTGCACTACCTGCTCAAGCAGGGGAAGGATTTCCTGGATGTTGGAGATCTTCTTGTCTGTGATCAGAATATAGGGATTCTCAAGAACCGCCTCCATCTTATCCATATCTGTTGCCATATATGCGGAAATATAGCCTCTGTCAAACTGCATACCTTCTACCAGATCGAGCTCTGTGAGCATGGTCTTGCTCTCTTCGATGGTAATGACACCGTCACCGGAAACCTTTTCCATAGCGTCCGCAACCAGCTTTCCTACTTCGTCATCCCCTGCGGAGATGGCAGCAACTCTTGCGATATGCTCTTTACCGTTCACCTTGGAGCTCATCTTTGCGATAGCCTCTACTGCGCAGTCGGTAGCCTTCTTCATACCCTTTCTGAGAATGATAGGATTTGCTCCGGCAGCAAGGTTCTTCATACCTGCGTTTACCATAGCCTGTGCAAGCACGGTAGCCGTGGTGGTTCCGTCTCCCGCAACATCATTGGTCTTGGTTGCCACTTCCTTTACAAGCTGAGCGCCCATGTTTTCAAAAGCGTCCTCAAGCTCGATTTCCTTTGCGATGGTAACACCGTCGTTGGTGATCAGGGGTGCGCCGAAGGATTTATCCAGAACAACGTTTCTTCCTTTGGGTCCCAATGTAACTCTCACTGTATCTGCCAGCTGATTTACGCCTGCTTCAAGAGCGGCACGCGCTTCTGCGCCATATTTGATTTCCTTTGCCATGATGATTTGGCCTCCTTCTATTTTAAATTAGATTTCCTGTTGCTCAATTTCCGCCGGATACGCAATCCTTACTGAATTACGGCAAGAATGTCGCTCTGCTTTACGATAATGAATTCTTCCTCTTCGATCTTTACTTCCGTACCCGCATATTTGGAATAGATTACCTGATCACCGGTCTTCACTTCCATCTTGATCTCCTTGCCGTCAACGGTTCCGCCGGGTCCTACTGCGATCACCTCTGCCTGCTGGGGCTTTTCCTTGCTCTGTCCGGGCAGCACAATGCCGGATTTCGTAGTCTCTTCTGCAACTAACTGCTTCAATACAACTCTGTCTCCTAACGGTACTAACTTCATGATAAATGCCTCCTTTTATAAAATCCTGTGCTTCTCGTTTTCTATTTGTTAGCACTCATTCTGTTCGAGTGCTAATTACTAGAACATATATTAATTTTATATGCACCGCTTTGCAACCGGAATCACAAGCGTATTTCTCTCTATTTTATATAATTATCTCTTTTTTACTTTTATTTTCTCTTGTTTTCTCACCTTTTCATATTAGGTGCGATTTAATAAATAGTTTATAATTTCCTTCAGCCAAAACAAAGCGGCAAGGTCTTTCCTGTTAAGTCAACAACCCCGCAGCAAGCTGACGGGGCATCAAACTTGCAACGCAGCAGAGCTGCGGGGTATTGACCCCTGCGGCAGTCGCCAAATGTGCATGCAAGCATGCCCGCTTGGCTCGTTGCCCGCAGGAATAAAGTGAGGAACCGTTTCCGGCTCCCCCCTGTCAGTTCTATTTTCGCAGGCGTTCCTGATAGCCCGGCGCATTTTTTACCTCGAACTTATTATTGAACATCTCGTATTCCGCATCCGACATCCTCTCTTCCAGCTTTTCCTCTATATTGGTCTTAAAGACCATTCCCACCGCCACGGACGGCGCAAGATGCGGATCCTCGTAAGAATCGCATTCCTCCTGAATCCGGCGCATATAGTCCCTCGTCTCTCCCTCTGTCGCCATGGGGATCAGAACACCAAAGGCATCCCCGTCAATCCTTCCGATAATAAAGTCAGATTTTGCCTCCCTTTTCAGAATATCCGCAACCGTCTTGATCAGGCGGTCGCTCTCCTCGTCGCCAAAGTGGTCGTTCGCATACTTCCAGTCATTGATATTCACATTCAGGACAGCCACGGGAATTACCTCCGAACGGTCTATGACCTCCATCCTGGATTCAAAATACATTTTATTGAAGACACCCGTAAGAGCGTCATCCGTTTCATTCTGAATGATCTGGCGGCGTCTCTCGTTCAGAATCGCTTCCAGTTCCTCCAGATAAATACTGTTTTCATGACGTATGTAGGTTTCCTCACCCAGATTTTCCAGGAGCCTCACCGTGCTGTCCACAAGCGCCATGGCAAGCCCGCTCTCCCTGCACTCCTCTGTCTCCTTTACATACAGATGGCCAATAGTACGGTTCTGCACCCGCACCTTTCTCCCCGGCTCATTCACCACGTCCGGCCTGAACCCTACAAAACCGTCGCCGATCAGAATCTCCTTCTCGCCGTGCCGGTCCGTAAGGAGGATGCTGATCCCCACAGCCCTTGCCAGATTTTTCAGGTATTCCTTTACCGTTTCCATGTGGTACAGATTGGAAAAGGAATAATTTCTGATGTTTTCTTTCACTCTCTTGTCGTAAGGTATTGACTGATATCCCATATGATAACCTCTCCCGCTTTCCGTTTCAGCTTTTGATTTTCTGCTTTTAAGTATACTGGTTTGCGCTGTTTTTATCAAGCAGTTCTTATTCCCCGCGGCCGTTTTCTTTCGCCTTTCCCATCCCTTTTCTGTAGGTGAGATTCTCGCCCAGCTGACAGTACTCGCCGCTCTTGCTGTAGGAATCCGTCAGATGGCTGTTTACCAGAATTTTCATGGGAATATCCTCCCGCTCCTTTTCCGTTCCGGCCTGCTCCTTTGCCGGTTCTGACAGGATACGCTCTCTGCCGTGCCGGTTCCTGCTGGAAGAAGTCTTTCCGTCAGACAAAGCTCCGAACGCCTCCCGTCCTCTCCCGAAAAACCTTCGTCCCCCTTCCGCGCTTACCCTCAGTCTTTCCCTCAGGCCCTTTACCCGTTCTGCGACCTGCCCGGAAAAAGAATGTCTGATTGCCGCAGCGGCTCCGTGGATTCCGGCGAGCAGAGACTCCCGAAGAACCGACGCCACGCCCCTTCCGGCTTCCTTTGAATCCCCCTCATCTCCCAAAGCGTCCCACAAGCCCCGCAAAAATCCTTTTCCTTTTGCAAAATCCAAGGACGATACCGGGGCAGGAGCGCTCATATGATAGGAATCTCCATCCCTGGAAAACTCTGTTGACTTTCCCCGGGCCTGCCCGTTTCTCAATCCCGCACCTCCGGCCTGGGTTTTCCGGGAGGACTGCTCCTCCTGAAGGCATTTGGTTATATGATGCGTGTGATCGTGATATTTTTTATTGTTAAACGAAGTGTATTCATTTCTGATCTCCATAACTGCCTCCCTATTCCGGAGTGGTGAGATAGCTTGTCACCGCATACACGGTCTGACCGTTGTATTCCAGCTGTGACCAGCCGTTGTCTCCGATTCCGATCCTTGTCAGAGTCTCGCCCCGGCGGAGCACTCCCACAATCGTGTCCTCTCTTCCGGTTCCCGGCTCTGAGCGCAGATTCGTCTCGTCCTTTGCCGTCACCGTGTCATTTACCGGCGTGTAGACCGGTCCCTGGGGCGGCGCCTGCTGTCCCGTATCGTTCATGTCCGTGGTCAGGTAATTGGTAACGGCATAACAGGTCTGTCCGTTGTAAATCAGCCTGGACCAGCCGTTGTGCCCGATTCCCGTGCGCTGTGCCGTATCCCCGTGCACCAGCTTTCCCATAATACTTTCGTCATTTACAGTACTTGGCTCTGTCCGAAGATTCGTCTCCTGCTTTGCCGTCACGGTCTCGTCCACCTCTGTAAAGATAATTCCCACCTCGGGATCCGCCTCCACGACTTCGGCCGGTGTCTCGTCCTTTGCCAAAGCTTCCTTCGTAAAGCTGAAATAGGCGAGATTCACGTCCGTTTTTTTGGTAATTCCGTCCACCACGCCCTGACTGGTGTACTGCCACATATCATGACTTCCGCCGTAGGAGGAAGCCTGGGTCTCGGGATAGGGAAGCTCCGGATACTGAGCCACCCATATCTTGTATTTTCCACTGAGGGCCTGGGTATCCCACTGAGCGCTGCCCTCCAGCTCTCCCTTTGCCGCATAAAACATGGGCGTATAGCCGCCCTGTGCGATCTCGTCCAGAAAGGCCATTGCCAGATTCGTTCTTGCAGCCGAATCAAGACCATACTGACGGCTGTCAGACGAGAGAAAATCCTCACAATTGTAGGCCACCGGATAAGTGATCTTATATTTGGCAATAATATCCTTCGTAAAGGCCGCCTCGGCCTTCGCCTCCTCGGTTGTCACCGCTGAGGAAAAAAAGTAGGCTCCCAGCATGATTCCCGCCTTTTGGGCTTCCTGGAGATTGTATCTTGCGGTGGGATCCTCGAAGAGCTCGCCCGTGGATTTGGCCCGGTATCCCACCCGGATCATGGCAAAGTCAATTCCGGCATTTTTTACCTTCTGCCAGTCCACAGTTCCCTGATACTTGGATACGTCAATCCCCACCGTAATTCCCTCCGTCTCATCCGGACTGATATTTGCCACATTCACCTCCGCCCCGGCACCTTCCCCGTTACCCGCAGCCAGGGATGCCTGCGGATCCTGGGCATCGTCCAGAGCGCCCACCGATACCTTCTGATCCTCCCCAACGGAAGCCGGATCTTCGCTTTCTTCCCCGCCATTTTCTTTCTCAGGCTGTGACAGCGCATCCTGCCCTTCCTCTGCCTCCGCAGCCGAAGACGGTTCTCCCCCTTCCACGGGCTCCGGGAGCTCCTGCGGCGCGCTCTTTGGCTGCTGCTCCACCGAAAGAGCCTCGATCACGGCATCCCGCTCCCTTTTGCTCCCGCTCATCGCCAGAGAAAGAATTGCGATGAGAAGCGCGATTCCAAGCACTCCGGCGCCCGCTATAATCAGTAACTGTATCTTTTTCTTCATTTGCGCGACATACTCCTTTCTGACCCTTCTATTATAATATGGAATCGCATCGATTACCATTTATTTTTCAGGCGGAAATCTTTACGTTTTCTTAACGGCAATTCATTGCCCCATCCTGCACAAAGAAGGTATAATGACCCTATGAAAAAGAACAGCTTATTAAAAAACATACTGATAACTCTGATTATGACCATTGCGGCCACCCTGGCGGCTTTCTGGTTTTTTCGTCATGTGCCGGAAAATCCTGCCAATATCGCCCTGGTGTATATCACGGCCCTGGTTCTCACCGCTCGTTTTACCACCGGCTACGTATACGGGCTTCTGGCCTCCCTTGTGGGGGTCATCTGCGTGAACTTCCTGTTCACTTATCCCTATTTTGCCCTGAACTTCACGCTCACCGGTTATCCCATCACCTTTCTCTTCATGCTGATCATCTCCCTTTCCATCAGCACCATGACCTCTCAGATCAAGAGACAGGGTGAGATTCTGGTGGAACGGGAAAAGCTTCTGATGGAGGCGGAAAAGGAAAAGATGAGAGCCAATCTTCTGCGCAGCATCTCCCACGATCTGCGCACGCCCCTCACCGGCATCATCGGAAACAGCTCCGCCTATATGGACAACTGCGATATTTTAAACGAGAGGGAAAAGCTGGATCTGGTCAGTCATATTCATGATGATTCCAACTGGCTGCTGAACATAGTGGAAAACCTCCTCTCCGTCACCAGGATCAACGAAAGCTCCATGAAAATAGCCACCTCGCTGGAATCGGTCGAGGAGGTGGCCGCAGAAGCCATCAGAAGGCTGCTAAAGAGGATGCCGGAGGCCGTAATCCATGTGCAGGTTCCGGAGGAATACCTTTTGATTCCCATGGATGCCATGCTGATCGAGCAGGTCATTATCAATCTGCTGGAAAACGCCATTATCCATTCCAAAAGCACGCTCCCTGTGGAACTTGCCGTGACGGATAACGGGAACCATGTGACCTTTCAGGTGACAGACTATGGAATCGGAATTGCGCCACAGCGCCTGAAAACCATATTTGACGGCTCGCCCTATACCCCGTCTTCCTCCTCCGATGTGTATAAGGGCATGGGAATCGGGCTCTCCATATGCAAGACCATCATCACCGCCCACAACGGCAGTATCAGTGCTTACAACCGGGAGCACGGCTGTGTATTTACTTTCACACTTCCAAAGGAGAATGCAAAGACATGATACCAAAATCCACGATTCTTTTGATCGAAGACGAAGAAAATATCCGTTCCTTTATCGCCACCACACTGAAAAATCAGAATTACAAGATTATCACCGCCTCCTCCGGTACGGAAGGCCTTCATCTGTGCGCCTCCCTGTGCCCGGATCTGGTTCTTCTGGATCTGGGACTGCCCGACATGGACGGCATGACAGTGATCAAAAAATTAAGGGAGTGGAACTCCACTCCCATCATTGTCATCTCCGCAAGAAGCCACGAGCAGGAAAAGGCAAAGGCCCTGGACGGCGGTGCCGACGATTATATCACCAAGCCCTTTGGCACCGTTGAGCTGCTTGCCAGAATCCGCACCTCTCTGCGCCACAGCAGCCAGTTAAGCGCCGGAATACACAGCAACGCTCCCGTTTACCGCCACGGGGATCTGACCGTTAATTTTGAAAAGCATCTGGTCACTCTCTCCGGAGCCATGGTGCATCTGACACAGATCGAATTCAAGCTCCTCGGACTGCTTGCCCGAAACAGCGGCAAGGTACTCACCTATTCCTATATCATGGAAAAGATATGGGGCCCCTATGTGGATAACAACAACCAGATCCTGCGGGTGAATATGGCCAACATCCGCCGCAAAATCGAGAAGAACCCGGCCGCTCCGGAGCATGTCTTTACAGAGATCGGCATCGGCTACCGCATGGCGGAATCCGAGTAAGGCGCCGGTTCCATATATCTGTCCAGAGCCCATACCAGATATAAAGGCAGACTGCAGGTGAGAGTTTGTCCTGTGGGAAAGTCTCAAACAAAACTTTAACATAAAATTGCCTGTTTTTGCCTGTCTGTTAAAAATGAGTTTAAGACAATATCTCCTTTTTGCTTCAAATAATAATTAGCCTTTTCCTCAATTTCTTTTGAAACCTGTATATAACAATTTGAATTTAAGACAATCTTTCCATTATTGTCCACATCAAATTCAACAAAGCGATATTTATCCATACCAGATTTCAATGCCAAATCCACAATAGTTTTTTTTCCACCCAAAGACGGAGAGAACTCTATTTCAGATAAATATGCACTTAATCTGATTTCATAGTCCAGAATCGTAATAATACCTATGTATTCCGGATCGGATATAGAGTGAAACGAATACTTTTCCATACCTCTCCCCTCCTTCTTCTAATTTTACATGTTAATACAGAGTATAATATTTGTTTACCAACGTCAACCCTTTCAACAAATACTCTCTGGCATCATCCATACTTGTTATGACTGCTGTATCATAATCATCTGCTGACCAGTGAGAATATTGATGCCTGACACCATGGTACTCATTATATAGATCATTTAAAAGGTCCGCCTGTACGGCTGTCAATCTATTTATGTTATCTGACGAGCATTCATATCTGCCGCTATTGTTCTTTTTAAAATATCCAAATTTATTTTTCCCATTTTTATCACAAGTATTCAGTTCCATCTTATCGCCCAGTATTTTGTGGAGATAATATTCATAAGCTCTGAAAATCGGAGTAATCAAAGAGGTATAATCTGGCATATACCCTGTCAGCATTGTATTATATACCGCTGCCAATAAATTGTTATAATGTTTTTCGCTTCTCTTATCGTTATAGTTTGGGAGCAGCTCTTCAAACTTAATTTCAACCTCGTTTTGCGATATTGCCAACACATGTACATGGTTTAGAGTTTCAATCACCTTCTGACCATTTTTCATCAGTTCAATTGCCAGCGAAATAATCTTCTGGAACAGCACCGACTGTTTCCCCTGCACATAAGAGCGACTGTTGGAATAGCAGTTTATAACAACTCGGTTTTTGGTGTTCGATATAACTAAACGTTGTCTATTTCCATTTACTGTAGCACAACTAACATTTATTATCTCATTTGTTCCGCCTGTCAATTCTTCATTTTCACCATTTATAAGGTTAATAACCGCTATCCAAGCATCCGCAGAAAATCCTACGAAATAAATTGATCCATCGTCATAGGTTTTATACCCTTTTTCCAGCAATGAATTTTTTGCTAAAGTATCTGCCGCTTCATTGTATTCTATTCCGGAATGTGCTGGGACTTTTACAAACTCAATCGAAATATAAGCCCGTTTCTCTTTTATAAAAGTAACATATTGTCGGGTCAAATCTTTTTTCGCCCTCCAAGTGCCATCTGCCCATTTTCCAATCCCGTCATAGTCATGATATATTATAATTTTCCTTTTATTATATGCAACAGCCCACTTAATCGCTTCCTTGACACCCTCTAATTCCGCTGCCACATTTCGGAATTCAATAAATTCCGGGCTTAATGTTTTGGTAAACGCTTTATATAACGGTGTCTGTATTCCTTTATCGTCTATCAATATAACCCCAAACCCCGCCTTTTCCTCTAACGGATTATAACTCCCGTCCACAAATGCAATCACCTCATCGCCCTTTAACTCCATAAGACTTTGATCCACCTGCTGATTAATGGAATCCACTGTTTCATCTTTTTCTGTTATTTCGTCTTCACTTACTATGTACTTTTCTGCATCCGCCATTGTAGCAAACGATTTATACTTTGCACCAGACACTCCTTTTATTTGTAGCTCACATTCAGCCCAAGTTTCATATATCCCCGGCTTAATTCCTATTTTTACTGCAAAGTACTTTTTCTTTGCCATAACCTCTCCTTTCATTTTCGAATCCGCAAAGTTCCTTTTTCCTCTTCAATACATATCTTGTACTTCATTAGGCGTAAGAGATACTCCGGCATTCTTCTATTACCCAACTCCCATTCTTGCACTGTCCGGTATGGTATCTCAAAATATTCCGCAAACTCCTTGCGATTCATCCCTGTTCTTTTACGCAAATCAACTAAAACATTTCCTGATTCCATAGTCTTTTATCCCATTTCTTCCAACTTGTTCTCTATAATACCATACTCATTGCGTATAATCAATTCCTATTATACTTCTCAAACTTCACACCTAAAGCGCATAATGCTGCTTTTCCTGTGAACTTTTACATTTTCGAGCGGATTATGTCTCCTCGTACAGGCTTCGAAGCAGCTCGATCTCCTTCTGGTATCCCGGAAGCTCGTTCGGCGTTTCCAGATAGAAGGGGAGCTTCCTGAGCCTGCTGTCGTTGATGATCCGCTTCATGGCCTCAAGACCGATATTTCCTTCCCCGATTTTGGCATGCCTGTCCTTGTGACTGCCAAGGCTGTTAAGACTGTCATTAAGATGCACGGCCCGCAGCCTCTCAAGCCCCAGAATACGGTCAAACTCATTCAGAACGGCATCCAGCCCATTCACAATATCATACCCGCCGTCAAAAACATGGCAGGTATCCAGACACACTCCCAGACGGTCCTTTCTCTCCACCCTGTCTATGATGTTGCGAAGCTCCTCAAAGCTCCTGCCCACCTCGGAGCCCTTTCCCGCCATGGTCTCAAGCAGGACCGTGGTGGAAAATTCCTCCTCAAAAAGACGGTTTAAGTGCTCCGCAATCAGCTCGATTCCCAGGTCGGCTCCCTGGGCAACGTGGCTTCCCGGATGGAAATTGTACATGGCATCCGGAAGATGCTCCAGTCTCCTCAGGTCATCCTGCATGGTATCAAACGCAAAACGGCGCAGTCCCTCGTCCTTCGATGCCGCATTCAGCGTGTAGGGGGCATGCGCCAAAATCTTCGCAATTCCGTGTTCTCCGGCAAAAGCCAGATATTTTTCCACATCCACCGGATCCAGAGCCTTTGCCCTTCCCCCTCTGGGATTTCTGGTAAAAAACTGGAACGTGTTCGCCCCGATCTTTACCGCCTCCTTCCCCATGGCAAGATAGCCCTTGGAGGAGGAGAGGTGACATCCTATTCGCAGCATATTGTACCTCCCTCTATTATCAAAGTTTTTATCATACCTATTCGCAAATGCATTGCGGACACATATCGCCAGCCAAAAAGGACAAAACAAAATTGTCCGTCATACCCTGCGATGCCTCGCCTGCGCTTTTGGCTCTCTCGTCAGCATTTTCAGCAATCGGGATTTCATAAGCCTTTTTCTCCAGGTACTCCCAATGCTCATTACCAACAGGTTCAAAGGATGTCCATGCCACTTTAAGCCGGTTTTCAGATATATAAAATTTAACACGGGTTTTAACTCCGTCACTTGTATCAATATCAGGTTCCGCTACATAATCAAAGGTATAAACCGTGTGTTTCTGCGCCCAGTCCGAAGTATCCCGGCAATAAATTGTCGCATTTTCCGCAGGTATTTTTATCAATCCGAACAGCTTCTCGCTTTCTTGTTTTCCAGGAAGATAGAAATAGCATCGTGTTCCAAATGAGGTGATGTAAAATTCATTTTCTCCTGCCTTGGCCTGAAACAGCAGCTCTCCATCACTCAAATCAATCAAAAGCAGATCACTTTCTTTCAGCCAGCCTTCCACATAGCCATTGTGATGAGGAGCCGTCCAATGCTCCGAACAGACCCAGGTTTTACCATCTTCCCGTACACTCCCGCGCATCGCTTTGCTTCCCACGTCGGGATAACTATACAATACCGAACCGTTCTCATTCAGGATATGTATATCGTATTCATAGGTTTTCTCGTAATCATCCGCTTTTTCCCACTGCAGACAGCAGGAGCTTCCCTCAATGGGGGATTTTTCATCATAAGCATAGGAATCCCTGCTATAGCCGGATGGATATATTACTTCATATTCTGTCGCACCTGCCGCCGGATTACAACCGGTCAGTAACAGAACAAATATTGTTGCACAGCTTAAAGAAAAAATGCGGCG
The DNA here is from genome assembly GCA_910586025.1 of uncultured Lachnospiraceae bacterium. Classification (GTDB taxonomy): domain Bacteria; phylum Bacillota; class Clostridia; order Lachnospirales; family Lachnospiraceae; genus Suilimivivens. The sequence goes on from CAJUIO010000010.1 coordinate 55,001, forward strand.
CACTATTTTTCCTTTCATATCTGTCCCGCTCTCCTTTTCATGCCGCCTGTCTCAATCTCATCATCCAATGAAGCGGATTCAGCCTCCTTAAAAAGCCGCCAGCATCCAACTGGCGGCTCTGTTCTCAAAGCAAATCCTTCTATGTCTGTTCAGTATATCAAAAGCACTCTCTTTTGTAAAGAACCTCCCGTGTTTCTCACAGAAGAATGTTTTTAATATTGACTTGGAATTTTTATTTTGATAGCCTTAAATCAGGCCGGCCGCGGATTCAAGATGATCAGGAGAAAGAAAAGAGCCGGATAAAGGAGACACCTATGGAAGATATCAAAAAAATACAATTATTCGAGCACACGCCTGTTCCGAAAGCCGTCATGACGCTGGCCGTCCCAACCATCCTCAGTTCTCTGGTAATGGTGATTTATAATCTTGCGGACACCTACTTCGTGGGGATGCTGAACAACTCCATACAGAATTCCGCCGTCACGCTGGCGGCCCCGGTACTGCTGGCCTTCAACGCCGTGAACAATCTATTCGGCGTGGGCTCCGCCAGCATGATGAGCCGAGGACTTGGGAGAAAGGATTACGATACCGTGTACCGCAGCTCCGCATTCGGCTTTTACCTCTCTGTTTTCTGCGGAATTCTTTTTTCCGTTTTTTTCACCATGTTCCGGGGGCCTTTGCTGCATGTGCTGGGAGCGGATCATACCACTGCTGCCGCAACGGGAGAATATCTGAAATGGACGGTCAGCTTCGGTGCGGTCCCGGCTATCCTGAACGTGGTGCTGGCCCACATGGTACGGTCTGAGGGCTCTGCGCTCCATGCCAGCATCGGAACCATGAGCGGATGTCTTTTGAATATCCTTCTTGACCCGATATTTATTCTGCCCCGGGGACTTGACATGGGTGCGGCGGGAGCCGGAGCCGCAACCTTTCTCTCCAACTGCGCAGCCTGCGCTTATTTCTTTGTCCTTCTGTTCCTCAAGCGGGGGAACACCTATGTCTGCATCCGCCCGTCCATGTTCGGACTGCGAAGAGCCATTGTCCTTGGAGTCTGCGCCGTTGGGATTCCCGCCTCCATCCAGAATCTTCTGAATGTGACGGGTATGACCGTGCTGAACAATTTTACTTCCTCCTACGGTGCCGATACCGTGGCCGCAATGGGGATCGCACAGAAAATCAACATGGTGCCGCTCTATATCGCAATGGGATTAGGCCAGGGGATCATGCCCCTGATCAGCTACAACTACGCCAGCGGAAACACGCAGAGAATGAAGCACACTCTGATATTTTCCCTCAAAATAGCGGTATCCTTCATGGTTACGGTGTCCGTGTGCTATTATCTGGGTGCAGGCGCGCTCACCACTGCCTTTATGAAAAACCCCGTTATCGTGGAATATGGGACAAAATTTCTGCGGGGCATGTGCCTGGGCATTCCCTTCCTGTGTGTGGATTTCCTGGCCGTTGGCGTATTCCAGGCCTGCGGTCTCGGGAAACATTCCCTGATTTTCGCCGTGCTGCGCAAAATCGTTTTGGAGATACCGGCTCTCTATATCCTGAACCGGCTGTTTCCTCTGTATGGTCTGGCCTACGCACAGCTGACAGCGGAATTCATTCTGGCCGCAGCCGCCATCCTTGTGCTGATCCGGCTGTTTCATAAGCTGGAAATGAAAAGTGAAAAGCCGGACTAAGGAATGCTTATTGCCACGGTATCATAGCCGCACATATCCAACGCCAGAACCCTGCCTTTGCCCGCTTTCTTTGGAATAGGATTTGCCTTTGTTCCTCCCAAGGGCAGGCTGAAGATTCCAATTCCGGCAATGGAGTCCTCTGTCTGCTCCAGATAGACCAGATGATCCGGATCCAGGAAGCCCGCACAGGGAGCGGAACCAAAAAAGACTTCCTCCGGTATGGCAAAGGTCTCCTTTTTCCCGCTCTTCACATCCACCCTGTCCATCCAGACACCAGCCGAATCCCCATAAAAGGCCGCAAGATACACGGCCCGCTCGCTCTCCATCCAGCAAAAGCCGATTCGGTAATCCTCTGTCTGCTTCTGATACAAAGTCTCCCCGCTCTGCGAGCGCAGGACAATCCCCAAAAGATCCCCGTACTCCGTGCCGGTCATGAAAACATAGCCCTCACCGCCCGGCACATACCGCGCTTCCAACGGGCCTGAAAATTCAAAGCCCGTCTCCCCACAGCTGCAGTCCCCCTCTTCAGGGATAATCTCATGAACTTCATACATGGCCGCCTCCAGAAGCTTTCCTTCTCCGTTTTCCAGATCATATTCATAAAGCCCCTGGTCCGTGCAGGTCAGAATCCGGGAGGCATCCCAGGATACATCGCACAGATTTCTTCCTCCCACCCAGGGAGAAAACCGATACAATTCCCCCATCAGCTTGCGGAGATCACAAAGGCGCCTTGTTTCCTCAAAATCCTCCGAAAGAAGGTACAGCGCCCCGTTTGCCTCATAGACATACCCATCCTCCACAGCCTGGGGACAGATCTTCCTGTATTCCAGAACATCGGCGGCCTTTCCCCGAAGCCCTTCCGTATTTGAGAGGGAATCCTGCCGGAAGACCTCCCTTGGTGCGAATTCCGGCCCTTCTGCCACATAGAAAATCTTCTGCTGCAGCTTTTGGCCGGGAAAATAGCAGTCACAGGAAAAAAGCAGCCGCATCCCGCTGACAGAAATGAAATCCATTCCCCAGCGATAGCTCAGAATGCCCTCCTCGCCGTTTCGCATGGACCTTGGCTTCTCGACTGTTACCATCTGCGGACGGTTTCTTTCCCATTCCTGATACGCCTGCCGTGCGCTTTCTGCGGCCTGCCGTGCCAATAGCTCTTCCGCATTTTCAGGCATCCGCCCTGTCCGTGCGGCGGAAAGGCCTCCGGCAGCTTCCGGCACAGCGCTTTGTGCCCCGGATCCCCTGACAGCTCCGTGGATTATGACCGCTCCCGTA
>CAJUIO010000010.1:58060-61003 GCA_910586025.1 uncultured Lachnospiraceae bacterium
CCCCCTTTCTTTTCATTTCAAAAATCATATTTATACCCGTGCCTTTGCCACAACTCTGCCCTTCCTCACCCTTGCCGGGATCCGGCACTCCAGTGCGCCTAACGTCCGGCGCATGGCTTCAAGCGGCTCTCCGTCAAGAGAAACCTCCGGGACGGACGTATCCGCTCCCCCTGTCACCAGAAGAAGCCCCACGGCTCTGTCCGAGTGGTTGGTCACGGTCAGACGGAAGGTATCCGTATCCTCCTCATAGGACTGCTCCCCGATCCAGAGGTCAAAGCCGCAGCTGACCGTTCCCCTCCTGTAATAGGCGTTCGCCCAGATATTGACCGGAGACGAGAGGCCTCCGAACTGATGGAACCAGCCGCCCCTTGCGGTGGCGATATTCAGCATCTCAAAGGTATAATAGGAATAATCCACCTCCCGCTTCCAGGAATCCAGAGCCGTCTTTGCGATCTTCCAGGCCTCCTCCATTTTCCCAAGGTCAAGCATGGTCTTCCAGAGAAACCACTGATGGGAAAACCACACGTTCCCGTTCCAGTATCCGTTTGGCTGGTAGTAGCTGGCGGACATATCCACGGCGCTGATGCCCACCTTGGAAAACATCTCCTTTTCGGAAAAAATATGACCGAGAAGCCGCTCCTCCTGCTCTTTGCTGCAGATCCCGGCAACCAGCGGATAAACGCCGTCCATTCCTTTTGACAGATTTTCTCCGTCCGCTGTCCGAAACACTCCTATGGGACGCTTCTGCTTATCATGCACCACATAGCCGAAATAGCCGCTCTCCTCGTCCCAGGCATAGGTCAAAAGCGCATTGGCCCGAAGCGCAATATCCGCCTCATACTCCTTCACATCCTCCAAAAGCTCCTGCTCCCTGGCTATCATGCGCAGAATCTTTGCCATACGGATGAGCTGTGAGGTGGTAAACGCCGGTGCGCAAAGCTTCTCCCTGCCCTGCCGGTACATCTCCACCTGGGGCGGGAGATCATCCATACCGCTGCAGTTGTAAAAGTAGTCAAAGGTAGTGGTCAGACGGCTCTCAAAAGGATCCGTTGCGGATCCCTCGCTTTTTCCCGCAAGAAAAGAATAATACCGCTTCAATCTGGGATACCACGCAAAAAGCCTCTCCTTATCTCCGCTCCTTTGCAAAAGCTCCAGATACAGATAGGCCTGAACCGGAACCGGAGAGCCGTGCATCAGAAAGGCGAAGTCCGGATTATCCGGCCGGCTCAGATACAGATCCAGAACATACTGCGCAAGCCTTTCCTCGCATTCCAGAAGCCCAAGCCCGATAAAGCCGGAATCCCAGGTATACAGGCTGTCCCAGCGCTTTCCGGGGGTGTGGTGCCTGATCCACTCTCCGTGCCGGTAAATCGGATAGACCACGTTGGTAAGCAGCGCAGCCTGCAAAAGCCGGTTGCTGAACGCATAGCCCTCCCCGTCGGAATTGTAACAGGGCTCTGCAAGAGCGCCCCTTTTCTTCTCATAAAGCGCCTCCGCCTCTCTGCAGGTGAGTCTCCGCTGTCTTCCATCTCCCAAAAGGGCATATTCCACATGTTTTTTCCCTGCGGGAATGAAAATGGAATGCACGATAAAATTCTGATAGAATCCCTCATCGCTGTGTTTTTCCCGGAACGAATCCGTAAAGGTCCTTAGCACCTCGTCAAAGGTAGGGTCAGCCTGGGACAGCCGGGATACCAGCGCATCCTCCAGCGTTCCGGTAGGGATGGAGCGCAGCCGCAGACTGTCTGTCAGCGGACAGAATCCAAACTCCTGCGCCACTGCCGGATAGCGGAGGCTGTACCCCGCCTCCTGCCTGTCGCACTGCGGAACAAAACCGGGCCGCTTTCTCTCCACGCAAAGCCGCGCTCCCTCCTTTAAAAAGGCCGCAAAGTCAAACTCGGCACCGCCCTCTCCCTCTGAGACGAGGGTAAGGGAAAGTACCCCATTTTCCGGTGTTTTTACTGAGGCAAAGACAAGATCCGGCTCTTCGGCAGGCAAAAGCTCGATCTTCCCTTCCGTGTAAACGGCTCCCCCTTCCCCTCTGATGCAATAGGAAAAGACCGCCGCCTTTTCCTCCACGGTGCGGCAGCGCAGCGCCATCCGCTCATATCTCTCCTGCACGAAAAGAGAAACCGTCACTCTGTCTCCCTTCTCCTGTCCAAAAGCCTGCCGGATCCGCTCTCCAAAGCCCCGTCCCTCCGTAAACGAAGGGTCAAAAAATTCGCCCCTGTGCAGCCCGTCCGGCATCAGGTGGTCAAAGGCCCTGGGCGTATGATATTCCAGAATGTCATAGTTGGTCAGCTTTTTCCAGACAAAGCTCCCATCGCAGGAAACCTCTACCATCCGCTTCCAGGGATATTCCATTGCCATATAATAATTCAGCACACAGTTCTGGTCCATTCCTGTATTATTCACGTATTCCGTCCGGATCAGCCTGGTATGGTCATCTATGGCGGAAAAGGAGACATCCGCATAAACCCGGTCCTTCCACTCCAGCTCCACCCGGTAGGCAAAAAAGGACAGATCCGGCGCAGCCTCCCAGATATGCCAGGAGGAAGGAAATGTCACGTTTGGTGCGGGCTGGTTGGAATTGGCCAGCATGGGATGCACCACACAGTCAAATCTCGCACCGGGAATGGGCGCATCCTCCACGATCCTGGAAATTCCCATATATTTTTTCGAATAGGGCCCCCACTGGGGCAGCAGATCCTTTGGCACGTCAAATTCCTTCATGTGCTTACTCCTCATATGCCTTCCAAATTTTTTCAACCCTGATCAGGTCACTGATCTCATCTTCCCGGTTTCTTCTTTAAATGTAGTATATTTCGCCCTCCATACTATTGTCAATATTCTGTTCCTTTCGTAATACCATTACTTAGGTAATTGCAAAACTTGTAAATTTGTAGAATATTCAGACAATATTTTCTGCGAAAAGCCTTATTC
>CAJUIO010000011.1 GCA_910586025.1 uncultured Lachnospiraceae bacterium
CTGGAAAAACTTATTCCCTGAATAAAGTGATTGATTGGATACAGGATAATTATTGGCATTCATTGAATTTAAAGAAACAAAAAGTTGCTTGTATTACATATACGAAAGACCTGAATTACCACAAATTTGTGCTATAGATGATAATGATGGATTTGTTAAAGTAATTACATGCAATGATTTTTGCGGAGAACGTCAGAAAGGGTACATATAGTGAGTTTATGAGTGAGGATAAATAAAGAATATTTGAAATAGGGGTAAAGATTTTGAATATGCAGTTTTGGGTGCTATGTTTCTTAGAAAGTGTGATATCCTATAAAGGAGCAGTATGGAACTTACAAAGGAAAAGTTACAAGAGATGGCAGCGATGGATACTCGGAGCGTGGATATTAACATTTTAACGGAATAGTGTTTTATATGACATTCAAACTTGACATATGCGAGGTATGGAAGGGTCAACATTTCGAGAACCTTTGACGTGCTGGCGGGAGTGTGACCGGATCGATGAACAGCTCCGGAATTAAAAGCAGATAAAAAGGCGGCTTCTGCGGTAACGGCATAAGGAAAAATTTATGCTGTTACCGATAGATAGAAGCCGTCTTGAATTGAGGCATCCCTGCCGTTACTGTGGCCATGCGGCCCGGGCATTCCTGTCACAGCGCAGCGCTCCGTTTCTGACGGTGAGCTCCGCCGCCTGGATCACGGCTTTATTCCGGTCCGCTTCCGTCAGGCCGGTGAGCTTATCGCCCTGCCGGCCGTCCTCGCAGGCGAAGGGGTGGCAGAAGTAGAAGATAAAGGCCCTTTCCTCCCGCACCAATACGTCCGCATGGTGTCCCCAGCCCTTATCCATGGGGCGGCTGCCTGATTCGTCCAGGATATCCGCACAGCGTATCCAGTGCTCGAAGTCATCCGAACGGTATACCGCAAGTCCCTTCCAGTAATCGGAGATCATCCACTTGATGCCGCCCAGCTCAAACACGTTAGGTCCCTCTTGGGCGCAGTCGGTGATTTCTTCCCCAAGGACTGTCCAGTGATACAGATCCCTGCTGACCGCCGCCGATGTCCTGCTTCCGTTGTCCTCGTCCTTGTACCACAGCTTGTACTGACGGGGGCCGACCTCGTAGACGCAGGCATCGATCACCCGTTCCGATCCCAGATCCACTCTTCCGGCAAAGGTCCAGTCCCAGAGATTTTGCGAGGTGTAGTGGAGCATCTGCCTTGGATAGTCCCAGTCCGTTGGGACACCCGTGATGTAGGACACGTACATATGGTAGATGCCTTCCGCGCGAATGATCTCGGGAGCCCAGAAGGTATTGTGGCCCCGCTCGATCTCAAGGCCTTCCAGTGTGCCCCGGTAGAGCCATTTACCGCCGTCCCGGCTTACGGCCACGCCGATTTTCGTCCCGTGTACCCAGGATACTCCGATGGATGCGGCTCCGGCCCTTCTCTGGGTGTAAAAAAGATACCACATTTTTTCTTCCTCGTTCCATATGACCGCCGGGTCAGTGGGACAGTCATAAACCGGATCCCGGAACAGGGGAGCCGGAAGAGGAATTTCTTTTTTCTGTTCCATGTGCTTATTTCCTTTCTGTGATTTGTCAACCCTTCACCGATCCGACCATCACGCCCTTTTCAAAGAACTTCTGTGCAAAAGGATATATGATGATTAACGGAAGCGCGGAGAGAACCATACATGCCAGCTCGATTGTCTTGTAATTTGCTGCGGAATTGGACATGGTGGTGAGCACGGAGGAGGCTCCTGCGCTCATGGTTTCGCCAAGCTGCGCTGCGGAAGCGCTGGATTTGGTGATGGAGAGCATGTAATAGGACAATGTCTGAATCTCCGAGGATTTTGTATAGTACAGCGTCTGGGAATAATCGTTCCAGGTGCCTACTGCGGTAAAGATGCCAAGGGCGCTGATTACAGGCTTTGACAGGGGGATTACGATCCTGAAGAAGACTGTATATTCACTGGCTCCGTCTATCTTTGCCGATTCAAACAGCGAATCCGGAATGGCTTTGTAGTTGGTATTGAAAATTATAACATTGTAGAAGCCTCCGAACAAGCAGGGGATAATGTAAACCCAATAGGTATTGTAAATATGGAGAGCGCTGAACAGGATGAAATAGGCGATCACCCCGCCGTTTAGGTACATGCTTAAGAAACCTATGGCCGTATAGAATTTCTTTCCGGTGAGATTTTCACGGGAAAATCCATAAGCGAACATGGAGGTAAAAAGTGTCTGCAGGATTGTGACAATGACTGTTCTGGAAAGAGTGATTCCGAACGCCCGGAAGATTTCGGGATTTTTCAGCACCGATTTCCAGCTGTCCAGGGAAAATTCCCCCGGAAGAAGCATGGCAAAGCCGTTCTTGGAGATATCCTGAGCGCTGTTTAAGGAGTTGATCAGGGAATACCATACCGGATAGACAGTGATCAGCATGATAAGAACCATCACTGTCGTCAGGATTACCTGATACCGTTTTTCTTTTTTTGATTTGATTTTGTTCATATAAGGCGCCTCCTCTTTCTCAGAATAATCCGTTGTCTGTCAGCTTATTGGAAACAAAGTTGGCCATCCCAAGGAGAATGATTGCGAGGATGGATTTGAAAATATTCACCGCCGCCGCCATGCCAAACTGAAGCTGCTGCATACCTACCTTATAAATATAGGTGTCGATCACTTCGCTCCGCTCAATGTTGAAGGGATTCTGCAGCACGAAGATCTGGTCGAAATTATTATTCATGATCCCAGCCACCGCAAAGATTATCATGATCACGATGGTTCCCTTGATGCTGGGAAGCGTTACATAGCGCATTTTCTGGATGCGGCTTGCCCCGTCCAGATCCGCGGCCTCATACAGCTCCTGATCTACGCCGGAAATGGCCGCCGTATACAGGATGGTGCTCCACCCTAATTCCTTTACCAGATTGGAGAGAATCGCAATCGCCCAGAAATACCTGGGCTGCGCCATAAAGACAATGGGAGTTTTGATCACGCCGAGCTTAAGCAGGATCTGATTGAACAGTCCGCCGTCTCCGCTAAGCAGCGTGATCACAATGCTTCCGAATACCACCCATGAAATGAAGTGGGGCATATAGGTGACGGTCTGCACCACGCTTTTGAACCTGGCCCTCGAGATCTCATTGATAAACAGAGCGAATCCGATTGCGGCCAGAATTCCCACCAGATTTCCGATCAGATTGATGCCCAGAGTGTTTGTCAGCATCCGCCTGAAATCAAAGTTGCCGAAGATAATTTTAAAGTTCTGGAAGCCGTACCAGGGACTGGTAAAAACGCCCTTTATCCCTTCAATGACCTTATAGTTTTTAAATGCGAGAAGCAGGCCGAAGAGGGGCACGACGGAAAACATCAGCATCAATATGGTTCCGGGCAGCATAAGAGTATGCAGCTGGAACTGGGTCGCCCTGTCATATCCGGGGCGAAAGCCCTTTTTTTTACTTTTCTTCATTGATACACCTAACCTTTCCGGTTTTTTGTGTGAAACAACGGGCAGTGCGCTATGCGGACTGCCCGTATGTGAAAGCATAGTTACTCAGGGATATCAGTTCAGCCCCGCATTTACATTTTCAATGCCGGTTCCCTTCTTTTCACAGTACTCCTTATATACCTTGTCGTATTCTGCGTCGATATCCGTTATACTGTATCCGTCAAGGGTATCAAGCATACTCTGATATTCTTTCTCGAACTCCGCATCGGAGGAGGCCGTCACGATCTTGGCTTTCTGAGATTCCAGATAGCTGTCCACCTGGGAGAGCTTGATGCCCAGATCACTGGAGGGCTCGATCACGGTGTTATTCCTGAAATCAAGTACTGCGGTATTGTAAATATAGGTGTTTTCGTTTTTGCCAAAGGCCGGCATCAGGGAGACCTCTACGCCTCTGTTGCTTGTGGGATCCGGGACGGGCTCGGTATGTCTCTCGAAGGAGGTGTTTGCAAACGGCCACATCAGAACGTTATTGTCATATTCCTCTGCCAGTCTCTTCGTTCCCTCCTCTGTCCTTGTAACAATTCCCTTGTCGTCTATCGTATAGTCCGTGCTTTCCTCCCCGTAGTAATTAACCAGAAGTCCCTCCCGGCTGGAGGCCCAGCTAAGGAGCTTTGCAATCTTTTCGGGATTCTTGCAGTCCTTGGATACCAATGTCTGAATCCAGCCCGTTCCGGCTTCGCCGTTGAGCCCGATTACAGGTTTCGCACCGTTTGACGCGAGGATGGGGCCGTAGGATACCCAGGGCATGTTTGTTTTATCCTGCTGCGCCTGGTTTCCGATCCAGCAGAACACTCTCTTGGCATCCAGATACGTCTTAAGGGCCGTCTCGTCGATGGTCAGAGTATTCACGTCCAGATATTCCTTCTGGATCAGAGTGTTGAGAAATTTCAGGGCATTTTTATAGAGAGGATTCAGCTCCGGATGCCTGTAGTTCCCCTCGTCATCAACAGGGAGAACGCCGAATGTGTTTGCAACGACTCCGTCCAGACTGGTATTGATCCAGAGATTGCACTGCAGCACGACGGGGAGGACGCTCTGTCCGTCCACCTGATGTCCGGAGGCCTTCACCTTTTCGCATGCGGCATAAAATCCCTCTTCTGTCTGTACGTCCTCGGCAGTGATTCCCAGAGCGTCCATGATCTCCTTGTTGAACATGATGCAGCCGTTGCTGCCCTTTTCCACCACGTCAACCCAGATCTGGTCGTCAGGAGGAAAGACCTCGCGGTTGTTTTTGGATTCCATGTGGCTGGGATAGGAGTACCAGTCGCCATAAACGTCTGTGAGAGCCTGCCTGATATCTGCCGGGAAATCCTTGAGCAGATGGGAATCGGGATCATAGGTTTCCAGGAAGGTCTGCATATCCCAGACCTTGTCCGCCGCTACCAGCTGCTTATACATGTCGGAGTCCGAGATGGACATCACGTCCGGAAGCTCTCCGGAGGCCAGCATCAGCCCCAGCTTGGTGGATGCGTCCGTGGGCGGCTGCTCGATGTTCAGGGTCAGTCCCAGATTTTCTTTAATATAAACGGTTGCCGGTGACTCGTCCACGGACCAGTTGGCAGTTGCAGGCCCCCAGCCCGCCACGTCGGAAAACCAGTACATTTCGCTTACATCCCCGCCTCCGGAGGAAGCGGCGCTCTTATCTTCGGCATCGCTGGCCTCCTGCGGGGAGGAGCTGCCATCCTCTGTACTGTTTCCCGGAGCCGAAGTATCCGGATTCGATGAACCGCAGGCCGTAAGGCCAAACAGCATGGAGCCGGTTAAGGCTAATGCGCATATTTGCTGTAACATACGTCTCTTCATAATGATTCCTCTCCTTTGATTATTATTGGCTATATGGATATTTTAATTGCCGGATAGGACGGTTTGTATAGACAATATTTTGAGATTTTTGTCAGATATTTAGATTTGCTGTACAAAATAAATACAGACCGCAGGATATTTCCAGTGCGGTCTGTTAATCTGCCGAACTACAGCTGTCTGCGGTATGCGGCTGGAGTGATCCCTGTGGCCTTTTTGTATACCTTTGTAAAATAATAGTAGTCCGGGTATCCGACTCTTGCGGCGATAACCTCAAGACTGTCGTTCGTGGTCCGGAGGTATTCCTGGGCCTTCTGGATCCGGCTTTCCACCAGATGCTCTCCGAATCCCTTCCCTGTCTTCTTCTTGATCAGGCTGCTGATGTAGCTTTCGTTCATGTTAAATTCCCCGGCCAGCGTCTGCAAAGAGAGTCCTTCCGCAAAATGCTCCTGGATAAACTGCACCATGCTCTGTGCGAGAAGCTTTTCCGACCGATACCCGCCGCCGGCATCCGCATCTGGCGTATCGGGATCCGCCTGCCTGTGCTTTTCGTTCAGAATCCTTTTAACCTTTTCCAGGTATTCCAGCAGCTCTTTTTCCTGAACCGGTTTCACCAGATAACCCACGCAGCCGTATAAGAGCGCCTTCCGGGCATATTCAAAATCCGTGTAGCCGCTGACCAGCAGAACCTCGGCCCGCCAGTTCTTTTCGCGTATGGTCTGCAGAAGGGCAAGCCCGTCCATCCCGGGCATGCGGATATCGGAAATGATGAGATCCGGTCCCATCCGCTCGATTCTTTCCAGGGCCTGTCTGCCATCCTCCGCCTCTCCGCTGACGGCAAAGCCGAAATCGCTCCATTGTATGAGATTTTTAAGGGCCATCAGAGCCCAGGGCTCGTCGTCAGCCAAAAAGACATGATACATATTTGTTCTCCTTTAGCGAATGCGTATGAGAAGAGATCATTCATCCTGTCCCACGGGCAGCCACATGCGGATGCGGGTCCCCTTCCCTTCTGCGCTTTCCAGTTCAAAGTCTGCGGCCTGTCCGTAAAAGAGGCGCAGTCTGCGGTATACATTCAGGAAGCCAATGCCCAGGCCTTTTTCGGAAATGGTTCCCTCCCGGTCGTAGCGTTCCATGGCATCTCTCAGCGCTCTTAATTTCTCTGTGTCAATTCCGTCGCCGTCATCCTTCACGGTGACGGCAAGCTTATCAGTCCCCTGCTTTTTCGTCTCGGTTATCTCCACAAAAACGCGGCCGCCCTGCGGCTTCATTTCCAGACCGTGCAGTACGGCGTTTTCCACCAGCGGCTGGATCAGGAGCTTTGGTATCCGCTTTTCGAGAACCTCTTTGGAAGCCGCTGTGTTTACCTGGTGCTTTCCGTTGAAACGGCACCTGATGATGTTGGAATAGTGGGAAAGATTTTCCAGGGCCTCCGCTACGGTTACCATCTCGTCCCCCTGTACGCTGTATCTGAAAAAGCAGGACAGGGACATGGTGAGCTCCGCAATTTCCCTCTCTCCCTTGTACAGGGCCATTCCCCTGATGCAGTTAAAGGTATTGTAGAGAAAGTGGGGGTTGATCTGGCTCTTATAGGCGATCATTTCGGTCTGCTTGCGGGCATATTCCTGTTCCAGGTATTTTTTCTGGGAATCCACTATTTCCCTGTTCAGGGCTTCGATGTCGTCCAGCATTTCGTTCATTTTCCGGGCCATCTCGCTGATCTCGTTCTCGCCGGTCACTTCGATGCGCTGACCGGTGTCTCTCGTAAAATCAGCCATGAAGGAGGTCTGTCTGCTGATCGGTTTGATAATGCGCCGGTAGACTGTGGCGCATACCAGACACATGACAAAAAGAACCACCAGGTAGGTGATGTAATTGACCTTCTGCATCTGGGTCACGCCGGAAAGCATGCTGTGCTTTGGCACGACGCTTATCATGCGCCATCCCATCCTTGAAATCTTGTGAACGTGAATCAGGTTGCCGTCATCTTCGGAGGAATTGTTAAAGAGGGCATATTCCTCCTTCCAGTCGCCTGCGCTGACCGCCAGGTTTCCCTTCCCGTCCAGGATTCCCACTGCGGATTTTTCGTTGGGAAGCACGCTGTCCACAATGCTCTGCAGATATTTTACGTCAAAGAGCAGGTAAACGGAACCGATCTGGTGGTATCCCGATTCCAGATTTCTCTCAAAGACAGGCATTCCCACTTCAAAATAGGAAGCCTTTGTCTTTTTGTCCGTCATACAGTCGGAGTAGGTGTATAATCCGTTTTCCGCAATATCCTCCGGCCTTGGGAGATAAACGTCCCCCTTGGCGGCGATCAGCTCTCCCGATGCGTCGTAGAGCAGGATGTTCTGGAGATTCCGGTTAATTCTTCTGTTGTTTCCCACCACCTGATAGAATCCCTCCAGACTGTCCCACCGCCCGGCCATGTCACCTGCCTGAAAAAAATCCTGCACGGAGCTGCTGTGAAGCACATTCATATGAAGGCTTTCGATGTCCTCCTCAAAAATTTTGATTCGCTCCTCAGCCTGCTGAAAGATCACGTCAAGAGACTGGCGGGACTGCTCCATGGCGGAATATTTTACGATGTACCTTGTCATCCAGAAGGAGATAATGATGATACAGGCAACGGCGATCAGCAGAAAAATATATTCATAGATCAGCTTGCCTCTCCATTTTTTGCGCCTGCCGCACGAAAAAGGAAAGAAATCGGGGCTTTTCATGGCCGTAACCCTCTCAGTCCATTTAAAATAGTTCCTTACATTATACCATAGAGGATGATATTGGGGAATTCTTATTGATGGAGTTAACAAAAGCAATATTTGAATAATTCTTACTATAAAAAGGCCTATACTTATCGGATGGAAACCGCTATGATAAGTATAGGTTTTTTGTTCGGAGCTGCAAAAAGAGAAAGGAGTGGAATATAAAGTATGAAGAAACTGAGACTGCCAAGGCTCATCAGCAGCGGCATGGTGCTGCAGCAGAAGAAAAGAGTGCGTATCTGGGGCTTTGACGAGCCGGGAAGAAAAGTGGTGATCTCCTTTTTGGGAAAGGAGTACGAGGCCATTGCGGACGAGGCGGGGTACTTTGAGGCTTTTCTGGAAGGCCTTGAGCCGGGAGGCCCTTACGTCATGAATTTCCGGGATGATGCGGACGGTGAGATAACGCTGGAAAACATTCTGATCGGAGATGTGTGGATGTGCTCCGGGCAATCCAACATGGAGCTTCCCATGATGCGGGTGAGGGACAAATATCCGGACGAGATCTCGGACTGTGACAACGACCGTATCCGTACCTTCAAGATCGTGGAGCATGCGGATTTCCATGGTCCTTTGACGGATCATCTCACCGGACAGTGGAAGGCGGCGGGAAAGGATACGATCCTTGACTTTTCCGCAACGGCATACTTTTTTGCGAGAAAGCTGTATGAGCTTGCGGGAGTGCCTGTGGGACTGATTAACGCAAGCCTTGGGGGCTCAAGGATCCAGTCCTGGATGGGAAGAGATATGCTGAACGGCTATGAGGATTTCCTTGCCCTGGCGGATCAGTATGCGGACGATGAATTTGTGGCCGGAAGGCTGGCCCGGAACGAGAAGCAGGCCAGGGAATGGGATGAATATCTGAACAGTATTGATCTGGGGCTTAAGGAGAACTGGAGGAATTATAACGGCCGGGAGAACATGCCCGAAGAAAATCCGGCCGCAGAGGATGCGTACTGGCAGCAGGTGCAGATTCCCTTTTTCTTCAAGGACACGGCGCTCAAGGGTTTTATCGGCAGCGTCTGGTTCAGGAGAAAATTCACTGTGCCGGGGGAGCTTGCGGGAAAAGAGGCGAAGATCTGGCTGGGAACGATTGTGGAT
Organism: uncultured Lachnospiraceae bacterium; assembly: GCA_910586025.1. GTDB lineage: Bacteria > Bacillota > Clostridia > Lachnospirales > Lachnospiraceae > Suilimivivens. The sequence continues at coordinate 9,174 of CAJUIO010000011.1, forward strand.
AACGATACCGTATACATAAACGGCGTGGAGGTTGGGCACACGGATTATCAGTATCCGCCCAGAAAGTACGCGATACCCGCAAATCTTCTGCGGGAAGGAGAAAATTCTGTCGTGATCCGGGTGAAATGCCAGAACGGACAGGGGAGATTCACCCCTGGAAAGACCTATGCCGTATTTAATGATCAGGTGAGGGTAGAGCTTGCGGGAACGTGGTATTACCGTATTGGCGGAACCTGCGGGCAGGTGAAGGAGACTGACTTTGTGAACTGGAAGCCCACAGGTCTCTACAACGGGATGATGGCGCCCTGCCATAAGTATGCCGTGGCCGGGGTGCTCTGGTATCAGGGAGAGGCTAACAGCTGGGAGTCCGAAAACTATCTGGATCTGACAAAGAGAATGGTCAAGGGCTTCCGGGAGAAGTGGGAGGACGATACGCTTCCTTATTTCTATGTACAGCTTCCCAATTTCTGCGGTGATGTCTATGACATAGACCGGGACGGAAGAGGAAGTGAATGGGGAAGAATCCGTGAGCTGCAGCGAGAGGCCCTTCAGATACCGGGGACGGGAATGGCTGTTGCCATTGACCTGGGAGAGGACAACGACCTTCATCCTCTGAACAAAAAGGATGTGGGCTCCCGTCTTGCCATGCTGGCGGCGGCGAGGTTCTACGGAAATAAGGCGCAGTGCGGCGGCCCCGTGGTAAAGGATATAAAAGCGGATACCGTAAAGAGGGAGGATGGAAGCCGGTATGTGAGGGTTGAAATCCTCTGCGGAGATGTGAGCGGAGGCATGTATGCCTTTTCCGAGAACAAGGGAGACGAAATTCTTGACTTTGAGCTTGCGGATGCGGCGGGGGCGGTTTACCGGGCACAGGCGGAGATAGCGGACGACAGAATAATCCTTTCCTGCGAAGGGCTTGCGGATGAGGCGGTGCAGGTGAGGTACTGCTATGCCAATACGAACAGGGGGGCGCTTGTTTATAACAGGGATGGATTTCCGATGAGTCCGTTTTGCATTGAGCTGGAAAAGAAGTGAGAAGCAAAAGAATCCCGCATTCATGCGGGAAATACAGTCTGACTACTGACGGTTTCGGTCCTTAACGGACCGAAACCTGTGTTTTCTTGGCCTGGTTCAGGCGCTTGTACTCCGACGGGGTACAGTTTTTGGCGGACTTGAAAATCCGGTTAAACGTGGAGAGGCTGTTGAACCCGGAATGCATGGCGACTTCCGTGATGGAAAGGTTGGGCTGGATCAACAGCCTTTCCGCATGGGCGATCCGCTGCTGAGTAAGATATTCGTAGCAGGACATTCCTGAAAACTGCTTGAACAGCCTTGCAAAATGAAATTTGGAAAAGCCTGCCAGGGAGGCCAGCCTGTCGATGCTGATATTTTCGGTGCAGTGATCTGAGATATAGTTACAGACCTTCATGAATTTTTCCACATATTCATTTTGCTTGCCCTGAGTGATTCCCGGGAATTTTTCCTCGGCATTGAAGCTGGTGCGCCCAAGAGCCACAAAGAAGCGGATCATCAGGGCGTAGAGGCTGGCCTCGGCAAAGGGAAGCTGCTGGTCGTATTCCAGACAGATCTGATCCAGATATCTTCTCAGCTCATGATTCAGCTCGGGATATTCCTTTTTGGAAATCAGCGCATAGGGGTGAAGGGAGTGGAGCAGGGAATCCATTCCTTTCACATTGCAGATCAGGCCGTAGTCGAACATGAGGATCATGCGCTCGCCGCTTGCGGGTGCGTGGAGCTCGTGGAGGGTACCCGGAGGAGTGATCCAGATATCTCCTTCCTGAAAGGTGTGAGGTGTGCCGCCTATGGCCACGGTATATTCGTTTTTGTAAGGCATGATGATCTCCATGGCCGTGTGCCAGTGGAGAGGAAAGTTCTCCGCATTGTCGTTGTGGTGGATCCGGATGCCGTTAAAGGCGTCATAGGCTACTGTCTCGTGAATTCCATTCAAAATTTCGATCATGATATCCCCTGTCCTTCCTGTCCGTTTCGCATTTATATGCTCAATTAATAGCACAAATTGATAATTGTGTCAAATCAATTTGTGCTATGGTTTTCTATGTCTAAAGTGCATAAAAAAATGCTGTAAAACAATGAAATATAGGCAAAAAGTAAAACACGGATGCGGAAATATACAGAATTATAGAAAAAATAGAATGAATAATGGTAGGGAATGAGGCGTTTTTAGTGTAGTTAGCAACCAAAAAGAAAAGCAAATTTAAAATTATTAGCAATATATGGAGATAGAAAAGCAAGATATAGAAAGAAAACGATGACATGTTGACATATACTCGTAGTATGTCATAGTAGGAAATATACAAAATATCTAATGATTACCAGGAGGACAGGAGATGGAAGTGACCAAAAACGAAGCGAAAACAGCAGAATTTGAGGAACGTGCGAGAAAACTGGTTGCGCAGATGACTCTGGAGGAGAAAGCATTCCAGATGGTATATCAGGCTCCGGCCATTGAGAGGCTTGGTGTTAAGGCGTATAACTGGTGGAATGAGGCGCTTCACGGCGTTGCCAGAGCCGGTGTGGCTACCGTGTTTCCTCAGGCGATTTCACTGGCGGCAACCTTTGACGAGGATTTTATCGAGGAGGTTGCGGATGCTATTTCCACTGAGGGAAGAGCAAAATATAATGCGCAGCAGAAATTCGGTGATACGGATATTTACAAGGGACTGACCTTCTGGTCCCCCAATGTGAACATATTCAGGGATCCCAGATGGGGCAGGGGGCATGAGACCTTCGGGGAGGATCCCTATCTGACCTCCAGACTCGGAGTGCGTTTCGTGGAGGGACTTCAGGGGCATGACGAGAACTATATGAAGGCGGCGGCCTGTGCCAAGCATTTTGCGGTGCACAGCGGTCCCGAGGATCTGCGCCATGAGTTTAATGCGGTGGCAAGTAAGCAGGATCTGTATGAGACCTATCTTCCCGCATTTAAGGCCTGTGTTCAGGAAGCCGGAGTGGAGGCGGTGATGGGCGCTTATAACCGCACCAACGGAGAGCCCTGCTGTGGAAGCAAGACGCTGCTTACGGATATTCTGAGAGATGAGTGGGGCTTTAAGGGGCACGTGGTTTCCGACTGCTGGGCCATCAAGGACTTCCATGAGGGCCATGGAGTCACCTCCGGCCCGCTGGAATCCGTGATCCTTGCGGTGAAGAACGGCTGCGATCTGAACTGCGGTTCTCTTTTTACCTATGTAAAGGAAGCGGTGGAGAACGGATCGCTCTCGCAGGAGAGAGTGGACGAGGCTCTGGTGCATCTTTTCACCACCAGAATGAAGCTGGGAATGTTTGACGGGGAGGGAAAGACCCCTTACGACAATATCCCTTATACCGCGGTGGATTGTAAGGAGATGCAGGAGCTCAATCTGCGGGCTGCGGAGAAATGTGCGGTTCTTCTCAAAAATGAAGGAAATCTTCTTCCTCTTGACAAGTCGAAATTAAAGACCGTGGGCGTGATCGGACCGAACGCCAACAACCGCAAGGCGCTTGTTGGAAATTATGAGGGAACGGCTTCCCGGTATTACACGATCACCGAGGGAATTCAGGAGTATCTCGGAGAGGACGTGAGAGTTCTGGTATCCGAGGGCTGTCATCTCTATCAGACGAAGGTCAGCGGTCTGAGCGTTGGATGCGACAGGGATTCCGAGGTAAAAGCGGTCTGCGAGGAAAGCGATGTGGTGATCATGTGTCTCGGACTGGATTCCGGATTGGAAGGTGAGGAGGGAGACCAGGGCAATCAGTATGCCAGCGGTGACAAACCGAATCTGAAGCTTCCCGGAAGGCAGCAGGAGATTCTGGAAATCGCCTGCGCAAGCGGAAAGCCCGTGGTTCTGGTGCTTCTTTCCGGAAGCGCTCTTGCGGTGGGCTGGGCGGATGAGCACGTGCCTGCCATTTTACAGGGATGGTATCCCGGCGCACAGGGAGGAAGGGCCATTGCGAGAATCCTCTTTGGGGAGAAGAACCCGGAGGGAAGGCTTCCCGTTACTTATTACAGAACCAGCGAAGAGCTGCCGGAGTTTACCGACTATTCCATGAAGGGCAGAACCTACCGCTATATGACAAACGAGGCGCTCTATCCCTTCGGATACGGTCTGTCCTACACAAACTTTGTCTATACGGACGCAAAGGTTTCCTCTCCTGAGGTGGGCGATGAGGGCATCAGCGTCAGCGTGACCCTGACAAACGCAGGAGGCAGGGAGGGGACGGAAACCGTCCAGGCCTATGTGAAGGCGAACAGGGAAGGGACTCCCAATGCCCAGCTGAAAGGAATCGCCAAGGTTTCCTTAAAGCCCGGCGAGAGCAGGGAAGTGACCATAAAGCTTCCGCTTGCGGCCTTTGCTCTTTACAACGAGGATGCGGTGAATAAAGCGCAGGCGGGAAGCTACACGGTATTCATCGGAGGATCCCAGCCCGATAGCAGAAGCGAGCGCCTTACCGGAAAGGAGACGGCAAAACTTCAGGTAGAGATCAGAGAAACCGTTGTCTTGAAGTAGAAAAGGAGAAAAAAATGGGTTTTGAACAGGCCTGGCTTGATTATGGCAAAAAAGAGGGATATGCAGATGCGGAGCGGATCCGGTACATCTATGCGGATGCGGATAGTGCGGTGATGAAAAACTCTGTGAAAGAGCTTCGGGATGCGCTTGCGGCCTTTACGGGCCGGGATCCGCAGGTAAACGCACTTTCCGAAAGAAAGGAAGGCACAGGGCAGATCGAAAGTATCTGCCTTGTGAAAAAGGAAGGCTGCAGGGCGGAGGGATACCGCCTGTATGAGGAAAAGGGCGGCATCGTGGTGGAGGCCTCCGATGAGAGGGGGATTCTCTACGGCGTTTTTGCCCTGATCTTCCGGATGCAGAGACAGGAGACGCTTGCGGGGATTGATTTGAAAAAGGAACCCGCCATGCCTCTGCGCATGGTGAACCATTGGGACAACATGGACGGGAGCATCGAGCGCGGCTACTCCGGGCGCTCCTTCTTCTTTGAGAATAACGAGATTCTGGTGGATGAGCGCACTGTGACTTATGCAAGGCTCATGGCCAGTGTGGGAATCAACGGGGCGGTGATCAACAATGTGAATGTGAAGGATCAGGCCACCTATATGATCACGGAAAAGTATTTTGACAAGCTGAGGGAGATGTCCGAGATTTTTGCGGGTTATGGCATCCGGTTCTTTATGAGTCTTAACTATGCGGCTCCTGTGGAGCTGGGCGAGCTTGACAGTGCGGATCCTCTGGACGAGGGAGTGGCCGCATGGTGGGAAAAGCGCATGAAAATTGTGTATGACGCAATCCCGCTTCTTGGAGGCTTCCTGATCAAGGCGGATTCCGAGGGGCGCCCGGGTCCTTTTACCTATGGAAGGGATCATGCGGACGGAGCCAATATGCTGGCCCGGGCCATCGAGCCATACGGCGGTCTCATTATCTGGCGCTGCTTTGTCTACAACTGCAGACAGGACTGGCGTGATCGTAAGACGGACAGAGCCAGATCCGGCTATGACAATTTCATGGAGCTGGACGGCAGGTTCCGCAATAATGTGATTCTGCAGATCAAGAACGGCCCCATGGATTTCCAGGTGCGCGAGCCGGTGCATCCGCTCTTTGGCGGCCTTACAAAGACGAACCAGATGCTGGAGGTGCAGATCGCGCAGGAGTATACCGGGCAGCAGCGCCATATCTGCTATCTGATCCCCTGGTTTAAGCAGATACTGGAATTCAGGACTTACGTGAAGGAGACGGATGACACGGTGCGGGATATCGTGTCCGGCAAAACCTTCGGGCAGAAAAACTGCGGAATGGCGGCGGTGGCCAATACAGGCGATGACGAGAACTGGACGGGCCATGATCTGGCGGCGGCTAATCTCTACGGTTTTGGACGGCTGTGCTATGAGCCGGAGCTTGCCGCACAGGAGATTGCGAAGGAGTGGATTGGCCTGACCTACGGGAGAGATCAGGAGGTGGAGGAGACGATTCTTTTCCTGCTCATGGAATCCTGGCCTGCCTACGAGAAATACACCTCTCCGCTGGGGATTGGCTGGATGGTAAATCCCAGCCTGCATTACGGCCCCAGCGTGGACGGCTATGAGTACGACAGATGGGGAACCTACCACCGGGCGGATCATCTCGGAATCGGGGTGAACCGGAGCCGCAATGGAACGGGATATGCGCTTCTCTACAGAGAGCCCCACGCATCTGTCTATGACGACATGGAGAAATGCCCGGATGAGCTTCTTCTGTTCTTCCATCATGTGCCCTACACCTGGAAGCTTGGAAGCGGCAAGACGGTGATCCAGCACATTTATGACACTCACTTCGAGGGTGTGGAGATGGTGGACGAGATGGCCCGGCGCTTTGAGGAGCTGAAAGGGAAGGTTCCGGAGAAGGTTTACGGGAGAGTGACGGGACGCCTTGCACATCAGAAGGAACACGCCAGAGAGTGGCGGGATCAGATCAACACCTACTTCTACAGAAAATCCGGTATTCCGGACGAGAAGGGAAGAGAGATTTTCTGAGATTTCAATTTTATAAGAAAAAGTGACGGCCGGCAGCCGGTTTTTACGGAGTTAGATGTAAAAACCGGCTGTCGGTTCTTGCGTTTTGACCGGGATAATGCGGCTTTGGTTGTGCGAGGTGACAAAATACATGACAGGAAACTAAAAATGGAAATAAAAATTGCACAAGACGAAAGCAAAAAATGAAGCTGAAATAGCAATATTTGATAGGAAAGGCATGCGGAAACATAATATAATATTTAAGATGATAATATCTGAGAAAAACAAACGGAGGTGTAAAGATGAAAGCTTCTAGCACGAAACCATCTACGGCACAGAAAAAACAAAATTTCAGCGTTTACATGAAAAGATACTGGCAGCTCTATGTTCTTCTTTTCCTGCCCATGCTGTATCTGCTGATTTTTAAGTATGTGCCGATGGTCTATATTCAGATCGCTTTCAAGAAGTACAGTATCGTGGAGAGCGTCTGGAACATGCCGTGGGCAGGCAACAATGGCTTTGAGTATTTTATCAAGGCGTTTAACAACAAGGATTTTATTAATGCGCTGAGGAACACTCTGATGCTGAATTTGCTGGATCTGGTGGTCGGCTTCCCGGCACCCATTATTTTTGCATTGATCCTCAACGAGCTGGTGTTCAAGAAGTTCAAGCGCGTGGTTCAGACGGTTGCCTATATGCCCCACTTCCTTTCCTGGGTCATCATCTATGGTCTGGCGTTGCAGATTTTTGCGCCAAGCAGCGGTCTGGTTAATATGGTTTTAAATAATTTCGGAATCGAGGCAATTCCCTTCCTGAACGATTCCAAGCACTGGGTTGCCACCTACATATTCCTGGGCGTGTGGCAGAATTTCGGATGGGGTTCCATTGTCTATCTGGCGGCGATTGCGGGAATCAACTCAGAGCTCTATGAGGCGGCGTCCGTGGACGGCTGCGGAAGATTTAAGAAGATGTGGCACATCACTCTTCCGGGCATCAAGCCTACCATCGTGGTACTGCTTGTCATGAATCTCGGTAATATTCTGGGAAGCGGCTTTGACCGTCCCTTCGCAATGCAGAACAATCTGGTTATGGATGTGGCAGAGGTTATCTCGACCTTCGTGTACAAAAACGGTATTCAGGGCCTTCAGTTCTCTCTGACTACCGCCGTGGGCTTCTTCCAGTCCGTGATCTGTGTTATCTTCCTGCTGCTGGCAAACTGGATATCCCGCAGGCTCGGCGAGCGCGGAATATGGTAAAAGGATAAGGAGGAAAATGAGATGATTAAATCAAAATCTGCAAAATTTGGAGACTGGATCTTCGTGATCATCTGTGTGATCGTAGGCCTTATCTGTGTCCTTCCCATGATAAACCTGCTTGCAAGATCCATGAGTTCCACGGACGCACTGGTACGCCGGGAGGTTTATTTGTGGCCCAAGGGAATCAATTTTGACGCATATGCCATGGTGCTTGGCGATATGAAGTACATAAAAGCGTTTTTCTGGACAGTGTTTCTCACAGTTGTCTGTACCCTGGTTTCTCTGACCATGACCACGCTGTGCGCATACCCTCTGATTTTCCAGGACCTGAAGGGACGCACCACATTTAATATTATCATCACGATAACCATGTTCTTCAATGCGGGAACCATACCGAACTATTTGCTGATGAAGTCTCTGAACCTGCTGAACAATCCGCTGGTTCTGATTATACCGGCCAGCCTGAGCGTGTATAACATGATTATCATGAGAAGCTTTTTCTACGGCATTCCGGACAGTCTCCGGGAATCGGCGGAGATCGACGGGGCCAGCTATTTCAGAATTCTCTGGAGTATTTATGTGCCTCTCTCAAAGCCCGTATTTGCGACTCTGGCACTGTTCTATGCCGTGGGACGCTGGAACGGATATTCGGATGCGTTGATGTACATGAACAATAAGGATTATTATCCGTTGCAGCTGCTTCTGTACAATATTCTGAACAATATCAACAGTATAGAGGTGGCCACGCAGGAGGGATTTTCGGCACCCGGTCTTTCCGAGTCGCTGAAGGCGGCGATCGTTATGTTCTCCACTGTGCCGATCCTGTGTGTATACCCCTGGCTGCAGAAGTATTTCATCCATGGCGTGACCATGGGTGCCGTAAAGGAATAACCGGATCTTTGATCCGCTCATTCAAACATATTAATTAAAGGAGGATTAGAAGTGAAAAAGAAATTATTAGCAGTCTTACTTGCTGCCAGCATGACATTGTCTTTAGCGGCATGCGGCGGCGGAAATGACACCAAAGGCGGAAGCGAGAGCGAAAGCAGCAATGCAGGTACCGAGCAGTCCGCTGAAACGGAGAAGGAAAGCAGCAGTGAGGAAGCGGAAGCTCCCACTGAGGAGGCTGCTGCGGATCCCAGCAACGGAGAGCTTGTGGACGGTAAGTTCGCAGAGACGAGAAAGATCGTTGTGGAAGTTTATGACCGCGGAAATGACGGCGGTTCCGATCCCACCAACAATATGTACACCAAGTACATTCAGGACGGTATGATGGAGCGTTACAATGTTGAGGTGGAATTTAAGGGTGTGTCCCGTTGGACAGAGGTGGAAGACATCAATAACCTTCTGGCGGCAGGAGATGCGCCGGATATCTGTGTTACCTACAGCTATCCCACAATCCAGACCTATGCTGCCATGGGCGGAGTGCAGGATCTGAGCGGATATGTGGAGGATTATAAGGAGCTTCTTCCCAATCTGTGGGATTTCCTTGGCGAGACTAACATTTACTGGGACAAAGAGCCCTCTACCGGAGCTCTGTATGCGATTGAGGCAAGACGTGCGTCCACAAACCGTATCGCTACCTTCGTTCGCAGGGACTGGCTTGAGAAGCTGAACATTCCTGAGCCTACAACGCGTCAGGAGTTTGAAGACATGCTGATCGCTTTCCGTGATAATGCGGAAACACTGCTTGGCGCAGATGCGGATAAGATGATTCCTTTCTCCATCAGCTATGACGTGGGCTGGAGAGCGGCAACGATTATCGAGTCCTTCAGGGATCCCGACATCACTGACAGAGAGAACTATATTAATGGTTTTGACGACAGAGGAATCACTCAGGAAGGAACCAAGGAAGCGATCCGTCTGTTGAACAAGTGGTACAATGACAATCTGATCTGGAAGGATTTCGCTCTGTATGGAAGCGGAGACACCACTGAGGGTGATTTACAGAAGTCCGGATATGTGGGCGCATTTATCGGAAACTGGGATGATCCTTTCAGAAACGGTGAGGACAGTGTGCAGCTTAATCTGGAAAGACTGGTGAGCCCGGATGCGGCTTACATCGCTGTTGACTGTTTTGAGGACAGCAAGGGCGGATATACAAAATATGCTTATGGTTCCACAGACCGTAAGATCTTCTTCCCTACAACAAACGATGAGCCTTTGGCATCCATGCTGTATCTTGAATTCATCACTACTCCGGAAGTGATTGAATATCTGCAGATCGGAGACGAGGGCGTTACGCACAACAAGCTTGAGGGCGGCGCAGTGGAAGTGATTGCTGCCACAGGCGATGCGATTCAGAACTCAGGATTTAACCTGGATTACACGATTACCTGTAATGGTCTTCAGCTGGTAGATGATGAAGCTACAAAGAAGTCAATCGCATATTCTTACAGCGGAATCGCTCCGGAGCTGATTGAGAAGGCTGATAAGGTTGCCAATACGGATGCCCGCTCAAGCAAGAACGTACAGGTGGGAACCATCGAGGCCGAGGAAGGTATCGGAACGGCGCTTGGTGAGAAGAGAGATATCATCTATGATAACGCTGTTATCGCTCCTGTTGACAGCTTTGACCAGGTATGGGATGATGGGGTTGCTGATTACCTTAAGTCCGGCGGTCAGGCGATCATGGATGAGCGCGCTGAGAAGTGGGTAGCTACTTACGGCGACGTGGATATGCTTCCCGAATAAAAAGTAAATTAAATAAGAACCGTAAGCGGTGAATCTGGCGCTCCCTTTTGGGAGCGCCATTTTGAGTCTGATCTGTTGCAAGAGAGAGATTCTTGTACTATGATAGGAGCATAGGAGACATATGAATGGAGAGGGAAGAGAGTATGAAATATTTGGCAGTGATATTAGGCATATTCGGGTTAGAAACCGGAATCAAAAATTATATAGAGAGGAATAAGGAGGAGGGCTCGCAGGATCTAAAATGCGGAGGTGCTCTGATCATCCGAAGGCATCACAACAGGGGAGCTTTTCTGAATGCGGGACAGGAAAGGCAGAAGGCGGTGATGATTATTTCTGTTTTGCTTGCCGCACTGCTTACGGTTCTTTATGTAATTACCCTTGGACATGCGGGAAAGGGGCTTCTCAAATGGGGGTTAACGCTGCTGCTTGGCGGCGCTTACACGAACACATACGACAGAGTCGCAAGAAAGTACGTGGTGGATTATGTGAGCTTTAACGTGCCTTTTCGGTGGTTTAGGCGGATTATTTTTAATATTGGGGATTTCTGTATTATGATCGGGGCCTTAATGAGCGTTCTGGGTTATTGTTCTGCGGAATAGGAAATATTTTTAAATTCATGTTGACAAAAGCTCATAATAGTATTATTGTATTAATTAGATAGTACAATAATACAGAGAAAGGAAGGATTCTATGGCATGGAATTTAGATTCTGACCGACCCATCTATTCACAGATCCTGGAGCGGATCCAGATGCAGATAGCTGCAGGAATATATGAGCCTGGAGAGAAGATACCCAGTGTGAGGGAATTGGCGGCAGACGCAGGTGTCAATCCCAACACTATGCAGAAAGCGCTTGCGGAATTAGAGCGCCGTAATCTTGTGGTAACGCTGAGGACCAGCGGGAGAGTAGTTACGGAGGACTTAAACATGATCAGAGAAACTAAGAACCAGTTGGCGAAGGAGCAGATTGATGATTTTTTGAAGAGGATGAAGGCCCTTGGTTTCGAACGTGAAGACATTTTGATTATGCTGAAAAAGGAGACTGGAGGGGAGAGTGCATGAGCGGATTGGTAGAAATCAGGAATTTGACCAAGGTATACGAAAAGAAAAGGACGGCCCTGGACGGACTGAATCTTGTGATACCCAGGGGAAAGATTGTAGGACTTCTCGGGCCTAATGGGAGCGGCAAGACCACGCTGATCAAGATATTGAACGGGCTTCTGGTTCCGACCGGCGGGCAGGTTCTCATAAACGGGGCGGTGCCCGGTGCGCAGACAAAGGCCAGGATATCTTATCTTCCGGAACGCACCTACTTTCAGAATAGTATGCGTGTGAAGGAGCTGCTTGAATATTTTGCGGATTTTTATGAAGATTTCAGAATGGAGAGGGCCAGGGAGATGCTTTTGTCCCTTCATATCAACGAGAATGACAGGATTAAGAGCCTGTCAAAGGGAACCAGGGAAAAGGTACAGCTGATTCTGGTAATGAGCCGTGATGCGGATCTGTATGTGCTGGATGAGCCTATAGCTGGCGTGGATCCGGCGGCGAGAGACTATATTATCAAGACAATTATAAAAAATTACAACGAGAAGGCGACAGTGCTCTTATCCACCCATCTGATTTCGGACATTGAGAATATTCTGGACGAGGTAATCTTCATCAGAGAAGGCAGACTGCTTCTCCAGACAACGGTGGAGGAGATCAGGGAAGTAAAGGGCAAGAGCGTGGATTCCTATTTCAGGGAGGTATTCGCATGTTAGGAAAATTATTGAAGCATGAATGGAAGTCGGTTTGGAAAATTCCCACAATTCTGCTCTGCGTTCTGATGGGGCTGGCAGTTCTGGCAGGATTGGGATTTGCATCCCCGATCTGGGACAGCGGTTTGGAAGGATTGGGAGTGCTGGCGGTATTGAGCTGGATGGTGTTTTATTTTGCCATTATGGGAGTGAGTGTGGGAATTATGCTGTATCTGGCGGTACGCTTTTACAGGAGTATGTTTACGGATGAGGGATATCTGACCCATACCCTTCCTGTGACCACGAGACAGCTTTTGTTCTCCAAGGTACTGGTTATGGCGGCCTGGATTTTTCTGTCCATGGTGGGAATCTTCATCAGCATTATGATTGCGGGCGGTATAGCTGTATTGTTTCTTATGTGTCAGGAGTTTAGCTGGAGAGAGATGAGGGAATTGCTGTATATGCTGCAGCAGATGGTCAGCAGCCAGATCGGAATTCGTTTTGCGTCATTTTTTGCAGGAATATTGTTTATGATACCTGCGATGATCGTGTACGGAACGATGATGATCGTAGGATCCATTTCTATTGGTCAGATGGTATCTAAGCATAAGGTGCTCGGTTCTATCGGCGCTTACTTTGCACTCAGCACGGTGGTACAGATTATTTCCATGGTGATTGTCATGCCTATGCTGTTCTATCACATTGTCAATGGTACGGAGAATGTCTTTGACATCCTTACACCCACCTATTGGATTATGGGGCTGCTGGAGTGTGTGTTGGCTGTCGGGTTGTATTTCCTGAGTGAATATCTCATCAGAAGGCGGTTGAATCTGGATTAGGCAGGTCAGGAAAGGCATGCCAGGACAGAAAAAAGCCCCGGATTTTTCCGAGGCTTTTCGTCCGTTAAATTATAATGTAATGGTCGTGCCGGCCTTATTCTTAAGCGCCTGTCCCACGGAGTCGATAGATGTGATCAGAGCGCTTCCGTTTTTATTCACAGACAGATATGCGATGGCAGCCTCGATTTTGGGAAGCATGGTTCCCTCCTCGAACTGTCCTTGTCTGATCATTTCCTCCGCCTGAGAAACAGTAAGCTTTGAGAGCGCTTCCTGACGGCCTGTTCCGAAATCACGGTAAACATTGGGAACGGAGGTCAAGATGATAAGCTCGTCAGCCATCAGATCCCCGGCAAGCTTTCCCGCTATGGCATCCTTCTCGATCACTGCGGAAGCGCCCTTTAACGCATGCTTCTGTTCTATGACGGGAATTCCGCCGCCGCCGCAGGCAATCACGATCTGCCCGGCATCCGCAAGCGTGCGGATCGCTTCGATCTCGACGATCTCGATTGGCTTTGGTGCGGCGATGATCCGGCGAAAGCCTTTACCGGGCTCTTCCCTCACATAATTACCCTTCTTGATCTCAAATTCAGCGTCCTCGGCTGACATGTGACGGCCAATCTGCTTTGTGGGTTCATAAAAAGCATCATCATAGGGATCCACTGTGACCTGTGTTAGTATTGTGGAAACTGTTCTGCCGATTCCTCGGCCAAGAAGCTCCGCTTTCAGGGAATTCTGAATATCATAACCCACATATCCCTGGCTCATGGCGCTGCATACGCACATGGGGGCGGGGGTATAGTCAGTGTAGACGCGGCGCAGCTCAGACATGGCCTTGTGGATCATGGAAATCTGGGGGCCGTTGCTGTGTGTGATAGTCAGCTGATATCCGGCTTCCACAAGGTCAGCCAGAGCTCTGGCTGTTACTTTGACTGCGTCTAACTGCTCTAAAGTGGTGTATCCCAGGGCCTTATGACCCAGGGATACCACTGCTTTTCTATAATTCATGACAAAGAATACCTTTCTTTGAGGTCTTAATCCAGACTGATCATCTCGGATGCCCTGTTATTCCTGTATGAAGCCGTATTGGAACCGCTGGAAACGCCCTGAGCGTACTCGGCTCTGAGAATAAACTTCGAAACGAGGTTCTTCAGCATCTCAGCCTGGCTGGAAAGCTCTTCGCTGGCTGCGGCACTTTCCTGTGCTGTTGCGGAATTGGTCTGAACCACGCTGGAAATCTGATCCACACCCACGGTAACCTGTTCCACGGCACCTGCCTGTTCCTCGGCCGCTGCGGCAATCATATCCACCTTGGTGGAGACGGTGCGGACACCCTCGACTACCTTCACCAGGGATTTGGCCGTTGAATTTGCAATTTCCGTACCGCGGTTGACCGCCTTGATGGAGCTCTCGATCAGTTCGGCGGTATCCTTGGAAGCCTCCGTACTCTTGCCTGCAAGACTGCGCACCTCATCCGCAACCACTGCAAAGCCTTTGCCGGCGGTACCGGCTCTGGAGGCCTCCACGGATGCGTTGAGAGCAAGTATATTTGTCTGGAATGCGATACTTTCGATAGTTTTGATGATGTTGCCGATCTGGTTGGAGGTGCGTGTGATTTCCTCCATGGCGTTCATCATTTCCTGCATCTGCTTGTTGCAGGTTTCCACTTCGTCCTCGGCCGTGTTGGACTGTTTTCTTGCGACCGCGGCATTTTCAGCGGTATCCTTAACCTGAGAGGAGATGCCTGCAATGGTGGAAGCGAGCTCCTCCACGGCGGATGCCTGCTCGGTAGCTCCCTGTGAGAGCGCCTGGGCTCCGTCGGACACCTGGCCTGCTCCGGCCGCAACCTGGTCGGCGCTGGCATTGATCTGTCCAAGGGTGGAGCTTAGGCCGCGGTTAAGCTTGCGGATGGAGGACAGCAGGCTCTGGAAGCTGCCCACATAATTATCTTCTGCATTTGTGCGGACATCGAAGTTTCCGTCCGCCATTTCGCTTAAGAGTCTGGAGGCATCGGAGATAACGGATTCCAGAATAACCGTCATATTCCGGAAAGCATCAGCAAGCTTGCCAAGCTCATCCCTTGACTGATAAGTTATGGAAAAATCAAAATTGCCGCCTACAATCTTCTCGGCGGATTTTTCCAGCTCCCGCAAGGGGCGGGTAATTGCGCTTGTAAGGTATGTAGAGAGAACCAGAGTGATAACCAGTGCGCCTCCCGCCATACCAAGCAGAAGCGCCTCCAGCATGTCCTGCATGGAAACGGTGTTGAGATAATCGGTCTCTGCATTCTGTTCCGCCACGGCGCTGATCTGGATCAGAGTGTTTACCGCCTCCTCCACCAGGGGCTGATACTCGTCAAGAAGCATGTCCTGCGCCTTTTCATTGTCGGTCTGCGCCGTCTTGATTACCGTATCCTGCATTTCTACCGCCTCGGTGATATAGGTGGCGAAAGAATTGAGGAGCTCGGTATCTCCCGTGAAATTGTCAAAAAGCCAGTTGCCGTTTTCCTGCAGGCCATCCAGCTCCTTCTGCATGTCGGCCATATAGACTTCGATCTTGGACGCATCATCCTCGATCGTGATAAAGGTGAGATCCTTTACGATGATCTGCAGACCGCGGCGCATATTCATAACCTTGTTGGTAATCTGATAGCCAACATTATAGAACTGTGAATATTTTGCCGCATTTTGCTTCAACCCTGTGGTTGCAACTGCCACTGTTCCAATGAACAGCAGGATGATGAGCATAAATGTTACCAGTAGCTTTGTTCGGATCTTTAGATT
Source organism: uncultured Lachnospiraceae bacterium (assembly GCA_910586025.1). Lineage (GTDB taxonomy): Bacteria > Bacillota > Clostridia > Lachnospirales > Lachnospiraceae > Suilimivivens. The sequence continues at coordinate 24,996 of CAJUIO010000011.1, forward strand.
TTTCATGGTTGTCCCCCAATGTGTATTAATATAATTAATGTTGATTATAATCGATTCTTATCAATATGTCTACTCAAAGTTTAAACTGGAGACGGCCGGCAGGAATAAGTTGCAAGGAGGTGGTGTTTGTGATATGATACGGAGTTGAAAGCGCTTTTAAGGGCACTATTAAGATGAAGGAATGAATCTAAATGGAAGCTGTCATTCAGGTAAAAGACGTAACCAAAACTTTTCTGGGTAAAGACAATACAGTTGAGGCTTTAAAGGGGATCAGCCTTGATATACATAAGGGGGAGATCTACGGGATTATCGGCATGAGCGGTGCGGGGAAATCCACGCTGGTGAGATGTCTGAATTTTCTGGAGAGACCCACCTCGGGAACCGTGTGTATAGAGGGCAGGGATTTGTCCTCGCTGAAGGAGGGAGAACTCAGGAGAATCAGAACAGAGATCGCCATGATCTTCCAGCATTTCAATCTTCTGATGCAGAGGACGGTTCTCGACAATATCTGCTTTCCGCTGGAGATCACGGGCTCTTCCCGGAAGGCCGCAAGGAAGCGGGCCGGCGAGCTGCTTGAGATCGTGGGTCTTTCCGAGAAGGCAAAGGCCTATCCGGCTCAGCTTTCAGGAGGACAGAAGCAGAGGGTTGCCATCGCCAGGGCGCTGGCGAATAACCCCAAGATCCTTCTGTGTGACGAGGCGACAAGTGCGCTGGATCCTACTACCACCAAGTCCATTCTTGCCCTTCTGAAAGAGATTAATGAAAAATACGGGATTACAATTGTCATCATTACGCACGAGATGGCGGTGGTTCAGGAGATCTGCACTCACGTTGCCATTATAGATTCCGGATTTCTCGCGGAGACGGGAACCGTGGAGGAGGTTTTTTCCAGGCCAAAGAGCGCTGCGGCCAAAAAACTGGTGTTCCAGGGAGAGGGAAAGCAATATCAGGAAATGCAGGGAAAGCGCTGTATCCGTATTGTGTTTACCAGTAATTCCTCCTTTGAACCGGTTATTGCGAATATGGTGATCGCCTGCAAGGCTCCGGTTAATATTCTGCTTGCGGATACCAGGGATATCGGGGGCGTGGCCCACGGACAGATGATTCTGCAGCTTCCGGAGGATCAGGTGACTGCGGAGAAAATGATCCGGTATCTGAAGGAGAGAAAGCTGGAAGTGGAGGAGCTTAAAGGTTATGTGGGATAGTACGACAGTCAACATGCTGGTTGAAAATACATGGATCACTTTATATATGACGCTGATTTCCACTCTGATCGCATATGCTGTGGGACTGCCTCTGGGAGTGATTCTGGTGGTCACGGCACCGGGAGGCTTAAAGCCCGCTGCGGTTATCTATAAGATACTTGACTTTGTGGTAAATATAGTAAGGAGCGTGCCCTTCCTGATTCTGTTGATTGCGATCATGCCTGTGACCAAGCTGATCGTGGGGAAGAGCTATGGCCCTGCAGCCACTATCGTGCCTCTGGCCCTTGCGGCGGCGCCTTTTGTGGCCAGGCTGGTGGAATCCTCGCTTCTTGAGGTGGATCACGGGGTGGTTGAGGCGGCCCAGAGTATGGGCGCAGGCCTTTTTACCATTATATTCAAGGTGCTTCTGGCAGAGGCAAGAACATCGCTGATCGTGGGGGTGACGATTGCCCTTGGGACTATTCTCGGCTATTCGGCGATGGCGGGCGTGGTAGGCGGCGGCGGCCTTGGCAACATTGCCATTCAGTACGGCTACTACAGAAATGATCTGACGATTCTGTTCCTGACAGTGATTCTGCTGGTTCTTCTGGTGCAGATTCTGCAGATGATCGGAACCGGGCTTTCCAAGAAGCTGGATAAGAGGATTACCAGATAGTACAGAGGATACAGCCTTGGAGGAAATTTTCCCTGAGGTTTATCATATAAAGAGAGCAGGCAGCTGCAAAAGGAGGAGAGTTTATGAAAAAATTATTGTCACTTATACTTACGGCGGTCCTTGTTTCAGGGATTCTTACCGCCTGCGGAGGCAAGGACGGTTCGGCGCAGTCTTCGGGAGAGCTTAAGGTAATCACGGTTGCGGCGACAGCGGTGCCCCATGCAGAGATTTTGGAGGCGGCAAAGCCAATTATGGCGCAGAAGGGATATGATCTTCAGATTACGGTGTTTGACGATTATGTACAGCCCAATAATGTGGTGGAAGAGGGAGATATTGATGCCAACTATTTCCAGCACATTCCCTATCTTGACAGCTTCAATGAGGAGAGGGGCACACATCTGGTAAATGCGGGAGGAATTCACTACGAGCCCTTTGGAATCTATGCGGGAACGGAAAGTGATCTTTCCAATGTGCCGGAGGGCGTTGACGTTGCGGTTCCCAACGACACCACAAATGAAGCCAGGGCGCTTCTTCTTCTGCAGGACAACGGCCTGCTTAAGTTAAAGGCAGATGCGGGTATCAATGCGACAACCAATGATATTGAGGAAAACCCTTATAATATCAAATTCGTTGAAATGGAGGCGGCTCAGGTTCCCAAGGTTCTCTCCGAGGTTGCTTTTGCCGTGATCAATGGAAATTATGCCCTGGATGCCGGACTGAATGCCCAAACTGACGCGCTGGCAACGGAGACCTCGGATTCCCTTGCGGCACAAACCTATGTAAACGTAATCGCCGTGAAGGAAGGAAACGAGAACAGCGATGCAATTAAGGCTTTAGTGGAGGTCCTTAAGTCAGACGAGATCAGAAAATTTATTGAGGATACGTATCAGGGTGCTGTTGTTCCCTTTGAATAATGTACGATATCAGGATTGCGGGAGCATATGGTGCGGAGCAATCCGTAGTATCATAGAGGGCAAAATACCTTTTGACCTCAACGCCATGTAATGTCTTTACGATACAAATCGCTGCTGAAAGCGGAAAAGAGTTGGCCGGCCGGCTGACTCTTTTTTTGAATAATGAAGACCCTCTGCTTTCACCGGGGGGGGGACGTTTGATTTTTTAATATTTAGTTTATAAATAATTGAGAAAAAAATGGTGATTTCCAGAGAGGAATGTGCTATAATAGGACAAAATTGAGAAAGGAGGTAGGTTTGAGATGACGAACAATGAACTTTTGGCGGCAATCTCCGATATGCTGGATGTCAAGCTTAGAACAGAGCTTCAGCCAATCAAAGATGGAATTTCGGAACTGAGTGGCAGAGTTGGGGCGTTGGAACGCCGTATGGACAGCCTGGAGCATCGCATGGACAGTCTGGAAGATCGCATGGATGCTTTGGAAGAGAGCGTAAAGTGTCTGAGACGGGACGTGGATGCATTGAAGCAGGAAGTGGACGGTCTGAAGCAGGGTATGTCTGAGCTGAGGCAGGAAGTGGACGGTCTGAAGCAAGGTATGACTGAGTTGAGGCAGGACGTGGACGGTCTGAAACAGGGTATGTCTGAGCTGAGGCAGGAAGTGGATGGTCAGAGGCAGGATATAGATAGCCAAAGACAGGATATAGATGGTCTGAAGCAGAAGATAGACAGAGTAGAGCAGCGGACGACCCGCATCGAATTGCTTCTTGAGAATGAAACGAACCGCAATATCCGAATACTTGCTGAAAACTATGTTCCGGCGGCCAAACGCTATGAGAAGGCATCCGCACAGATTGATGTGATGCAGGCAGACATTGATATCCTGAAAAAAGTGGTGGCTCATCATTCTGAAATGCTTCAAAGTATGGCATGATACCTGGTTTCATTTTGGGGAAATCGTTCTGGATTTCCAAGATTACGGGTAGAGTCAGAAAAATCTTTTAAGTCAAATTTTCTTATTAGTTTTATCTTTTGTTTCCAAATTAGTATGTATAGTAAACGACATAACAAATTGCCGCTTCCGGCTTCTGTCAAAGCCATATTAAGGAAGGCTTTGCAGAGCCGAAGGCAAATTCTAATATCGTTAGCTATAAAGGTGCAAATGGTTCTCAAAAGTAAAATGATCATTATTCCTTTCGGTAGCAGGAGGGGGAACGGCCCGTCTGTTTTCTGAAAATTCTGCTGAAGTACAGTGGGTTTTCGTATCCTACAAGACTGCCGATTTCCTGAATTGTGAAATCAGTATTTTTGAGCAGATCCTTTGCCTTGTTGATACGGATGGAGGTGATGTACTGCAGGGGTGTCATGCCCATATAGCGTTTAAAGCAGCGGATGAACCAGCACACGCTCATGTGCTGGTTTTTCGCATACTCCTCAATACTGATCTCCTGAGAGAACGCTTCGTTAAAATAGTGGATGGTATCTTCCATCTCCTTCTGATTCAGATGACTGACCTGCAGCAATTCCAGAATATTTCTGTGGATTTCAACAAAGAGCCTGCGCAGAGAAAGATACAGGCATTCCTGAAAACAGGGACGCTTTAGCTGCAGCTCCTGTACGATCTGGCGGAAAAACTCCGCATAACTGCGCTGAATGCCGCAGTCAAGGATATGAGCTGCGGAGAATCCAATTTTGTCCAGTATATCAGAGGCCTCTGTGCCGGAAAAGTGAATCCAGCACACCTCAGGGGCGTCCTCGGCATAGTAGTAATAATGCTGGGGCTCTCCGGGGCGGTATAACACCATGCATCCGGCAGCTGCCGCCTCGTCCTTCCCGTCAAACTGAAAGAAGGCTTTTCCCCTGGAAACATACAGAAGCTGGTAATCTCTGCGTCCCTCCGGTCTTGTGGTGGTCATGGAGGGCTGACGGATCAGGCGGTAGATTCCGCAGCCGCTGATGGTAAGGGGATTTGCGGAATCCACAATCTCGTGGTCATATTCATACAAATAACCAGTATAGGAATACATGGTGCAGGCTCCTTTCTACTTTGTCTGATTGTATCATTTTGTGCATGTTTTGTCTAATAGAAGCTATGGCAATTTGGGGGAGAACTTTTTATAATGGGGTTAACGGTGGATGCCGGGGCAATGGGGCCTGGCATCATATAAATAGATTTCGGGCATCAAAAGCCCTGGCTGCGCAGTGCGCCTGGCAATTAGCGTAAAAAGTTGTGCGCCTTCCATTGTGCGGAGCATTCCGCTGAGCCTGCAAAAACGTAAATCGTGTTCAGCAGAGGCTTCCACGATTTATGAGTCTCACCTTCATCGCACAAAAGTCAGTTGCACGAACATTTTTTGCGCAAACTGCCAGGCGCACTGCGCAGCCAGGGCTTTTGATGCCCGAAGCCTAATCATACAAAAAACGGTAAGGAGGAAGAAGATGATTATTCCGAAATATTATGAAGACTTGGAGACGCTGCATGTAAATACCATGCCCAACAGGGCGTATTACATTCCGGCATCTGGCAGAATGGAGAATCCGGTCAGGGACAGAGAAGCGTCGGATCGTTTTGTGCTGCTTTCCGGAGAGTGGAAATTCCGGTACTTTGACAGTATTTATGATGTCAGAGAGGAATTTTTCAGGGAGAACTACGACTGTTCGGAGTTCGAGAGCGTGAAGGTTCCGGGAGTGTGGCAGAATTATGGACATGACCGCCATCAGTACACAAACGTTCGCTATCCTTTTCCCATGGATCCGCCCTATGTTCCCCATGAAAATCCATGCGGGGAGTATGTTTGCGCGTTTGACTATCACAGGGACGAGAAGGCACCCAGGGTATACCTGAATTTTGAGGGGGTGGATTCCTGCTTCTATGTGTGGCTTAACGGCTGCTTTGTGGGCTACAGCCAGGTGTCCCATTCCACCAGCGAGTTTGAGATCACGGATAAGCTGAGGGAGGGGGAAAACAGACTGTGTGTTCTGGTGCTGAAATGGTGCGACGGAAGTTATCTGGAGGATCAGGACAAATTCAGGATGAGCGGAATTTTCCGGGATGTGTATCTGCTGAAAAGGCCTGAGGAGGGAATCTTTGATTATTTTGTGAAGGCAAAGCCTGCGCAGGACTATCGGGACGGAAGAGTGGAGATTACGGTCTGGTATCAGGGAAAGCCGGTTTCCACCAGGGCATCACTGTTTGACCCGCAGGGAAAGCTTGCGGCAGAAGGCGGGGCGGATTTTCTGGATGGAAAGGGACAGATAACCCTGGAGGTGAAGGATGCGTATCTCTGGAATGCGGAGGAGCCCTGGCTGTATACGCTGACGCTGGAGACGGAGGACGAAGTGATTACGGACCTGGTGGGAATCCGGGAGATCCATGCCGAGGACGGTGTTCTCTATATTAATGGGGTGAAAGTGAAATTCCACGGAACAAACCGCCATGACAGCGATCCTTTCACGGGCTTTGTGATCAGCCCGGAGCAGCTTATGGTGGATCTTACCCTGATGAAGCAGCATAATATCAATGCCATCCGTACCAGTCATTATCCAAACGCACCCTGGGCATATCAGCTCTACGACCGTCTTGGTTTTTATGTGATTGACGAGGCGGACAATGAGAGCCATGGTGCCGAATCTGTCTATTCCACGGAGACGGACTGGGCATCGAGAAGCAGGAGATGGGGAGTTGCGATTGCGGACAACCCGGATTTTACAAAAGCCACGGTGGACAGAACCAGGCGCTGTGTGGAGAGGGATAAGAACCGGCCCTGCGTGGTTATGTGGTCCATGGGAAATGAGTGTGCTTACGGCTGTACCTTCGAGGCGGCTCTAAAGTGGACAAAGGAGTTCGACCCTGACCGTCTCACCCACTATGAGAGTGCGAGATATGTGCCCGGAGACCGGGAGTATGATTACAGCGCCCTGGATACCTACAGCTGCATGTATCCGTCACTTGAAAGTCTGCACGAGTATTTTGAGAAGGACGGTGCAAAGCCTTATGTGATGTGTGAATACTGTCACGCCATGGGAAACGGCCCCGGGGATCTGGAGGATTATTTTCAGGCGGTGCAGCAGTATGACGGTGCCTGCGGCGGCTTTATCTGGGAGTGGTGTGACCATGCCATTTATATGGGAACAAACGCCGTGGGAAAGAAAATGTACGGATATGGCGGAGACCACGGGGAATTTCCTCATGACGACAACTTCTGCATGGACGGACTGGTATATCCTGACCGCAGAGTACATACCGGACTCAAGGAATTCAAGAATGTCCACAGACCGGCGAGGATCGTATCCCTGGATCAGGAAAAGAAGGAAATTGTGCTGCACAATTACATGGATTTCGTAAATCTGAAGGATTATGTTACCGTGCGTTATGAAGTGATCTGTGACGGTCTTATAAAGGAGACGGGCGTGGTTGACAGTCAGGAGCTTTTGGATATTCCGGCGCATCAGGAGAGGGCGGTTCCGGTCTCCTTCACTGTTCCGGAGAGCGGGAAATGTTTCCTGAAGGTCACCTATATTCAGAAGACGGCCGGCCAGATTCTTCCCGCAGGATTTGAGCTTGGATTTGAGGAGGCTGAGCTGAAGAATGCCGATGGCAGGAATCAGAGGGTGAAGGAGCTGCTTGTGGACGGCAATGTTCATTCAGGCATTGAGATTTGCGAGGATGATCGCAGGATCACGCTTTCCGCAGAGGAGTTTTGTTATACCTATGACAAGCTGAGCGGCGTGTTTTCAGAGATGGTTCACCAAAACCAGTCCCTTCTGGAACGTCCCATGGAGTACAATATCTGGAGGGCACCCACGGATAATGACCGGAATATTAAGAGAGAATGGACGGAAGCCGGATATGACCGGACAGTTGCAAGAGCCTATGAGACCAGGGTGTGGGAGGATGACGGCAGAGTGAAAATCGAAACAGTGCTGTCTTTGTCCGCCGTCTACCTGCAGAGGATTTTGGATATCAGGGCCTGCTGGACCATTTGGCCTGACGGAAGGCTGGATGTGGAGCTGCATGCACGGAAAAATCCTGTATTTCCTTTCCTGCCAAGATTCGGCCTGCGTCTGTTCCTGCCAGGATCCATGACGAAGGTGACTTACTGTGGTCTCGGACCGGTCGAGAGCTATATTGACAAGAGACGCTCTTCCTGGCACGGGCTTTTTGAGACTGATGTGAAAGCCATGCACGAGGATTATTTAAGGCCCCAGGAAAACGGAAGCCATCATGACTGCGATTATGTGACCGTGAGAGGGGAGAGGGCGGCCCTCACCGCAGCGGGAGAAGAAACCTTCGCCTTTAACGCCTCTGTCTATACTCAGGAGGAGCTTACGGAAAAAATGCATAACTATGAGCTGGAAGCGTCTCCTTATACGGTTCTGTGCCTGGATTACCGTCACAGCGGCATCGGTTCCGCAAGCTGCGGGCCCATGCTCCGGGAGGAGTATCGTCTGGATGGGGAGGAAATGAATTTCTCGGTGAGACTCATCCCCGAGCGTGTATAGGAAAAGAATGGATCGAGCGGGAGGCTGACCGTTAATTGACCGGCCGGCCTCTCGCACCGCCGTACATACCGTTCGGCATGGGCTTCCTTAGCCTTCGAAGACTGTCAGATAATAGCCAGGCATGGATGTATATCCCGGTTTGGCTATTATTTTTGTCTGTGACGGTTACTGTTCACTCACGGCCGTCAGTCTGCTTCGCAAGTGTTCGCAAAGCGGACTGACGGCCGTGAGTGAACAGTAACCTGTGACGGCAGAATCCCTGCAAAGCGCAGATTCTATTGTTGACAAGGCTTCCTGCTGGTGATATCATATAGTTAACACGTGTTAACCACATGCGGACGGTGACAATATGGAAAAAATATCGCGGATGACATTAGAAGAAATAGCTAAACAAATCGGCATTTCCAGAACCACGATATACAAGGTGATGGGCGGCAAGGGCAATGTCAGTGAAGAAACCCGCCGGATTGTGGAGGATGCCCTTGAAAAGTATCAATATGTGCAGAACAGAAATGCCAGAAACCTTGCCATGAACAGGCACTATACCATTGCTTACGTGGGCTTTAAATCCAAAAGCGCCAATTATTTCTCGGGGGAAGTTGGTAAAGGGCTGAAGCGGGCGGCGAAGGAATTCGGAGATGACGGGCTGACCATGCTGATCTCTGAATTTGACGTGGAGAATCCGAAGGAGCAGCGCCAGATGGTGGAAAAAATGCTGGAGCAGGGAGTGCGAAGCTTTATTCTTGCGTATTCCCATCGTGAAATCCTTTGTGAGATTTTAGAAATGCTTGAAAGGAAAAAATGCCGGGTCGTGCTTCTGAGCCGGGATTATGGCGGGAGCGAGAATGCCTGCTATGTGGGAGTGGATTATTTCCAGAGCGGGAGACTTGCGGCAGAGCTGATGGGAAAATTCCTGGGCGATGGGGGCAGCGTGTTTATTCCCGTGACACAGGAATTCAGGACCAATCAGGATATTCTGTCAAGGCTGCAGGGCTTTCAGGAGAAGATCAGAGAGTATCCGAAGGTTACTCTTCTTCCCGTGGTTTATGATCTTATGGAGGAGAGAGAGATCCGGGAGCGGGTGGCGGTATGCATCGGCGGCGGGATACAGGAGCATGAAGGCGGCCGGGAGCAGGTGAGAGGTATTTTTGACTTGACCTACCGGCTGGATGTGATTGCGGATGTTTTACGGAATCAGGGAAGAAAGGATATCCGCCTGATCGGCTTTGACCTGTTTGAGGAGATCAGGGAGTATCTGGAGGATTCCACTATTGATGCCGTGATCTATCAGGATTTGAGCTGGCAGGCCTATTTTGCGGTGAAGATTCTGTTTGAGGAGATGTGTTACGGGAGACAGAGATCTGAGAGAAAGCGTTATTCCAAGCTGGAAGTGATTATGAGGGAAAATCTTCATTATTTTGTGTGACAGGGAGATGTTCGGATGGCGGCTCGTTAACGAAGCCGTGGCTGTCCGAATGACAATATATTTTATTTATAAGGAGGGTTATCATGCTGTACATAGGAATTGACTTGGGAACCAGCGCGGTAAAGCTGCTGCTGATGGACGGGGAAGGAAGGATTCAGAAAATTGTTTCCAAGGAGTATCCCCTTTATTTCCCTCATCCGGGCTGGTCGGAGCAAAAGCCCGAGGACTGGTATGAGCAGACTATGGCGGGAATTAAGGAATTGATTGCGCAGGCGGATAAGTCCCAGGTTGCGGGCATCAGCTTCGGGGGACAGATGCATGGACTCGTGATTCTGGATTCGGACGATCAGGTGATTCGTCCCGCCCTTTTGTGGAATGACGGAAGGACTTATGAGGAATGCGATTATCTGAACAACGTGATCGGCAAGGAAAAGCTTTCGGAGTACACCGCAAACATTTCGTTTACCGGTTTTACAGCGCCCAAGATTCTCTGGGTGAAAAACAAGGAGCCGGAAAACTTTGCAAGGATCGCAAAGATTATGCTCCCCAAGGATTATATCGCTTATAAGCTTACCGGAGTGAACTGCACGGATGTGTCCGATGCATCCGGCATGCTGCTCATGGATGTGAAAAACCGCTGCTGGTCAAAAGAAATGTGCGAAATCTGCGGCATTAAGGAAGAGATGCTGCCAAAGCTCTACGAGAGCTATGAATGTGTGGGAACCGTTACGAAGGAAATTGCCGGGGAGCTGGGAATTTCGGAGAACGTGAAGGTGGCGGCGGGAGCCGGCGACAATGCGGCCGCAGCCGTGGGAACCGGCACGGTAGGCGACGGTATGTGCAATATCTCCCTTGGAACCAGCGGAACTATTTTCATTTCCTCTAAGAATTTTGGAGTGGATAAATACAATGCACTTCACGCCTTTGCCCATGCGGACGGACATTACCACCTGATGGGATGCATGCTGAGTGCGGCATCCTGTAATAAATGGTGGATGGAGGATATCATCGGAACGGACGAGTATGCGAAGCAGCAGGAGGGAATCGTGAAGCTTGGCGAGAACCATGTGTATTTCCTTCCTTATCTGATGGGAGAGAGATCGCCCCACAACAATCCCAATGCCAGGGGAACCTTTATCGGGATGACAATGGATACGACCAGAGCGGATATGACCCAGGCGGTGCTGGAGGGAGTTGCCTTTGCGCTTCGGGATTCCTTTGAGGTGGCAAAATCCCTGGGGATTCAGATCGAGCGGACAAAGATCTGCGGCGGCGGCGCAAAGAGTCCTCTGTGGAAAAAGATGATTGCAAACATTCTGAATCTGAAGGTGGACGTGATCGAGAGCGAGGAAGGCCCTGCCCTTGGCGGAGCCATGCTGGCGGCGGTTGCCTGCGGCGAGTATGCGAACGTGGAGGAAGCGGCGGCAAAGATCGTGAAGATTATAGATACGGTGGAGCCGGAGCCGGAGCTTGTCGCGAAATATGAGGAGAGGTATCAGCAGTTCAGGCAGATTTATCCTGTCTGCAAGCAGCTGTTTGAAGTAATCAAATAATCCGCAGGCATCAACAACAATAAGTAGGAAGGGAGAAGAAAATGAAGATCTACAGTGTAACGGATGAAAGATTCGGCAAATACGGAAAAGTGGTGGAGGGAATCGACTTTTCCGGCCTTGTGAAGGCAATGGAGGAGACACCCTGCCCGGATGATGTGGTCTATGTGCCCGGAGATGAGAAGCTGGAGGCACTTCCGGTTATGAAGGAGCTTGCGGAAATCACCTACGGAGAGCTTCCGATTCAGATCGGTTACTGCAACGGCCACAACTGTATGCTGAACGCCCTGGAGTATCACAGGAGCTCGGAGATCAATGTGGCTGCCACGGACGCTGTTTTGATGCTCGGTTCCCAGCAGGACATTACCAAGGATTTTACTTATGACACGTCGAAGGTGGAAGCGTTTCTGGTTCCGGCCGGCGTGGCGGTGGAGGTTTATGCCACCACGCTGCACTATGCGCCCTGCGGTGTTGACGGTGCGGGCTTCAAGGTAGCCATTGTGCTTCCGAAGGGAACGAATCTTGATCTTGACAAAGAGCATAAGGGCGGTGAGGACGGACATCTGACCGCTAAGAACAAATGGCTTCTGGGACACCCGGAGGGAGGACTTCCGGAGGGAAGCCCCATGGGTCTTGTTGGAAAAAACCTGAATTGCAATGAGTAATCATAAATTATCATAAATCATTTTAAGGAGGATGTTTGAAATGAACAATTTACCAAAGGTTAAAATCGGAATCGTGGCAGTCAGCCGTGACTGCTTCCCGGAACCCCTTTCCGTTAACAGGAGAAAGGCTCTGGTCGAGGCCTACAAGGCAAAGTATGACGTGGAGGATATTTATGAGTGTCCCGTCTGCATTGTGGAGAGCGAGATCCATATGGTTCAGGCGCTTGAGGATATCAAGAAGGCCGGCTGTAACGCTCTTTGCGTTTACCTTGGAAACTTCGGACCTGAAATTTCCGAGACACTGCTTGCAAAGCATTTTGACGGACCGGCTATGTTTATCGGTGCGGCAGAGGAAAGCCAGAGCGACCTGGTAGGCGGAAGAGGCGACGCTTACTGCGGTATGCTGAATGCAAGCTACAACTTGAAGCTGCGCAACATCAAGGCTTATATCCCCGAGTATCCTATCGGAACAGCGGCGGAGTGTGCGGATATGATCAACGAGTTCGTTCCCATTGCCAGAGCGATCGTGGCGCTTAAGAGCCTTAAGATCATCAGCTTCGGTCCCAGACCGCTGAACTTCCTGGCATGCAACGCTCCCATCAAGCAGCTCTACAATCTGGGCGTTGAGATCGAGGAGAACTCCGAGCTGGATCTTTTCGAAGCCTTCAACAAGCATGAGGGAGACGAGAGAATTCCCGCAAAGGTAAAGGAGATGGAGGAAGAGCTTGGTGCAGGAAACAAGAAGCCCGAGATCTTAAGCAAGCTGGCACAGTATGAACTGACACTGCTCGACTGGGTGGAGGCTCACAAGGGATACCGCGAGTATGTTGCGATTGCCGGAAAATGCTGGCCCGCATTCCAGACCCAGTTTGGTTTCGTTCCCTGCTATGTGAACAGCCGTCTCACCGGAATGGGTATTCCCGTATCCTGCGAGGTTGATATCTACGGCGCACTGAGTGAGTTTATCGGTACGGCGGTAAGCAACGATATCGTGACTCTGCTTGACATCAACAATACGGTTCCCGACGATATGTTTGACGAGGCGATCAAGGGCAAATACGATTACACGCACAAGGATACCTTTATGGGCTTCCACTGCGGAAACACCAACTCCAAGAAGCTTTCCGCATGCAGCATGAAGAATCAGATGATTATGGCCCGTTCCCTGCCGGTAGAGGTTACGAACGGAACGCTTGAGGGAGACATTGTTCCCGGAGAGATCACCTTCTATCGTCTGCAGTCCACGGCAGACAATAAGCTGCGCGCATATATCGCTCACGGCGAGGTTCTGCCGGTTGCGACCAAGTCCTTCGGAGGAATCGGCGTATTCGCAATCCCCGAGATGGGAAGATTCTATCGCCATGTGCTCATTGAGGGCAACTATCCTCATCACGGTGCCGTTGCGTTCGGACACTTTGGAAAAGCGCTCTATGAAGTGTTTAAGTATATCGGCGTGGAGCTGGACGAGATCGGATTCAATCAGCCTAAGGGCATGCTCTACAAATCCGAGAATCCTTTTGCATAAACAGGGAATTGAATATTCTGTGACAGACCAGGCGGATGAGATTTCTCATCCGCCTGTCGTGATTTCGTCCATAACCCGTCAGAGCCGGATTCCGTCCTCCGAAAAAGTGGATAAAAAACATAAGAGATTTTTACTTTTTTCGTAGAACTTTCTACTATTCTTTTTTTCAAAATGTGATTATACTCTTATTTGATCTTATAGGGAAATTTTTTTCAGGAGGAAAAAGAGATGGCACGAAATGCGACGAGAGACATGACGGAAGGCTCGCCTATGAAGCTGATCCTGGGCTTTTCCATCCCGCTTCTGTTCGGAGCGCTTTTTCAACAGTTTTACAGCGTGGTGGATACGGTCATTGTGGGGCAGTTCCTTGGAGTGAAGGCCCTTGCCGGGGTGGGTGCCACGGGGTCTGTCAATTTTATGGTGGTGGGCTTCTGCATGGGAATATGCAACGGCTTTGCCATCCCCGTATCGCACAAGTTCGGCGCAAAGGACTATTGCGGCATGAGACGGTTCGTGGCTAACAGCGTCTGGCTTTCCGTGGGATTTGCGGCGGTGATCACGCTGACGGTATCGTTTCTGTGTCGGAATATACTGACCTGGATGAACACGCCGGAGGATATTTTCGAGGAGGCGTACATCTATATCCTTATTATTTTTATCGGGATACCCGCCACCTTTCTGTATAATATTTTGTCAGGGATCATCCGTTCCATGGGAGATTCCAGAACGCCGCTGATGTTTCTCGTGATTTCTTCCCTGCTTAATATAGGACTGGATCTTCTGTGCATTGTGGTGTTCAAGATGGGGGTCGCGGGCGCCGCTGCGGCAACCGTGGTTTCCCAGTTGATTTCCGGGCTTCTGTGCCTGCGGTATATGATCAGAAAATATGAAATCTTACATATTACAAAGGATGAGTGGAGGGCGGATCCGGATCAGATGAAGTTGCTGTGCAGCATGGGAGTGCCCATGGGTCTGCAGTATTCCATTACGGCGGTCGGCTCCGTGATCATGCAGACGGCCGTGAATTCCCTTGGCTCTGTGGCCGTGGCTTCCGTGACGGCCTCGGGAAAGGTCAGCATGTTCTTTGCCTGTCCCTTTGATGCACTGGGATCCACCATGGCGACCTATGGCGGGCAGAATGTCGGAGCCAAGAGACTGGACCGCCTCGGAAAGGGCCTGTTTTCCTGCAGCGTGCTGGGAGTGGGCTATTCCCTGTGCGCCTTTGTGGTGATGTATTTCTTCGGCACAAATTTTGCCCAGCTTTTTGTCAGTACAAAGGAGATTGAGATTCTGAACAATGCAAGACAGATGCTGATCATAAACAGTGCTTTCTATGTGCCGCTGGCATTCGTGAACATCATCCGTTTCATGATTCAGGGAATGGGCTACAGCACCTTTGCGATTCTGGCAGGCGTGTTTGAGATGGTGGCAAGGACTCTGGCAGGTCTGGTTCTCGTGCCCCGGCTGGGATTTTTGGGTGCGTGCTTTTCCAACCCTATGGCGTGGGTGGCGGCAGACCTTTTCCTGATTCCCGCCTATATTCATGTCCGCAGAAAGCTGAACCGACAGTTCGGACAGGAAGCGTCGGCCACGTTTTTCAATCCTTTAACTTATTTATTTTCCTGTCATAGGTTAAAATACCGTTTACCTCTTCTTCCACGTCGGAAAGCTGAGTAAAGACGGCACCGGACAGTCCCTGTTTTCGCAACGGAAGCAGGGATTTTTGTATCAGGCTGTGATAAGCCTTCCGGAATTCCTCCAGGGTGTCAAAGCGTTTGTAGCCGAAGATCCTCTCCACACTGGAATGATTTTTGATGTGGCAGGCAAAGCCGCCGTATTCCGACAGGAAAAAGGCCCGGTTTTCCCACCTTTTGACGGTGACGGCCAGGGGGCGGAAATAGTTGTGCACGCTGATAAAGTCGCCGCAGTTCTGGTCAAACCAGCCGCTGGCCGAATCAATCAAGCGGGTTCTGTCTCTGCTTCGGACAAGCTCTGTGATCCGGCGGGTATCGAACTGTCCCCAGCCCTCGTTGAAGGGAACCCAGATGGCGATACAGGGAAAATGGGAGAGAGCGTCCACGGTTTCCAGGCATTCCTTTTCCCACTGAATACGGGCGGGCTCATCCTTTCTGGAGAGGGCCGCATAGTGGGAATCCTTCAGGTGTGCGGAAAGCCGGGGACAGAGAGTGGGCAGGTAGCTGATCACGGGCATGTGATAGGCGCTGCCGCCGTTCACCATGTCCTGGCACACGATCATGCCGAGGCGGTCGCAGTGGTAGTACCATCTGGCGCTCTCCACCTTGATATGCTTGCGCAGCATGTTAAAGCCAAGCTCCTTCATGGCGGTGATGTCGTAGATGAGGGCTTCGTCGGAGGGAGCCGTATAGAGGCCGTCCGGCCAGTAGCCCTGATCCAGAACGCCCATGAGGAAGTAAGGCTCATGGTTCAGGCAAAAGAGCGGAATCCCGTTCTGCTTTTCAATGGAAAAGCAGCGCATGGCAAAATAGCTGTCCACACGGTCTTCCCCAAAGGAAACCGAAAGGTCATACAGCGAGGGAGCCTGCGGACTCCAGGGATGAAAAGCTTCCTCCGGAATGGAAAGCTCCAGCCTTGTATGGAGTGTGAGAGGGAGCAGGCCTGTAATTCCGGAAGCCGTATTGCCTTTGGCGGGGGACATATCGTTATCCGCAGAAAGCTCCTGTTTCCCACAGGCAAGCTCTCTGCCGTCAAAAAGTGCGCGGGCGGTCAGTACAGCCGGGGATTCCGCCTTCGCATGCGAGCGGATGGACAGATCAAGAGTCACCTTCCGGGTATCGTAGTCTGCCCGCACGGCCAGCTTCTGAATATAGGAGGAGGGGATCCATTCCATCCAGACGCTCTGCCAGATGCCGCTCTGGGCGGTATAGAAAATGCCTCCCCTCTTCAGGGTCTGTTTTCCTCTGGCCTGGCTCCTTGCTTCTGTAAAATCCTGTACCTTGAGCACCAGCTCATTGTCTACGGAATGAAGGAAAGGTGTGATGTCGGCCTCAAAGGGAAGATAGCCGCCCCGATGTGTCATCACGGACTGTCCGTTGACAAAGAGGGTGCACAGATAGTCCACGGCGCCAAAATGCAGAAGAAGGCGTTTCCCCGTATGAAGGGCGGCCTCATCCACGGGAAGCTCCCTCCGATACCAGAGATATTCCTCGGGCCTTAGCTGTCTTCCAACTCCGGAGAGGGGTGCCTCCGGAGAGAAGGGGACCAGGATGCGCCCCTCATACCCGGCAGGGGCTTTGTGGCTGTTTGTGATGGCATAGTCCCAGGTGCCGTTCAGGCTGATCCAGGACTGCCGCACCATCTGGGGCCTTGGGTATTCGGAAAGAATATTTGATTTGTCAAGCGCTTCACCGAAAATTGTGGAAAGCGGGGTCAGGGTATCCTCCTCATGGGGCTTTATGATACTCTTTACGGCGTCGGACAGATTCATGGCGGTCTCCTTCTGAATATAAGATATTTGTGGTGTTTCCTATATTTTACCACATATGCTCCGCATTAACAGGAGTTTGGCAAAAAAGAACTATAGGATTTTGGAAACTTGTGGTATGATAAGAGTTAATGGGAATTTAGAGAGTGGGAGTGGAAGGCGTGGAAGAAAAGGAAGGACTGAAAAAGAGATTTAAGGAGCTTGCGGACAAGTCCTGGCGGAATAACGTGTATATGTTTACGGGCTTTCTCGGGCTCTCGGAGCTGTCCTGCTTTTACGAGATGGAGAGGGAGCTTTCCTTTGTCCCGTCTGAGGCCTTTGGCGGCTTTGAGGGGGCGGAGAGGGTGATGATACGCTTCGGGAGCGCGGAGGATTTCGGATATGAGGAGGAATTTCCCATCGTCTGTCTGAAGATCAGCCCCCTTATGCAGAAATTTGCGGACGATCTGGGACACAGGGATATTCTGGGAGCTCTGATGAATCTGGGAATTGACAGGAGTACTCTGGGAGATATTATATTGAAGGATAATCAGGGATATGTATTCTGTATGCGCAGTATCGCCCCTTTTATCATGGAGAATCTTGGAAAGGTCAGACATACCTCTGTTCTGTGTGCGGAGACGAAGGAGATACCGTCTGTGCGGGAGGAGGAGCTTGCCGAGATGACGATCCAGGTCTCCTCGGAGAGGATTGACGGCGTGATGGCCAGAGTGTATAAGCTCTCCCGCAGTGACAGTGTGGAGCTCTTCCGGCAGAAAAAGGTATTTGTGAACGGAAGGCTGTGCGAGAATAACAGCCGGATTCTGAAAGCGCAGGACAAGGTCAGCGTCAGGGGATACGGACGTTTCCTTTATAAGGAGCCTCAGGGTGTCAGCAAAAAGGGAAAGCTGCACGTGAGAATTCTGGTCTACGGCGGATAATAACACGGCAGGAGGTGAGAGTGACGTGCTGCTTTTACAACAGATGATTGTGCTGTTTATTTTGATGGGAATCGGTTTCCTGTGCTGTAAGCTGGGAATTATCACGGATGAGGTGAGTAAAAAGCTGTCGTCTATCGTGGTGAATATCGCAAATCCCGCCCTTGTACTCACGGGATGTATGGGGGAGGGCAGGATCGAAGGAAAGCAGCTTCTCCTGATTGCCGTGATCATAGTGCTGGTGTACGGGGCGCTTCTTTTAATTGCCATGGTGCTTCCGTGGTTGCTTGGAGTTCCCTTGGAGAGCCGGGGAACCTACCGGGTCATGACACTTTTTTCCAATATCGGGTTTATGGGCTTCCCGGTGGTGGCCGCCCTGTATGGAAACAGCGCTCTTTTGTATGCGGCGCTTTTTACCATCCCCTATAATATTCTGATTTATACCTTCGGAATATCGGCCTTGTCAAAGAGAGAGGGCGCACAGGAAGAAGGAGGAAGCTGGCGGGATTCCTTTTCTATAGGAAGAGTTCTGAACGTGGGTGTGATCGCCTGTATTGTCACGATTGTGATCTACCTGTCCGGAATTCGGATGCCGGAGTTTGTGCGCCTTACCGTGACACATTTGAGTAATCTTACGGCACCGCTGAGCATGATGGTGATCGGTTCTTCCCTCGCCGCCATCCGGATCGGAAAGCTGTTTACAGATAGCCGGCTGCTTCTGTTTTCAGCGGTCAAGCTTTTGGTGATTCCGGTGGCCGGGATGCTTTTGATCCGGCAGTTTGTGGATGATGACGTGATCCGCGGCGTGTGTATGGTGGTTTTGGCAACGCCGGTGGGGAGTATGACGGCCATGCTGGCCCAGCAGTATGGCGGGGATTACGAGATGGCTTCCAGGGGAGTGGCTCTGACCACCATATTGTCAGTGGCAACCATGCCCATTGTATCCGTGATCGTTGGATAGCTGATTATAAATCTAAGAAAAGAAAGGAAGGATAAGGGATGTCCAGAGTTATTGAAAGGTTTTTGAGGTATGTGAAGATTGACACACAGTCAAAGGAAGGAAGCGGAAGCTTTCCCACTACGCAGAAGCAGCATAATCTTGCCGGGCTTCTTGTGCAGGAGCTGACTGCGATGGGAGCTTCGGAGATCGTTTATGACAGGGAGCACTGCTATGTGTATGCATCCGTTCCGGCCACACACGGGATGGAGAATGAGCCTGTGCTGGGGCTTATCGCCCACATGGACACGTCTCCGGCTGTGACGGGGACGGATGTAAAGCCCAGGATGATCGAGGATTATGACGGAAAGGATATTCTTCTGAATGCGGAAAACGGCACGGTGATGAAGGTGGAGGATTTTCCGGAGCTTGTGGGGTATCAGGGGAAACGTCTGATCGTGACGGACGGAACCACGCTTCTTGGAGCGGACGACAAGGCCGGAGTGGCGGAAATTATGGAGCTTGCACAGTTCCTGCTGGAGCATAAGGACATCCCCCACGCAAAGCTCCGGATCGGATTTACTCCCGATGAGGAGGTGGGTGCGGGAGCCGATCATTTTGATGTGGGATTGTTTGGAGCCGACTATGCGTACACGGTGGACGGCGGAGCGCTGGGCGAGCTGGAATATGAAAACTTTAATGCTGCCGGTGCCAGAGTGACCTTTAACGGCAGGAGCGTACATCCGGGAGACGCTAAAAACAAGATGGTGAATGCGCTGCTCCTTGCCATGGAATTTCACGGGATGCTTCCCGTGGCGGAAAACCCCATGTATACCGAAAAGTATGAGGGCTTCTATCATCTCGACCAGCTGGAGGGGACTGTTGAGAGTGCTCTTTCAGACTACATTATCCGGGATCATTCCAGAGAAAAATTCGAGGAGAAAAAGAAAACCTTCCTCGGCGTTGCAAAGTACATGAACGACAAGTACGGAGAGAATACGGTTCAGGCTGTCATGAAGGATTCCTATTACAATATGCGAGAGATTATTGAGGAGCATATGGGCCTGATTGAGAATGCCAGAGCGGCTATGGAGGAGGCCGGGGTTGTACCCCGCGTGATCCCGATCAGGGGAGGAACGGACGGAGCCCGCCTTTCCTACATGGGACTGCCCTGCCCGAATCTGTGTACCGGCGGGCATAATTTTCATGGACGGTTTGAGTATGTCTGTGCGGATTCCATGGAAAAGATCGTGGAGATCCTGACAAGACTGGTACAGATGAAGTTTTAGACGGCCCGGTGAGGGCAGTGAGAAAGGAGGGAATTGATCCCTCCTTATTCATTGCAGACACCCATAAGCCACTGCCCGCATGCGCAGGTGATGGTATTCTTCCAGATTCGGCTGCAGATTATGCATATACACGATGGACACGCCCTCACAGGGGTCTGCCTCGGCCCAGGTGCCGGAGCCGCCCGTCCAGCCGAAGGCTCCGACGGAGCCGTTGTGATGTCCCGCATAAGGATCCATCAGGGTGCGCATGCCGTAGCCGTAGCCATAGCCGGCCAGGTAGTCGTTGGTAAAATCCTCCCGGAGCATGGTTTCGGTAAGCGTGTTGGTGCGCAGAAGGTCAATGGTCTTTCTGCCCATGATGCGCGTGCCGTTATAGATGCCGCCGCAGGCGAGCATCTGCATCAGGCGGGTGTAGTCGAAGCAGTTGGTGACAACCCGGGAGAAACCGGACACGGAGCCAAGAGGCCCCACAAACCGGGCATCCTGCTCGGGTGTCAGGGCGTACGTGGCATCCGCCTCACCCAGACGCCTGCCGGGATGGAGATAATAGTTCTTTACCAGCCGTTCGGAGAGATCTCCGAAGATAAAGTTAGCCGAGCTTTCCATGCCAAGAGGCTCGAAGAGCATTTCCTTTATGACGGTTTCCGCCGGTTTGCCGCAGACTGCCTCCAAAAGTCCGGCGGTCAGTTCGCTGGAAAAACCGTACAGGAAACGGCTGCCGGGCTCAAAAGCCAGAGGTACCCCGGACATGGCTTTGATCTGCTCCCGCAGAGTATAATGCCCCTTTTCCCGAAGCGGCTTCATGGCCTCGGCCATCAGTCCGGAAACGGGATGCTGCACCGGCACATCGCCCATGATCATGTCATAGGGAAGCCCGCAGGTCATGTTCATGATATGCTTCACGGTGATTGGCCCCTTGGTGGGAACGATACTCATACGCCCGTCCGGACCGGGAACCAGCTTGGTGGAATTGCGCCATTCCGGAAAATACTCATAAATGGGATCCGTCATCAGGAACTTTCCCTGCTCGTAGAGCATCATGGCCGTGGTGTACATGGCGATTTTGGTGAGGGAGGCCTGGCGGAACACATTTTCACGGGTCAGCGGCTTTCCCTGCTCTTTATCGGACCAGCCAAAATAGTTTTCATAGAGGATTTTCCCCTGCTTCGCAATCACGCAGCCGCAGCCGGGGAGGCCGTCGTCCACGTATTTTTGTAATAATTGATCCAGATCTCTGAAATCAGACATATTGCCCTCCTTTTTTACTCAAGACATCCGTAAGCCGCTGTGCGGATTCTGTGGTGATAATACAGCTCCCGTGTGGGAACGGTATTGTGCATGTATACAATGGAAATCCCTTCGGCGGGATCGGCCTCGCACCAGGTGCCGAAGCCTCCGGTCCAGCCAAACGCGCCCAGGGAACCGTTGTGATTGCCCCTGTTCTTGTCAATCAGGGTACGCACTCCGTAGCCGTAACCGTAGCCTGCATTGTAGGTATCCTCGAATTCCGCCTGCTGTGCGGCATTCAGCCCGTTAGAACGCATCATATCAATGGTTTTGCGTCCCATGATCCGCTGTCCCTTATAAGTACCGCCGCAGGCGAGCATCTGCATCAGTCTGGAAAAATCGCCTGTGGTGGAGAATAATCTGGCCCAGCCGCTCTCGTGCTCTTTTCCCGGCAAATGCTTGTCATCCAGGGGTGTGTGGAAGGGCGAAGGCGGTTCGTTGTTTTCATTCAGGGCATAGAGCTTCACCATCCGTTCCTTTATATCTCCAAAGTAGTGAGAGCGGGTGGAATCCATCCCCAAAGGCTCAAAGAGCAGTTCCTCAAATACGCTATCAATGGATTTCCCGCAGACCTCCTCGATGATTCCCGCACAGATCTCGCTGGAAAATCCGTAGAGCCAGTGCTCGCCCGGCTCAAACAGCTGCGGCACGTCCGCCATGGCTTTCAACTGCTCCCGCAGGGTGAAATGTCCCTGATCCCAGAGAGGCTGCATGCGCCGCTGCATGACCCGGAGCGTCTCACTGTCTGCATGGCCCGGGAAATTACAGTAGGGAAGCCCGCATTTCATGGAAAGGACATCCCCGATGGTGACGGCCTTTTTTGTGGGAACGATCTCCTGATAGGCATTTGGGTTGATGAGAAACTTGGTGGTATGCTTCCATTCGGGCAAAATGGTGTAGACCGGGTCGGTCAGCAGGAATTTTCCACGTTCGTAAAGCATCATCATCACGGTCACCAGAGGGAGCTTAGACATAGAAGCCAGACGGAAGACGGAAGCCTCTGTCACGGGAAGCTTCCTTTCCAGATCCGCATATCCGAAGCAGCCCCGGTACAGGGTTTCCCCGTTTTTGGCGATTTCCATGGCGCAGCCGGGAAGGCCCCCGTCCACGAAGTCCTGAAGTAACCGGTCAATGGTTGAAAAATCCGACATAAAATGATTCCTCCTTTATGTTTATGTAAATAGTGAGTGATTGCGTCTGTATATGGTCCGGCCGTCGCATTAGAGCGTCTGCTCTGGGGAAGGGGCGGTTTTTGCCTGGACACCGTGCCGCAGCTGATAGACGGTAAAGGCCGCCGTTCCCGCAAGGAAGATCGCCGCCATACAGTAGAAAACGGCGGGATAGCCAAAGGTCTGTGCGATTTTTCCTCCCCACACGGGTCCGAAGCCCTGACCGATATCGGCACCGATAAAATAAGTGCTTGTGGCAACGCCTATCCTTGCCGCGTCTACCTTTTTCACACATGCCGACTGCAGGGAGATCTGTCCGCCCACGTTTCCAAAGGCCTTAATGGCTGCGGCGGCCAGGATCACGGTCAGAACCGGAGCTTTGCCGATCAGGATCATGGAAAGCGCCCCGGTGATGAGCGAGAGATTCACTATCGGCAGAAGCTTCATCCTGTCTGTCACCCTGCCTGCCGCAAGCCGGAGAAGAAACAGCATGACGGCATTGGTAAAGAAAAACAGGGAAATGTTCGCGATTCCCTTTTCCTCCCCCAATAATACCAGAAAAGAATTTACAATGCCGTTGCTCATGGAGAACAGTCCGGCAATCAGGGCATAGAAAATACACTCCTTTGCGATCAGCTGATTTAGCGTAAAGCGGGGGCGGGAGGCCTCCTGCGTTTTTTTGCGCGCGGCGTTGTCATAGGGAAATGCGAGAATGAGCAGCACGGATGCCAGGAAGGTAATCACGGAAACCGTGACAAAAAGTGTATGGTAGCCGAAAAGATTCTTGATTTCAGAACCGATGCTGGGACCGATGATCTGGGAGAGCACCTGTCCCAGTCCATAGTAGCCCAGGCCCTGGCCCATTCTGTCCTCCGGAATATACTCGGTGGCAAGAGCCATGTTGACAGTGCTGTTCAGGCCAAATACCGCCCCGTGAAAGATCCTGACAGCCATCAGAGGCCACATATTGGAACACAGGGAGTAGGCGGCCATGATGAGGGCGATGGAGACCGTGGTCAGAACGCAGAGCCATTTCTTGTTCATAAGATCTGTGATAAATCCGCCGAAGGGCCGGCAGAGCAAAGCGCTGATGGAAAAAATACCGGCAATGACCCCCGCGGCGGAGATCTGGGCTCCGAAGGAGACCGCGTAGGAAGAAACCAGCGTGGAAATCATGCTGTATCCGAGTGATGTCGTAAGGCTGAGGGCGATCAGCAGTAGAAAATTTTTGTTCAGCAGTTTTTTGGGGCGTTCCGGTGTCATATAGAATCCTCCTTGTAATGAAAGATAATTTGCTAACGTAGTTTAGCTAAAGTGTAAGCATGGAAAACTGTATTAAATATAGTAATATGCATTGTGCCTTATGTCAATAGAAAATGAAAAAATGCTAAATGACAGCAAAAAATATAGCTAAAACAGCATCGTGACATAGGATGAGCCGGGCGAAAGGTTGACACTGGGAGAAATTACGGGTAGAATCAGGATGAAACAGGATAAAGAATGCAAAAAATGAAAGATAAGGGGCAGGGATTCTATGAAAAAAAATTCCGCAACGGTTCAGATCAAGCAGATTGCCGAACAGGTGGGGATGTCTCCCAGCACGGTGTCCATTGTGCTGAACGGCCGAGGAGACGAGATGCGCATTGCGAAGGAAACCCAGAGACGCATCCAGGAGGCGGCAAGGGAGCTGGATTATCATCCCAATATTTATGCCAGGCGGCTGCGCTGTGCTTCCGGCAGACAGCCCAATCAGATTATAGCGATTTTCTGGAACGATACCTTCATGGAGAGCTCTATGGCGAGCTTCTTTAAGGGAGCCGCCGCCGCGGTGGAAAAAAACGGATATCAGGTGGAGTTTGTCATCCGTCTTTTTCAGGACGGCAGGCTCTCGGAGCATCGGGATGTCATGAGCATCCGCAAATACAACGGAATTATCATAGCCGGCCCCTCCGCGGAAGACATTGCGTTTATAGACGGGGAGCGGTTTGACGTGCCTCTGGTGCTTTCGAGCCGTTTCAGCGAGAAGAACAGCAGCGTTTATGCCGACGGCTATCTGATCGGCAAAGAGTGCGCAAGGCTGTTTGCTAGAAAGGGGATCCGGACGGCGGGCTATGTGGGCGGCACGAAGGGGACGGGAAGCTCGAGCCTGCGGGAGCTTGGGTTTTTCAATACCTGTGAGGAGCTGGGAATCGAGGTCAGGCCGGAGTGGGTCTGCAAGGAAAAAAGCAAGGACATGGAGGGGGGTTATCTGTGTGCGAGAAAGCTGCTTTCTCTGGAGGAAAAGCCGGAGGCTCTCTTTGTCACCTATGACACCATGGCGCTGGGGGTCCTTTTCGCCCTCATGGAGGCAGGTGTGAGCATCCCGCAGCAGATGGCTCTTGTGGTTTACGGAATCAACCGTATGCTGCAGCAGACCTCGCCTTCCATCACTGTGATCGGAAGCTCCGTGGAGGATCTGGGAGAGAATTCCGTGGATCTTCTCATGACGATTATCAATAACAACATCACCATGCCGGTAAACCGGCTGATCCAGCCCCGCTATATCTTTGGGGACAGCTTTTCCATTCAGGAAGACTGACAGGCTGGCGGTCTTATAAATAACATGCTAAAAACAGCAGGCTAAAGGATTTGCCTTTTGCCTGCTGTTTTTAGCGTAATTCTCTTGACATTTTTGGCGGTTTGAGTATAATCATATATACTAAAACGAAATAGCATAAGCACAATTACCAAAGGAAAAAGAAAGAGGAGGAGGGGTATATGCCATTATATCTGAAAAAGCTGAATTCATCAGGGAGAGAGACTTACCTGTATTATCCGGATATTCCTAACAGAAACGCATTCAAGGTATCCAGTATCACGGTGCTCCGGGAGAGCCCGGACAGGGAATCCGTGCAGGAGCTTCTGGACCAGGGGCTTGCGGCGCTTGCCGAGGAGAAGAAACTGATCCTTTCCTTTCCCAATCCCCTGCAGGGAGGCTGGAACTGGAGGCTGGATCCGGAGGGGGCGGATGATCTTGCGGCGCTTGCCGAGCTTCAGGACGGCATGATCCGTCCGGACGATAAGCCCTTTGAGCTGAACAGTCTGGGAATTCCCACACTGAAGGCCATGCTGAGCACCTGGCATCCCATGAATGACACGAAATACTGGATTGGAATCGGGCAGGGCGCTTCCATGGTGTACGCCATGGCGGCTGTGAAGCCGGAGAATGTGGCGGCTGTGCTTGGGATCGGAGGGGAGCTTGACGACGGCGTGTGCCAAAGGGCGGTTATGGCTTCCGTGCCCGCTTATCTTGCGGGAGCATCGCCAAAGGCGGAGGCTTATCTGGTAAGAGCCTGTCAGGCGGTGCCGGAGAGCGAGGACGAGGCGGAGAGAATTTACCGAAATGAAATCAATAAAAGCCAGTTTGTGACAGCTTCGAAGAATTTCCGGGAGTTTGGGGAGGAGCTGTTGCGCAGAGCGTGGGATACCTGTTTTGCAAGGGTGAGAAGGCTGAACACGGGAGCCCACGGGGACAGCGATTTCCGAATCAATATGGAGGATCCCGGTTTTACCTGGTTTTTGGAGGATGATTCGCTGGACGGCAGACCTCACACCTGGCTGGTCCATGTTCCCGGCAGCATCAGGGAGAGGATGGAAAAGGGCGGAGAGGGCAGAGAGGCCGCGCTGATGGTCTTCTATCACGGGGGATCGGATAATCCTCAGGAAGCGGCGGAGATGAGCCGGTTTCATGAGGTGGGAGAAAGAGAGGGCTTTATCACGGTTTATCCCTGGGGAAGCGACCGGGCGGGCTGGAACAGCTCCATGGATCCTGATGTGGAGGAGGACGTGGAATTTTGCAAGGCTCTGATCCTCCGGATGCTGCGGGACTATCCCATTGATCCGGCCAGGGTGTATCTGTCGGGATTTTCCAACGGGGCGGCCATGGCGCAGACAGTGGCCATGCTCTATCCGGAAATGATTGCGGCAATCTGTCATATTGATTCCAACTGGCCGGGCAGCAGAGTCGGCGCAAGCCAGGTGGACTACAAGGATGTGATACCCATGGCGCTCGCCATGAAGAAAAAGGAAGAGTACGATTTCCGCATGCCCATCTGGTATACCTATGGAACGAGAGAGGTGTCTTATCCGATTTACAGAGGCTGCACCCAGCAGCATCAGTATGATTTCTGGAAATGGTACAATCATGTGGAGGTACGTCCCACGCCTCCGATAGAGGAGCCTCATCCCTGTGGCTGCGGCGTGGAGGGGGATCAGGTGGAGGAGCTTTATCCATCGCCGGTTTATCCCCATCATTTTTATCAGGTGAACCGTTTCTACACCATGGACGATGAGCCTCAGAATTATTACAACTACGTGATGATGCATGATAAGGGCCATGAGGTGGCACCCATGGATGCGGAGCTGGGCTGGAGATATGTGAGTCAGTTCAGAAGAAACGAGGACGGCAGCGTGGGAAGAGTGTAAGCGGGAGGAAGAATATGGTAGGAAAAATAAAAGCATTTTGGAATAAACCGTCTCACGTGGCATATCTGTTTGTGATGCCCGTGGTGCTTCTCCTGATTGTCTTTCGGATATTACCTATGATTGCGGCCTTTGTGTGCAGTTTTTTTGACATGGATATGTTCCTGGTGGGAAAGGGCTTTGTGGGCTTTGATAATTTTGCGGAGGCCTTCCGGGATAAGAGGCTCTGGAACGGTCTTTGGGTGACACTGAAGTTTACCATGGTCGAGGTGCCGCTGCAGATGCTGATCGGGCTGGCTCTGGCCGGGCTTCTCACCAAAAACCGGCTCCGCAACCGTTTTTTCCGGGCTGTATATTTTATGCCTATTGTCTGCTCCGCCACGGCTGTTGCCATTATGTGGAGGATGTTTCTGCATTCCAATGTGGGGATGATGACCTATTGGCTTGAATGCATCGGGATCAAGGGAGTCAATTTCCTGAATACGCCGGGCCTTACCTTTTATGTGATCGTGTTCATGTCGGTATGGCGCTCCTTTGGAATTTCCACGGTAATCTTTCTCTCCGCCATGCAGAATGTCCCGAGAGAGCTCTACGAATCCGCGGAGCTGGACGGGTGCTCCAAGATACGGCAGTTCTTTTCCATCACGCTGCCGCTGATCAAGGAGACCATCGCCTTTGTGCTGATCACAAGGCTGATCGGTTCCCTGCAGATCTTTGACCTGGTGCTTACCACCACGGAGGGCGGGCCGAATTATTCCACGGAGACTCTGGTGTACTATACTTACGTGAGGGCCTTTTCCAATAACAGGATGGGCTACGGCTCCGCGGTCTCCATGTTCCTGTTTGCCATCATTTTGGTGATCACGGTTGTATTTTATGCCAGGCTGTACAGGGAAGAAAAATAGGAGGAATGAGAATGCACAAGAAAACGAAAGACAGACTCACGGATCTTTTTATCACGCTGATCCTCTTTGCGGTAGCGCTGCTGATCATTGTGCCCATGGTGTGGATCACTATCTGTGCCTTCCGCCCTCAGAAAGAGCTGATGCAGTATCCGCCTCAGTTTTTTACAAGCAATTTTACCCTGCAGAATTTTACGGAGATCGCGCGCAGGATCAAGATATGGGGATATGTGAAAAATTCGGTGGTCTATTGCCTTGCTTCCACCATACCCTCTGTGTTTTTGAACTCGCTGGCCGGGTATGCGTTTGCAAGGCTCTCCTTTAAGGGGAAAAACGTGCTGTTTATCATGATCCTGGCAACCATGATGATTCCCTTTCAGGTGATTATGGTTCCTCTGTTTCTGGAGGTTTACAAGATGGGGATGTATGACACCTTTGCCGGTCTGATCGTTCCAAACCTTGGAGCGGCGATCACGGTGTTCATGACACGGGCGGCCTTTTCCATGCTTCCAAGGGAGCTTGAGGAAGCGGCCAGAATCGACGGGCTGTCGGAATTCGGGATTTTCGGAAGGATCATGCTGCCTCTGGTAAAGCCGACGATCGTGACAGTGATCGTGCTTGGAATTAACGGGGCCTGGAATGATCTGATGTGGCCGCTGCTGATCACAAGTAATACGAATATGCGGACAGTGACCAATGGTCTTGCCATGTTCATCGATTCCAGCCTGCAGTACGGCACGGCCTTTGCGGGAGCCTTTATTTCTATCTGTCCCATGTTTGTGCTTTATATATTCGGACAGAAGTATTTCGTCGAGGGGACGGCTTCCAGCGGACTGAAGGGCTAAATATTTAGCTAAATATAGTGCCAAATATGAAATGGGGAGTGTTGACATTATATTAACAGAATGGTAAAATTATAGTGCTGTAACGTAATAAAATTTAGCAAAACCTACAAAAAAGGAGGTACTTATGAGAAAGGTATTGGCAATTGTTCTCGCGGCTTCCATGTGCATGACACTGGCCGGCTGCGGAGGAAAGGATGCGGCGCCTTCACAGGGGGAGAAGGAAAGCGCAAAGCAGGAGGCTTCTTCCGGTGAAGAGACACAGGAGGGCGGGGAGACGGCGGATGCCGCACAGGCTGAGACCTACGATCCCATCACGATCCAGTTCTGGAATGGATGGACCGGGTCGGACGGACAGGTTCTCATCGAGTTTGTTGAGAAATTCAATGAGACGAATAAGTGGAATATTAAGGTTGAGATGGACTCCTCCTCGGAATTCGGGGACAAGATCACCACGGCCATGGCCGCGGATGCGGCCCCGGCCCTGATTCTGACGGGCGCTTCCGGAAAATATGATTTTGAGGGAAAGGTGCGCTGCATCAGCGATATCTGGGAAAAGACAGATATGAAGGAGGAGGATTTTATTTCCTCTTATCTGGATTCCCTCTCCACCGAGGACGGTCTTTACGGGATTCCTTTTCAGATCAGCTCCTATGTAATGTACTGGAACAAGGATCTGTTTGAGGGAGCGGGGCTCGATCCCGAGCAGCCCCCCAAGACTTATGACGAGTGGACGGAGTATGCGCAGAAGATCACCGATCCCGATGCCCATGTGTACGGCTCCGGCCTGAGCTATACCAATATCGGTGCGGATGCCTGCATCATGCAGATGTTTGGAGGACTTCAGGTGACGGAGAATGAAGAAGGAAAATGGCAGGCTCATTTTGCGGGAAATCAGGGATATATTGATTATGTGGAATGGTTCAAGCTGCAGTTTGATAATGGTTCCAATCCGGTGGAATCCGATCTTGACACTATGTTCGTATCCAATCAGCTGGGGCTTTACATCACGGGTGCGTGGCTGATGGCGGATCTGAACGCTTACGGAATTAATTATGGAGTCACCACTCTGATCGAGACCCCGGAGGGAGGAAAGCAGGCACCCTCCAATACGCAGTGCTTTATGGTGACCTCGTCGGCCAGCGAGGAGGAGGCTCTTGCGGCATATCGCTTTATCTCCTGGTGGCACACGGCCAATGACGGAGACCCTATTGAGGAGAGCGGCGTGTTTGCGTGGTCAGACAGGATCGGATATCCCACCTATTATTACCCGGTGGCTGACAGTGAGGCTTATCAGAACAATGAGCGTATGAAGGCGATTACCATAACGGATCCGGAATATTGCATGGATTCCGTTTCTCCCGGAAGCTTCCGGTGCTGGCAGCCCATGCTGACAGGTCCGCTCATCCAGTTCTTTAACACCATGACCTTCGAGGAGGACATCACGGGAGTTCTGGAGGAATGCCAGGAAGCGGCAGACAAGATTATTTTTGAGGAATATGGTTATTGACAGATTCAGGACTGCGCCCGGCGCAGTATTGGGGGAAATAGAATGAGCGGTTTTCAGGCAATGGATGAATTTTTGAGCGGTCTTGTGAAAAGAGGACCTGCGGGCTGCGGCTGCGCCGTGGCAAGGGACGGGGAAGTCCTGTATGAGAATTATTTTGGCTATGCGGATCTGGAGAAGAAGACTCCGATCACGGCGGATACGGTTTACCGCCAGTTTTCTTCGACCAAGGTAGTGATAGTAACCGCGGCCATGATGCTGTATGAGAGAGGGAAGTTTTTGTTAAATGACCCGATCAGCGAGTATTTTCCGGAATGGAAAAATACCTGTGTAGCCCAAGAGCAGGCGGATGGCACTTATACCATCCGGCCTGCAAAAAGGCCCATTCAGGTTCAGGACTGCTTCTCCATGTCCATGGGCATCGGCTATGGCGGAGAGGATTATACCCACAGGATGATGGAACAGGTCAGGAAGGAGCTGGAGGAGACCATAGGGGATTACACCCTCCGGGACGATATCCGGGCCATGTCCAAGGTGCCGGTGCGGTTTGATCCCGGCACCCGCTGGCTGTATGGATTTGGCCATGAGCTGGTGGCGGGCCTGATCGAGGCGGTATCCGGAATGACGGTGGGAGAATTCCTGCAGAAGGAGCTGTTTGACCCTCTGGGGATGAAGAGTACGGGATACCGGTATTTTGGCGATCTCAGAGAGAGAATGGCAACACCGTATCTGCGCAGCGAGGACGGAACCATGGAGCCCACGGCGGGGATGTTTGATATGCGTCATGAACCGGGGGCAAAATATGAGGCGGGAGGCGCCGGCCTGTTTTCCAGTGTTCGGGATTACACGGCTTTTGCCCAGATGCTGGCTTGCGGCGGTATTTATAAGGGAGAGCAGATTATAGGAAGAAAGACCATCGACCTGATGCGTCAGAATCGTCTCAACAGAAGACAGCTTCGGGATTTTCGATGCTCTTATCTGGAGGGCTACGGCTACGGGCTTGGCGTGAGGACGCTGATGGAACCGGGGCGGGTCAGTAATTCGTCGGTGGGTGAGTTCGGCTGGACCGGCTATATGGGAACCTATATAGCGGTGGATCCCTCCGAGAAGGCCTCGGTAGTCTATATGCACAATCTTGTTCCGAATATGGAGGAATACGTCCACCACAGGGTGCGGAATATCGCATTCGGCGCATTAAAATAGGGGAGGAGAGAATATGGCGTTTTTGCAGCTTGATTTTCGTTCCGGCTATATCAACAGCCATCAGGAGGTCTGTGTGATTCTGCCGGATGAAGCGCCGGATCAGGGGGGATATCCGGTATTATGGCTTTTCCACGGGGCTAACAGGGACTGCTCCGAGTGGATGCGGTTCTCCTCCATAGAGCGGTATGCCTGCAGGAAGAAGCTTGCGGTGATCATGCCCACCACCTGCCATGGCTATGGGATGGATATGAAGCAGGGCGCGGATTACTATTCCATGATCAGCAAAGAGCTGATCCACGTCATGCGGTGGTTCCTGCCCTGCCTTTCCAGGGACAGGGAGCGGAATTTCACGGCGGGAGTATCCATGGGAGGCTTCGTGGCCTATAAGTGGGCTCTGAATGAACCGGAGCTGTTCAGTCATGCGGGAGGCTTTTCCTCCGCTCATGATATCCTGCAGATCCTGACGGAATTTGTGCCGGCTCTGGAGGAAAAGGAACAGAAGAAATTTGCGAATGCTTTCGGCACCGCGGAGGAGATCAGAGGGACATGCAGCGACCTGATTTGGATGACGGAAGAAAATGTCCGAAAGGGAATTCGGATGCCCAGATTCTGGTCCGTGTGCGGAAGGCAGGATTTCGGATATGCCCAATGTGCCGGGGCAAAGGAAAAATTCGAGAAGGCGGGGATGGATATCACCTGGCTGGAGGGTGAGGGCGGTCATGACTTTGATTTCTGGGATCCTCTGATTCCGGTCTTTCTGGACTGGCTTCCCCTTGGAAAGGAGGATGAGTGACCATGGCTGTTTTTACATGTCGTTTCGATTCCAAGGCCCTGGGCTTTGGCACCGCATTTCGAATGATACTGCCTATCCCCTTTGTGGATGGGAAAAAATATCAGGAGCACTATGAGAAAAAGGAAAAGCTGCCGGTGCTCTGGCTTCTCCACGGAGGCTCGGACAATTATGCGGACTGGCATGACTGCACCCTGGTGCAGCTCCTTGCGGATGAATATGGTATTGCGGTGGTTATGCCGGATGCCCAGAACGGCAGCTATGCCAATATGGCTTACGGACCGGACTGGTTCACCTATCTGTCCGAGGAATTTATGGAATTTGTATATCAGCGTTTTCCCGTATCCCGGGAGAGGAAGGATAATTTCATCTCGGGGATGTCCATGGGAGGGCTTGGAACCTTCAAGATGGCGCTGCGTTTTCCGGAAAGGTTTGCGGCGGCCTGTCCGATCGCCTCGGCGGTGGATCTGATGTATGAGTATGTTCACCATGATACGGATCCGAGAGAATTCTTTGGAAGGGAGTTTGAGAAAATATTCGGACATTTTGAGAATCCGCAGGAGCTGATCGGTTCCGTGGAGGACTGCTACGCCCTGCTGGATCAGGATATTGCCGAAGGCCGGAAGCTTCCGGCGATGATGATGGCCCAGGGAACCGAGGATTTTACATACAAGGGCAATAAAAGATTTTACGAGTACGCAAGTAAAAAGGGCGTTTCCATCGAGTGGATCGAGGAGCCCGGAGTACATGACTGGAAAAGCTGGAATCTGTATCTGCCTAAGGTTTTTGAGTTTATCGGCAAGGTCCGGACCCGGGCGTAAGCGGTCGGCAATTACATATCACTAAGGAGCAAAGGGGGTATTCCGGGGTTGAAAGCGGAGTGCCCTCTTTATGTCCGGTCTGTCGGGGAGGTTTGTTGTTCTGGCGGCCGGTCTGTGGTATACTGATAGTAGAATACGATGTCTGCAGATTGCTTCGCATTTCGTGCCCCGCAATTCCGGCATCGTGATAAGCATGGACAGGGAGGGGGAATATCATTATGAAAAGAGGCGGAATAAGGACGATTCTGGCGGCAGCGGCAGCGGTGAGTATTCTTGGCGGATGTGCGGTGCCAAAAGGGGCGGGAGGAGATGCCGCGGATGGCGGAAGTATGGCGCAGGAACAGCCCGCACGGGGCGGTGCGGATCAGGCTCTGGCCATGGCAAGACCTATGCTGATTGCGGAGACCG
>CAJUIO010000012.1 GCA_910586025.1 uncultured Lachnospiraceae bacterium
TACCCGTGACTGGACTTTCACCAGTAAGGTTAGTGCCATGCTCGGCACACAACAAAAAGAGCCGGTCTCACCGCCGGCCCTCATCCCTGCTGCATACGCACACTTCTATAAGGTCTGTCCCTCCACGATATTGTGCGGGATCACGATCCGCCTTTCCGATGCCTCTCCACGGATCATCCTGATGACCAGATCTCCTGCCTCAAATCCCATTTTCTCCACATGATTGTCAAGGGACGTAAGGCGCGGACTCCAGCTTTGATATTCCTCAATCCCGTCAAAGGCCATGATCCCGTAATCCTCCGGAGCATAATAGCCATGCTGCCGCACAGCCCCCACGATATCCATTGCAAACATGGCACCCGAACACAAAAGCGCAAGCTTATTCTCCCGGCCCGCTTCCCTGACCAGCGCAAGAGTCTGCTGCAGATAACCCGGCCTGCCGTCCTTATCGTAAATCACATGATAACTGCAGCCGCTGTTCTCCATCACGGAAATA
Organism: uncultured Lachnospiraceae bacterium; assembly: GCA_910586025.1. Classification (GTDB taxonomy): domain Bacteria; phylum Bacillota; class Clostridia; order Lachnospirales; family Lachnospiraceae; genus Suilimivivens. The sequence goes on from CAJUIO010000012.1 coordinate 497, forward strand.
AAGCCTTTAAGACGTCTGTGATGTCCCAGATTGAGAACACCGTCCGCATCATACAGAGGCGGAACCACAAAAGCCGAATTGCGGTAGCCCTTTTCCAGAATATATCTGGCCGCATCCGCTCCCGCAGCCTCTTCATCCACTCCCACCGCCGCACAGCCCGCAAACTCATCGATTCCGAGAATACAATAGGGCACCTTCACTTTCTTCATCATCTCATAGAAAGCCTCTCCCTTATTGATGGGATTCAGAATCAGACCGTCAACTCGATGTCCCGTGAGCATTCGGATCAGCTTCCTCTCCGCCTCCTTGTTATCCTCATGGATCGTGATATTCAGAATATAGTCGTCCTCCAGCACCCGGCGGCCTATGGCATCCACAATCTTTGGAAAATAGAGATTCCTCAGATCCACCACGACAACGCCGATCATCATACTTTTTCCAAGAACTAGGCTTCTTGCCGCCAGATCCGGCTCATATCCGAGCCTGCCTGCCGTTTCCAGAATCCTCTGCTTTGTCTGGGCGCTGATTCTTCCGGTTCCGTGGAGAGCCCTGATCACGGTGGTCCTGGAAACCCCGCATATTTCCGCAAGATCCTTCGTCGTCACACTCATCCGTCAAGCACCTTACTCTGCCAGGTCTTCCCCTGCAGACTCCTCCTCTATATTGCCGGCTGCCATCCGGGCTCTCATCATTTCCCGGGCCTGTCTGATCATCTCCTCAAGCTCCTCCTGGCCCTTGTCGAATCTCCTGATGAAGCGCTCCCACTCCTTCAGGGTAAAGGATGACGCGCCGATCTGAAAGCTCTGCTGCGTCTCACCCTTTCTGATTTTATCGTAGAGCTCCTCCATCTTTTCCCGGATCTGCCGCGAGGCATCCTCCTGTCCGGAGGATTTCAGAATCTCGCCAAAGGAACCGCCTTTTGTCTTTTCTGTTTCCTGTTTTCTGCCGGGCTTATAGACAGCTCCCGCAGCCGTGCCTGAAATCTGCATCTTACTTCTCCTTACCCCTGTTTCTACCATCTGGAATCAAAATGCTGTCCGACCATTCTCTCATCTTCCGTCTGGACATAATCGCTCATAGAGCTGTAAACCACATCATTAATTTTCTGTATAAGCTCCTCTATGGAGGAAGCGGTCACCGTGACAAGATCCTCATCCTTCCCGGCCCTCATTTCTTCCCACTTCTCTTCCTGAGCCTTCTTCGCCGCCTTTTTCTCTTCCTTCCTGGCGTTTGCCTTCTTCTCCTTCGCCTTATTTGCGATCCGCTTCTTCTGGGCAGCCAGTGATTTGTCAACCACCGCAAAGAAGGAGGCGATTCCCTTCTTATTGATCTCCATACCGAATCCCTTTACCAGAGATGCATTACTTCCAAGGCTCTGCTTAAGCTGCGGAAGCTTCGTCCCCGCATTCCGGATAATTCCCTCGTACTGCTTCCGGAAGCTTTCGTCCTGGGCCATCCTCTCCAGCTTTTCCTCATCAATCAGAACCACCAGTCTGTTGGGATTGGCATAGCTTGCCGCCGAGGCTCTTGCCATGTCCTTCATATCCTTGCTGACCAGAATAAAATCCATGTTGGAAAACTTTTTCTTCAGCTCCTTGTAATACTCCTCCGCCTTCTCGCTGAGCTCCGGTCTTCCTATTGTCCTGCCGTAGTTCCCCGGCTTTTTCGCACTGGCCGATGAAGCCTCGTACGCCTGGCCTGCCTGCGCCGCAATTTCTGTTTTTGCAAATGTGCTCATTCTTCTCCTCCTTGACCTTTACTGTTCGAAATCCATTTCTCTACATATCTTATATCGGTATGAACGGCGCTTTTCATAAGCGGCAATATTCTTTATCACCTCACAGCGGCAAGGTCTTTCCTGTGAAATTAATGATGCCTGTCGGACGCTGGTCCGACAGGCACCTTTTTACTTTTCATACAGAAATTTTTCCGGTAAAGTCACATGGAAGTCCTTTGCAAGGTTTCTGAAATCATCCGGCTTAATGGTCTGGAGCTTATCCGGGCGCATGGAAAGCATTTTTACCAGAATCTCCGCCGCCTTTTCCACGGTGTGCATGAGCCCGAAGGTCAGATCAAAATCCTCTCCTGCCGCAAACATTCCGTGATGAGCCCAAACGGCGACATCATAGTCACTCATCAGCCTGCTGGTCTCCACCGCAATCTCTCTGCCGCCGGGAACCATCCAGGAAACCACGCCGATCCCGTCAGGGAACACGACAGGACATTCCGTTGCCATCTCCCAGAGCTCCCTGGTAAAAACCTCATCCTTTAAGGGAAGCACAAATGTGAGTGCAATCACATTCGTGGTATGGGCGTGATAGATGACACGGTATCTTCCGCCCGTCACCTCCTTCTTCACCTCATGGTTCATCAGATGGGAGGGAAGCTCAGAGGTTGGCTTTCCCCCGTTCACAAGCCCCCAGACAATACGGTAATTCTCTCCTCTTTCATCCAACTCTATCATACAGATGGAATCCTCCGGTTTGATTGACACATTCCGGAAATATTTTCCGCTCCCTGTCACCAGGAAAAATTCTCCCGCAAGCTTTGGCACGCCGGTACCGATCGGCTGCCATTCCTTTTCCTCAAAATTCTCCCTCACAGCCTCCACTTCCCCGGGCTTTACCCGATAGGACAGGTTTCCGCCGTTTCTCTCATGCCATCCCTGCTGCCAGCCGTCATCAGCCATCCGGATAAAGCCCTGCACAAACTCAGCATCCAAAAATCTCATTCTTCTCTCCTCCTGCCTGCACTGTCCGGCCCGCTCTTTACAGGGTCCGGCATCCGCATCCTTTATCTCTTTGACAATACCTCTTCCTCATATTTTCTTACCGCATCAAACCAGCTCTTATCCGCAGTAACGCCGCACTGCCTGCAGTATTCCTCCCAGATGTCTCCGAAAGGAAAGGTCTTGATATCCTCCTGCCACACCATCAGCTCCGTGAGGCGGTTCTGCTCCTGCAGCTTCTTTAATTCCCCGTTGGGTATGCACAGTGCATTAAGAAGCGCCTTCTGCCAGCTGCGAAAGCCCACGGTCCATGCCGAAATCCGATTGATTCCCGCATCGAAATAATCCAGCGCCATATACACACGATCCAGAGCGTCGTTTCGCACTATCTCCTTTGCCATCTCCCTTGTCTCGTCGTCAAAGAGCACCACGTGGTCGCTGTCCCAGCGCACGGGTCTTGTGATGTGAAGGGCGATCTCCGGGAAGAAGCACAGGAGTGCCGGAATCTTGTCGGATACCACCTCCGTCGGATGATAATGCCCGTTATCCATAAGCGGCAGACATCCCTTGTTGGCAGCCGCAAAGCTCAGGGTAAACTCCGCGCTTCCCACCGTGTAGGACTCCACCCCGATCCCGAAAACCTTGGATTCCACACAGGGCTTTACCAGGCTTTTGTCAAAGGGCTCCGACAGGATCTGCTCAATAGAATCCTTATAGCGCATGCGGGGACCCATCCTGTCTGCAGGAATGTCCTTATAGCCGTCTCCCGTCCAGATATTCATGACGCAGGGCACCCCTGTTTCTTTCGCAAAATATTCCGATATGCGGATACATGCCTTTCCGTGCTCGATCCAGAATTTTCTTGTCTCCTCGTCCGGGCTTGAGAGAGTGAGCCCGTCCTTCACCCTGTCATGGGAAAAGAAGGTGGGATTAAAATCGATCCCCATGCCTCTCTCCTTTGCAAACTCCACCCACTTTGCGAAATGCCCGGGTACAAGCTCATTGCGGTCCGCATGCTCTCCCTCCTCAAAAATGGCATAGCTTGCGTGCAGGTTCAGCTTCTTTTTTCCAGGCATCAGTCTAAGGGCCTGGTCCATGTCCTGCATCAGCTCCTCCGGTGTCTTCGCCCTTCCCGGATAATCGCCGGTTGTCTGGATTCCTCCGGTGAGGGGACCGTCGTGGTCAAATCCGGTCACGTCATCTCCCTGCCAGCAGTGGAGTGATACCGGGATCTCCTTAAGCCTTGCGATGGCCGCATCCGTATCCACTCCGATGGCCGCATATCTTTCCCTTGCACATTCATAGCGTTCCTTTTGATTCATCTCTTCCTCTTTTCTGCACAGCGTCTCATCATTTTCCCGGGGCCTGCTAAAAGCTGTGCGAACACAGACCTTCGGTTCATATGTCAGGGCTCGTATTTTTTTACCCCGAAGGATTCAAAAATGCAGCTCCTCGCCTCGTAAAGATCGGTAAATTCCCCCGCCTCTATCATCTGGGCCGTCAGATTGCCAATGGCAGTGGCCTCAGTCGGTCCCGTATACACCGGCACCCCGGCACTTCTGGCGGTGAGACGGTTCAGGTAATCCGCATTTGATCCGCCTCCCACAATGTGGATGCTTTCATATCGCTTTCCCGTTATCTCTTCCAGCTCTCTTCTGGTATCCGCATAGCACTTTGCAAGGCTGTTGTAGATCACTGCAGCCGTCTCTCCAATTCCCTCCGGCACTCTCTGCCCCGTCTCCCGGCATGCCGCCTTTATCTCCTCCGTCATATTCTCCGGTGCGAGAAAACGGTCATCATTGCAATCGACAAGGGAGGAAATCCCGCACTCCGATGCCATCTGGCAGATCTCTCCAAAGCCAAGCCGCCCTCCTGTTTCCTTCTTCACGGACTGTATCATCCATAGTCCCATGATATTTTTCAGATAACGGAACCGATCATTGTAGCCGCCCTCGTTGGTCAGGTTATGAAGCATGCTCTCCCTGCCACAGTCCGCCTCCTCAAGCTCCGTACCCATAAGCGACCAGGTTCCGGAGCTGATATAGAGCACGCTGCCCGTGTTGGCGGGAACCGCCATCACCGCAGAGCCCGTGTCATGAGTGGCCGGAAGCACCACCCTGCAGGAATACCCCACCTGTCCGGCGATCTCCTCCCGAAGGGCTCCCAGCTCTGTTCCCGGCTTCACAATCTTCTGGAAAACAGATCTGGGAAACTGCAGTCTTGCGATCAGCTCCTCATCCCAGTCCCTTGTTACCGGATTCACAAGCTGAGTCGTGGTGGCATTAGTGTACTCCGTCGCCGCCTTCCCCGTAAGGAGGAAATGAAAGTAGTCCGGAATCATCAAAAGCCTTGCCGCCCGCGCAAGCTCCCGGGGCTTCTTCTCCTTCAGGGCCGTCAGCTGGTAAATGGTGTTGTAGATCTGCTTCTGAATTCCCGTCCTTGCGTACAGCTCCTCCTTTGATATGATCTCATACACCTTCTCGTCCATGCCCCTGGTGCGCTCATCCCGGTAGGCCACGGCCTCCCCGATCCTCCGGTCCTGCCCGTCAAGAAGCACAAAGTCAACTCCCCAGGTGTCGATTCCCATACTCACGGGTATTCTGGAAAGCTCTGCACACCTTTTCATTCCCGTTATGATTTCCGAAAAGAGTCTGTCCACATCCCAGACCTTCTCATTTCCGCACCGTATCATCTCATTGGGAAAGCGGTAAATCTCCTCCAGGATGATTTTTCCCCCTTGCCTGTGCGCCAGCATATGCCGACCGCCGGACGCCCCGATGTCAACCGCCAGATAATATTTCTCCATACTGCCCCACACCCTTCCTCTGTTTCTGTCCACTCCATGCCATGGAGTCCGGGGTCAAAAACCCCGGCATCATAAGATTATTCTAACCTGTGGACAGACAGAAAAAAAGGACACCTTTTGCCCAAAAAAGTGTCCTTTTTTGCGGAGACTATCATTCTCCTTTTCTCGCCAGATGAAAGACCAGCCATATCCAGAACATTGCGGAAACAATCTCCGCCGCCCGCCAATACCAGGGCTCTGCGAAGGCCGCATACACAGTACCGCTAAAGGCCGGCGGAACCGCGACTCTGAGCCGGTTGTTCTCTCCGCACGACACAGGAAGCCCTCTGCCTGTGCTTTCCGCATAATATCCCTTATACTTGAGCAGGGGAAGATCCACGTACTCCTCTCTTTCGGAGCTGTTCTCCACAGACACGGCAAGAGATGTCCCCTCCCTTGCCGTCAGGGCGGCGCTCACCCGGTCGGGATCGGATACCCTGATATCCGCCGTCATGGAAAGATAATCCGTTTCCTCCGGCAGATAGGCGCCGTCATAGACCGCCTTCACCGTCAGATCCCGGAAGCTGTCCTCAAATTCAAAGGGAATCATCAGATTGTTATACTGGAACAGATAATCCGATCCCTGCCAGCAGAATAACGCACAGACCACCGCCCCGGCGGCCAGGGCCCGCCTTCTCCCGAAATATCCCGCCGCTCTTCCAAGCACAAAAATATACAGCAGCACAATAAAAACCGTGGCCGCACCCAGGAAACGCCAGGCAAATTCAAACTTAGACAGAACCTCATAAACCGCGGGGACATATTCATCCAGCCACATATAAGGAAACAGGTTGGTTGACATCCACAGGGAGAGAAAGGCCAGCGCAAGAAGCCTCTTTAACAAAGACCTGTCCTTCCTCTCCATACCGCCGCCTCGGACGAGCAGGCACAAGGCGGCCAGTAGAACCAGGCCTGATGCCGGCCCAACCGACATGGGCATGTCCTGATACATTCCCTTCAGGTCAGCCTTCACATCCGCCACCGCATTGTAGGCAGTGGAAAACAGCTGGGAGACAAAGGCGGAATTATAATAGAGCGGCTTGTTTCCATGATAGGTGGTCAGCGTCATGCTCTGATACATGTCCAGAAAGGGAACCAGAAAAAAGAGATTGGAAACAAGACACCCGGCGGCTGCCCGGAACAGAGCCGAAAGCCTCCTCCTTTGAAATGTCTCCCGGAAAAAAAGAATCAGAAGCAGGGCCGCAAACAGGATCGTCATGAGCGTTCCCAGCACATGCGAGCCTATGATTCCGGCAGAGCCGGCCACCAGATACACCCATCCTCTGCGGTACTCCTTTTCCTCTCCGTAATATATTGCCCAGAGTCCCAGAATCAGCAGTGGCCAGAACGCCATCACCGTATAAGCGCCAAGGGCCGCTCTGGTAAAGAGCGCCACCAGACGGTGCAGGGACATGGCATAGACCGCCGTTCCGAGCAATCCTATATATTTATCCCTTGAAATAGTCCGGAAGCAGAGATAAGCGTTGCCCAGAGTGATAAGATTGATAAAGAGAACGTAGGCCCTGTATGCCGTCCCCAGTGGAAATCCCATACAGTAAAGGAATGCCGGAAGGTAAAGCAGCACATCTCCATAGAAAACCCCGGTGGCATAGCCGTAGCCGTTGAACCACTCCGGCTGTATCTTCACCGGAAAGCTCCCGTCCCGAAGTCCCTCCGCTATTGTGTAAATCCGGTAATAATGAAACCTCATGTCATAGCCCTTGGGCACATAGTTCATTGTCATGGGAAGCTGCGTCAGGAACAGCAGAACCACAAAGCCAAGAGCCACCAGATAGTTTTTCCGTATCCATAAAGCAGCGGCCTGCCTGCGAAACAGATATAGATACAGCGCCAGATCCGCCAGTCCAAAAAGCATCAGAAGCACCGCCCCGTCCCGCAGTGCGGAACGCCCCTTCAAATAGGTAACTGTAATGCTCTGAATCTGAACCTGGGCGGAGCATTTATCATCCATAATATTTTTTATCTTCACATCCGTATTGTCTTTAGCGACATAGACAAAATACTCCGCATTCACCGATCTGTCAGTGAGCATCACTGATTCCGAACGGATCCATGGATATTCATCCTCACACACTGCCTGGGAATGACAGCCCTCCGAGCTGTGGGAGCGGGTGTCTGTCACATAATCCACCGAAACCGCATACACGCCCCTTCTCATGGACAGAGCAGGCGTGATGATCCTTCTGTTTTTTCCCTGATCCTCCCTGCCAATTTCCGCCCTCTGGCTGCATTCCACCATCCCGTTCCCATTTTCCCGGGCCATAGTCAGCGCCTGTGCCGGATACTCCACCTGATCGTTTTCCCCTCTCCGCAGCCTGCATGCACACGTCAAAATAAGCGCAAGCACCTCCGCAATCAGAATACCTGCAAATATTGTTCCCCTTTTACCCTTCATTCTTATACCTTCCTTTACATTCTGTCCTTTCGATTGTATCACGTTTAGGGGCCGGAAAATCTTAATTAATCCTGTAATTTTGGGATAAAAACCTTAATTTTTCCTATAATTACCATAAAATACAAAAAAACTCATCACCAGATGCCGTACAGCTACTGGTAATGAGTCTGTTAATATTCCTTTATGGCTGCCTTACCCCGACCCGGTATTTTCTCGGAGTCAGGCCAAAGCGTTTCTGAAAAATTCTGTGAAAATAACTGATATTGTCGTATCCCACCGCCGCGGCAATCTCCATCACGGACATGGTCGTATGTTCCAGCAGATAGGCCGCCTGATTCAGCCGCTTTTCCTGCACAAGCTCCGTATAATTCTTTCCCGTGATCTTTTTGATCTCCCTGGAAAGCCAGCACATATCATAATGAAGGAGCCCGGAAAGCTCACCGAGGCCGCCCTCCCTGTAATGCTCCTCCACATAGTCGAGAACCGCTATCATGAGTCTGCTCTGTTTTCCCTCGTCCCCCATTTCCATACGGTCCATATGGTTCATAAGCTGCAGGAACAAAAGGCCCATGGTAGCCTGATTAATACTCCTCTTGTTTGGCTGCCTGTTCCAGATGGACCAGATCAGGTTTTCCAGAAGATTCTGAACCGGAAGCACGTCCGCCACCTTAAAATGCATGTAGCACGCCCGGCCGCTCTCCCCCTTCAGGCTGTCCACCACGAAATCCCGCAGAAGATTGTTCTCCTCTCCTATCATTTTCAGGCTGTAATCAAAAAACTCCGGCAGGATAATGAAGTTAACCGCAATATCATCCTCCCCTGCCGGATAAATCTCCTGTACGGCCCTCTGGTTCAGAAAGAGCAGCTCCCCCTGCCCGAGCACCACGTCATTGCCGTCGATCACATGACGGGTGGAGCCCGAGCACATATAAATCACCTCGATATAATTGTGAGTATGCCTGGGAAAATGTATAAACCTGGTGTGCGTGCGCACCTGAATCAGCTTTCCCGCATCCAGCAGCTTTCCCGCATCGATCACATCCTCCTGACGCATATAGATTTCTCTCTCGATCTGCGCACTTCCGGAGAGGATATGCTGTTCCTCCAAAGTCACCTTTTTCAGTTCCCTCAAAAGCTCCTCTTTCATAACCTCTATCCCAGAATCGCCTTATCGTTTGCGAACTCCTCCCCGCTTGCCGCCTCAAATTTGTGAAGCAGATCCTCCACGGTGAGCTTTTTCTTCTCCTCGCCTCTGATATCCAGAATGATCTTTCCATCCATGAGCATGATCAGCCGGTTGCCGTGCGTGATGGCATCCTTCATATTGTGAGTGATCATAAGCGTGGTGAGCTTATCCTTATTCACGATATAATCCGTGGTTTCCAGCACCTTGGCCGCCGTCTTCGGGTCAAGAGCCGCCGTGTGTTCATCCAGAAGAAGGAGCTTTGGCTTCTGCAGCGTTGCCATCAGCAGCGTGACGGCCTGCCTCTGTCCTCCGGAGAGAAGCTCCACCTTGGTGGTCATGCGCTCTTCCAGACCCAGATCCAGTATTTTTAACAGCTCCCGGTATTCCTCCCTCTCCTTCCTGGTGATTCCGGCTCCCAGGAACCGTCTGGCTCCCCGGCGCTTTGCCAGGGCAAGATTCTCCTCAATTCCCATGGTTCCGGCCGTTCCCGTCATGGGATCCTGGAAAACTCTTCCCAGGAATCTGGCCCTCCTGTGCTCCGCCAGTCTGGTCACATCCACCTGGTCAATCAGGATCTGTCCCTCGTCCACAGGCCAGACACCGGCTATGGCGTTCATCATAGTAGATTTTCCGGCACCGTTTCCTCCGATGACCGTGACAAAATCACCGTCCTCCAAGGTCAGGGAAAAGTGGTCCAGGGCAAGCTTTTCGTTCACTGTCCCGGGATTAAAAACCTTAGTGACATTTCTGATCTCAAGCATGGCTTTTTCCTCCCTTCTTCACGGACGCTCCGGAAAAGAATCTCTTCTTCCACTCCGGAATTGCAAGGAAAAAGGCAACCACCAGGGCGGAGAACATCTTGAGATAATCCGGATCCGCCCCAAGCCAGATCACGATCTGCAGCACCAGATAGTATATAATGGATCCAAGGGCGACTCCGATGAGCTTGAAGCCGAAGTTGTGGAAAACCTTTCCAAACACAGCCTCCCCTATAATCACGGCGGCAAGCCCGATCACGATTGCGCCCCTTCCCATGTTCACGTCAGAAAATCCCTGATACTGGGAAAGAAACGCTCCCGACAGTCCCACGAGGCCGTTGGAGATCATGAGCGCAAGCACCTTGGAAAAGTTCGTGTTGATTCCCTGGGCCCTGGACATGTTGGCATTACATCCGGTAGCCCGCAACGAGCATCCCAGCTCCGTTCCGAAGAACCAGTACAGAACAACCACCAGCAGTACAATACTGACCGCAACTACAAAAATAGGATTTTTATAAAATGGAACGCCTTTTATGTAACGCAGGGAAACTAAAAGGCCGTATTTGTCTACATTGATCGACTGATTCGCCTTTCCCATGATTTTCAGGTTTACCGAATACAGGGAAAGCTGTGTCAGAATACCGGAAAGAATGGGCGGTATCCCCATAAAGGTATGAAACAATCCGGTTGCGAGACCGGTCACCATTCCTGCCGCAGTGGCAGCTAACATGGAAACAAAGACATTCTGGCCCGAGATCATCATCATGATACAGACAGCCCCGCCCGTGCACAGAGAGCCGTCCACGGTAAGATCGGCAAAATCAAGGATCCTGTATGTAATATAGACCCCGATGGCCATGATCCCCCAGATCAGTCCCTGGGCCGCGGCTCCAGGCAGAGCGTTGAACAGATTTAAAACATTCATGGTTTTCCTCCAAAAACAGCATCTTTTTTGACTTATACGGGCAGCCGGAGATCTCTCCCGCTGCCCTGTATATTAAAATCAATTCAGGTCTTATTCCCCGATAGCCACATATCCCTCCGGAACGGTGATGTTCAGCTGCTCACAGACAGACGCATTATATTTCTTGGTAAAATTAGGCGCGTATTCGATGGGCATGGTGGAGATATCCTCTCCCTTCAGGATCCTTGCCGCCATCTTTCCGGTCGCAACGCCCAGATCGTAGTAGCTGATGGATAAGGTCGCAACGCCGCAGCCCGCACAGATTCCCTCCTCACCGGCAACCACAGGCACTCCTGCAGGAACACAGACATTGGAGATGAGCTCCGCATTGGAAGCCGCCGTGTTATCCGTGGGCACATAAATCACCTCCACCTCGCTCACAGCCTTGCTCACCACAGAGGTCAGATCGTTAGAATCCGAGAATGCGTAATATTCACACGTATACCCCTTCTCCTCCAGAAAAGTCTTTACCGTGTCAACCTGATACTGGGAATTGGCCTCCGCAGAGCAGTACAGCAGGCCCACGGTCTTTGCATCCGGAAACAGCTCCTGTACAATATCCGCCTGACCGTCAAGAGGGGCAAGATCCGAGGTTCCGGAAATATTTCCCCCTACAGTGCCGGAAAAGTCGGAGATATCCAGAGCCACCCCGTATTCCGTCACGGATGTTCCCAGAATCGGAATCTCGTTGGTTCCCGCTGCCGCCGCCTGAAGAGCCGGAGTCGCATTTGCAAGAATCAGGTCCACGCCGCCTGACACAAAGCTGTTGATGATCGTGGAGCAGGTGTTGGTGTCGCCCTGGGCATTCTGCTCGTCAAACACTACCTGGCCGCCCATCTCTTCCTCCAAAGCGTCCTTAAAGCCCTGGGTAGCCGCATCCAGTGCGTCATGCTCCAGAAGCTGGCAGATTCCCACGGTGTATACCTGTCCGTCTCCCGCCTCCGATGCCGCAACGGTTCCGCCCTGGGCAGCCTCGCCTGCCGCAACGGTTCCCTCAAAACCAGTCTCGTCTGATGCATTCTCTGCCGCAGCGGCTCCGCTTTCCGATGTCTCTTTGCCGCCGTCTCCTCCGCAGGCACTCAGAGAACCTACCATAGCAACTGTTAATAATACTGCCAATAGTTTTTTCATAATGATATCCTCCATAAATTTTTGCGGTCTGTCACTTCACCGCTTTAACGATTATACAGGTTTAAAGCGCTAAAGTCAATCAGAAATTATGGATAACCCAAGGTTACCTGATGCGTGATCAGGTATCTGTCCTCCTTAAGCTCCTCCACCGAAAGCCGCAGCTCGCAGTAATCCGCTCCCGCCGCCCGCATGGCGCTCTCCAGAAACCTCTCCTTGTAGGCTCCCGACTGGTATTCCCCGCTCCATAGCCCGAGCAGCTCCTCCCCCTCTATGACATTCGCAAAGATAAAGCTGTCCGAATCCGCCTGCGCAATCCTGTCATAGCAGTCCGTCTCATAATCTGACAGGGTCGTGAGCACCTGCTGCGGAGTAATTCCAAGCTCTTCTATCCCTCTTTTTCCATCCTCCGGATTCTGTTCCAGCCCTCTGTAGCGCTCGCCATTACAGGGCGGAAGCTTCACGGAAAGCTCCCGTCTGCTGTGCGTGTCCGCATAATCGCTGTCCGACCGGTTAAAATAATCGTAAAGGATTGCGCCATCCGTGTCATCCCAGGTCACGTCCACGTTGTAGTAGCCATCCTCCATACCCACAATGTTCCAGGCATGGCTCTCCCCGGCGTACCCCGTACAGTAATAACAGGGAATTCCCAGGCGCTGCATAATATACTGGAAGGCTCTGGCATATCCGGCACACACCGTCCGGCCGTTCACCAGCGCGCTGTAGGCGCTCTGGCTCATCTCGGCAGACAGATCATAGGTTATACGCTCTGCCAGAGTGTCATGCACATACTTTTCTCTTGCATAGTCATCGGGAAGAGCCAGAGCCCCATTGATAATCTCGTCGGCGCTCTGCCAGAAGACGGTCTGTTCCCTTGGAAGATCCTGCGCCGTCCTGTTAAACGACAGATCAATCTCCGCACAGATCCCGCTTCTTCGGTATTTGCAGTAATACGCCGTATTCAGGAAAAACAGCTCGGGATGGTCCCCGATCACCGCGGCAAACACATCCGTAAGCTCTCCCACCCTGACCTTCTCCACAGGCGCAAAGGCTTCATACAGGTCATTGGCATTGGCGTAAATCTGCCGGTAAAGACGCTGTCCCCGCTCATCCAGCATGGCGTAATAGGGATAAAAAAGAGGATCAAAGGTGAGATCGTCCCCGGTATTCCCATATCCCAGCTCCTCGTCCAGCTGGCGGGCCTCCTCCTCCTCAATCTCCCGTCCTTCCTCTTTTATGGGCTCGTAGCCGTTCCTTCCCGTTATCCCGGCAGTCACGTAGGCCCTGGCCGGACCGGATTCTTCAGGGTCTGTCTTTCCCGGCTCCAGAATATCGGCCGCATCCCTGCCGGGGTAAGAGACATCCTCGGGATTACTTTCACCGGACAGGCCGTCCGCTCCGGCCTCGTCTCCAAAAATCGGCTCCTCCCAAGGAGCCTCCTCCCCGCTTCCGCCCTCCTGCGCTTCCCCCGCCGCAGACATTCCCTCTCCGGTGCGCTCAGGATAGAGAAAATCAGCCACTCGCCGGGTCAGAGCCGGGTTAAAGGCGCAGACCAGGACGAACGTGGTGAAAAGCGCAAACAGAAAAAGCAGGAAAAATAGAAATTTTTTAAGTAGTTTCATCACTTCTCCATCTGATCCCATCTTCTCAAATCTGTATCGTTATCATGGAATCTGTCAATCCACAGGTAATGATAACAAATTTCTGTAGAATAAGCAAACAATGCTTGTAAATTCTGAAAAGATAAGTAAAATAAAAATGTACCGGAAATACCGCAGAAAGGAGATCATCATGCTTGAACTTAGAGGTATTCATTGGAAAACTCCCGAAAATGAGGAGATCGTAAAAGGAATTGACCTTGTCATTCCCAAGGGAGAGCTCACTGTAATCACAGGACCAAACGGCGGCGGCAAGACTTCACTTGCCAAAATAATCGCCGGTCTTTATACGCCAAGCGAAGGGCAGATACTATTAAATAGGGAAGACATCACTCACTGGGATATCACAAAACGGGCCAGGGGAGGCATCGCTTATGCCTTTCAGCAGCCTGTCCGGTTTAAGGGGCTTTCCGTGAGGGATCTTCTCGAGCTTTCAGCCGGGGAGACTCTGGAGGAAGCGAGACTGTGCACCATGCTCAGCACCGTGGGACTGTGCGCCCAGGAATACATGGACCGTCAGGTGGACGCAAGCCTTTCCGGAGGGGAGGGCAAGCGCATCGAAATTGCCACCGTGCTATTCCGCAGGGATGCCCAGGTTCTTGTCTTTGACGAGCCCGAGGCCGGCATTGATCTGTGGAGCTTCACCAACCTGATTGACGCATTTGAATCGCTGAAAAAGGAGGGCGGGCGCACTCTCGTCATCATCTCCCATCAGGAGAGGATCATGGAGATCGCCGATCACATTGCAGTCGTGGCGGACGGAACGGTCCGTTCCTTTGGAAAACGGGACGAGATCCTGCCCTCTCTTCTTGCGGGAGAGCGGTGCGCGCTCTGCCCCATAGGGGATAGCGGAAAGGAGGCGTGCTGACATGAAGTCCATTACAGACAGCCTGCTGAATCAGATATCTGATTTCAAGGAAGGCTTTCAGGGTGCCTACAACATCCGCGAGGACGGAGGCTGCGCCGGGAGACAGTCCACGAAAAACATCAGGATCGAATCCAAGGAGGAGAATCCCGGAATCAATATCCACATCAGCGGCAATACCAAAAACGAGACAGTCTACATTCCCGCCTGCGTCACCAAAAGCGGAGTGCATGACCTTGTATACAACGATTTTTACGTTGAGGAGGGAGCGGACGTAATCATCATCGCCGGCTGCGGCGTTCACTCCGACGGCGGGGAGGAAGCCGCACACAACGGGATCCACCGCTTCTTTGTGGGAAAGAACGCCAGAGTTCTCTACCAGGAAAAGCATATCGGCACGGGGACAGGCGCCGGGCAGCGCAAAATCGATCCTGTCACGGAAATCACTCTGGATGAGGGCGCCTGCATGGAGATCGACACCACTCAGATTAGCGGTGTTACCCGGTCAGACCGTTCCACCACGGCAGTCCTTTCCAAAGACGCAAAGCTGATTATCCATGAGAGGCTCCTCACCGACGGCAGCGAGAGGGCCAATTCCGATTTTTCCGTTACGCTGGAGGGAGAGGACTCCGGCGTGGATCTGATCTCAAGATCCGTAGCAAAGGGGAATTCCTATCAGGAGTACCGCTCTCTCATCCGCGGGAACTGCCGCTGCAGCGGCCATTCCGAGTGCGATGCCATTCTGGTGGGAGGCGGTATCGTCAATGCTGCCCCCGCTCTCTATGCGGGCCATATTGACGCTTCCCTGATTCATGAGGCCGCTATCGGCAAAATCGCCGGAGAACAGATCACCAAGCTCTGTACCCTGGGACTTACCGAGGAGGAGGCTGTAAGAAAGATCATCGAGGGTTTTCTGAAGCAGTAGTGCCCATGCGCACGAGGATGCTTTGTCTTGAAAAACAGTTGCCGCAGGGATCTCCCTTTCGGGAAATTCCTGCGGCAATTTTTTACCTTCTACATGAGATCCCTGCGGCTCTCAATCCCCAGCTTCTCAAATATGTGAGATACATGCTTTTTTACCGTGGCCTCGGAGATAAAAAGCTCCTCTCCGATCTCCCTGTTAGAAAGACCTCTTTTTATGAGCTCCGCCACCTGCCGCTCCCGGCTGCTCAGCAGGGAGAGATCCCGTTCCCTCCGGGGGCCAGCGTCCTCCCTGAAATCATTCAGGGGTCCGTCTGCGTCTTTGATCTCCTTTGCTTCACACTCTCCATCCGCTTCCTCTTTACCGGATTCCCCTCTAAAGAGCAGATAACAGATAAAGCCGTAAAACAGAGGCCTGAAGCTCAGAATCAGGTGGGACAGAAGTGCCTCCCCATCCCACTCCCCGTTCTGCAGGCTGACAAACAACAGCATGAAGGTCTCTATGTATCCTGCCATCAGTGCATTTCGGGCAAAAATCTCCCGCATGCGCCTGAACCCTCCGCCGCTCTCCAAATGGGGCAGACACAGGATTACGCCTCCTGCAAGAAGCATTCCCATGAGCCCTGCATCGAAAAGCAAAGGCGCGTTCCTTCCCAGCATGCCGCACATCAGGATCAGATAAAGCACGGCTGCGCCAAGGCTCCCTATCTTCTTTTTCATCCCCATGCCGCTCCTTTCACGTTCTGCTGATCCCTTTCCGCATCCGCCGTCACTCCTGACCGCTGATAAATTCCTGTATTTTTACGTTCAATATGGCCTGCATGGGCAGAAGCAGCAGCACGAACCCCATCCCGTACATGATGGATATAATCATTACGGAAAGGTTGGGTCCAAGGGATGAGAGCTCGCTTATCCAATACAAAATCTGAATCAGCTGTGCCATGGTGACAAAGACAGAGGCCGATACGGTAGTCCAGATCACAAGGCTCACAGCCTCCTTTGCCCTCTTCAGCTCCAGCAGCTTCTCCGGCTTTTTCTTTCCGATCGAATACCGGAAGGCATTGCTGAAATCCTTCGACAGGCCGCTGGATATGAGAATCGGAATCACCAACAGCAGCAAAATAAGAAGAGACATGACATCAAACATACGGTCCCAACGGCCATTGGTAAAAAAGCTGATCAGCGCCGTGGTAATGATTACACCTAACAGTGATAAGAAATACATATTGAATCCTCCTTAAATTAAATTATTTTTCGCCCTGGCTCTGGCAAGCCGTATTCCGGCATTTGCCGCAGGGCTTCTTTCCTGCCGGCATATTTATTTTAGCTTTTTCCGGGCAAAAAGAAAATACTACTTTCCCTGGGAAAAGTAGTATTTTCAGTAGTATACGCCTATAAAACCGTTGTCTTTACAGTATCATCTCTTTTTTGTCAAGATCTGCCTGAACCTTCTCAAGATCCTTCCGGATGGAAAGCTTCTGAGGGCATGCCGCCTCGCACTTCCCGCACTTAACACAGTTCTTCGCCTGCTGCGCTTCCCCTATGTTATTCTCCCAGTTCCATTTCACGACATTGTAATTCTGATACATATGGTATGTATTCCATGCGCTGAAGCACCCCGGAATATTCACTCCCGCAGGACAGGGCATACAGTAGCGGCATCCCGTACATCCATTCTGCACTCTTCCCCTGATGGTTGCGGCCACATCCTCCACAACAGCCTTTTCCTCCTCCGACAGAGGCCTGAAAGGGCTGAAGGTCTTAAGGTTGTCCTCCAGCTGCTCCATAGTGGACATTCCGCTCAAGATAACCTTTACGCCCGGGAAGCTTCCCACCCAGCGAAGGGCGAAGGAGGAAGCGGAAGCCGTCTCGTCCAGCTGCCGGAATTTACCCATGATATCATCCGCAAACTTGGAAAGGCTTCCTCCCTTGACAGGCTCCATGATCACGAGCGGGACTCCCTTGCTCTTCGCAAGCTCATATCCCCGTATCCCCGCCTGCTCGTCAACATCCATGTAATTAAACTGAATCTGGCAGAAATCCCAGTCCCTGTGGCCCAAAACCTCCTCAAAGACCTCATAGCTGTCATGGAAGGAAAAACCGAGATACTTGATCTTCCCCTCGGCCTTCAGCCGTTCCAGCTCCTCGATACAGCCGATTTCCAGCATCTTGTCCCAGCGCTCCTTGGCAACCGCATGCATCAGATAAAAATCAATATAATCTGTCTGAAGCTTTGCAAGCTGCTCCTCAAAGACCGCCCTCACATCCTCTAATTTTTCCACCTTCCACAGAGGCAGCTTAGTGGCAAGGTAATAGGAACTCCTGTCATACTTCTTCAGCACCTTCCCCACTACGATCTCGCTTTGCCCGTCATGATAAGGATATGCGGTATCTATGTAATTTACACCCTCCGCAATCGCCTTATCCAGCATTCTCTCAGCCTCCGGCTCGTCAATCTTCCCGTCTGCGGTAACCGGAAAGCGCATACAGCCAAAGCCGAGAAGAGAGGTTTCAATACCAAGCTTCTCCATTTTTCTTTTTTCCATGATCCTTCTCCTTATCCTGTTTACTTTAAGGTGATTCTATCATTCTTCCGGAGAATCTTCAACCTCTCTTCGAGCTTTTCCGCAAATACTTTCTATTCCTCCTCGATATGCTCCCGTCCCATCTCGATGATTGTCCGGACATGCTCATCCGCAAGGGAATAGAAAATCGACTTTCCCTCCCGTCTGTTCTTTACCAGCTTATTCTGCTTCAGGATCCTAAGCTGATGGGAGATTGCCGACTGCGTCATTCCAAGAGCCTGGGCCAGGTCGCACACGCACACCTCCGCCTCGAAAAGCACGAAGAGGATACGGATCCTGGTGGAATCCCCGAACACCTTGAAAAGCTCCGCCAGATCATACAGCTCCGTTTCCTCCGGCATGGTCTCCCTCACGGTCTTAAGAAGCTCCTCATGAACCTCCGTTGTTTCACACATCTCCACTGTCATCTCTTCCAAAGTAACCTCCATTTTCCCGTCAGCTCCTTTTCCTGCCAAAATGGCGTTTCCAGACTGACGCCTCCTAAAGCTTTTTCACAAACAGCGCCCGGATGGCATTCAGTACCGCAAGAACCATGACACCCACATCCGCAAAAATCGCAAGCCACATATTGGCGATTCCCAGGGCTCCCAGAATCAGGCACAGCACCTTGATTCCAATCGCAAAATAGATATTTTCATAGACGATGCGGATACATTTTCTGGATATCCTGATGGCCTTTGCGATCTTGAGGGGATCGTCGTCCATCAGAACCACATCCGCCGCCTCGATGGCCGCATCAGAGCCGAGGGCTCCCATTGCGATACCGATATCCGCCCTTGAGAGCACCGGAGCGTCATTGATTCCGTCTCCCACAAAGGCCAGCTTCTCCTTCGCTCCCTTTTTCTCCAAAAGCTCCTCCACCTTTAAAACCTTGTCAGCAGGGAGCAGGTCTCCGAACACCTCGCTGATTCCCAGCTCATCCGCCACCTGTCCGGCCACCCTTGCGGAATCTCCCGTAAGCATGATCGTCCTTGCGACCTTGGCCTTTTTCAGCTCCGCAACCGCCTCCTTCGCATGAGGCTTTATCAGGTCAGAGATCAGAATATGGCCCGCATAGCTTCCGTCCACCGCAAGATGCACCACCGTTCCCACCTGGTGACAATCCGCATACCGGATTCCAAGCTGCTCCATCAGCCGCGCATTGCCGGCTGCCACAGGAATTCCGTCCACTCTCGCACTCACGCCGTTGCCGCTGATTTCGGAAACCTCCCTGACCCTGTCCCTGTCAATCTCCTTTCCATAGGCTTTCTGCAGACTTTTACTGATGGGATGAGAGGAAAAGCTCTCCGCAAGAGCCGCATATTCCAGCAGCTTTTCCTCGGGCATACCGGCATGATGGATGCCGCTCACCTCAAAGACACCCTGGGTCATAGTGCCTGTCTTGTCAAAAACAACATATCTGGTCTGCGCAAGGGTTTCCAGATAATTGGAGCCCTTCACCAGGATCCCTTCCCTTCCGGCTCCCCCGATCCCCGCAAAAAAGCTTAAGGGAATGCTGATCACCAGCGCACAGGGACAGCTGATTACCAGAAAGGTGAGAGCCCTGTAAATCCAGGTTCCCCATCCCGGGTCACTCCCGGCAAGCAGCAAAAAAATCGGCGGAATCAGCGCAAGCGCCAGAGCCCCATAGCACACGGCCGGCGTATAGATCCTGGCGAATCTGGAAATAAAGTTCTCTGACCTTGACTTCTTGGAGCTGGAATTTTCCACCAGATCCAGAATCCTTGAGACTGTGGATTCCCCGAATTCCCTGGTGGTCCGGATTTTCAGCACTCCCGTCATATTGATACAGCCGCTGATCACCTCGTCCCCTTCCCCGGCCTCTCTCGGAAGACTCTCCCCGGTCAGGGCGCTGGTATTTAAAGTGGAGCTTCCCTCCAAGATAACGCCGTCGATGGGAATCTTTTCTCCCGGTCCCACCACGATCACCTCTCCCGGCTCCACCTCATCGGGATCCACCCTTTCCACCGTCCCGTCACGCTCCACGTTGGCATAATCGGGACGGATATCCATCAGCTCGCTTATATTTTTCCTGCTCTTTCCCACCGCATAGCTCTGAAAAAGCTCGCCAATCTGATAGAACAGCATGACCGCGACACCCTCGGTATATTCCCCGAGAATGATGGCTCCCACCGTCGCCACCGCCATGAGGAAATTCTCGTCAAAAACCTGCCTGTTTACGATCCCCTTTACAGCCTTTTTGAGGATATCGTACCCGATCACCAGATAGGGAATGAGGAACAGGGCAAACCGCAGGTATCCTCCTGCGGGAAGCATCTGTGCGGGGAGCAGGCAAAGCAATATCATCAGAAATGACGCAAGCAGGATCCGGATTAACATCCGTTTCTGTTTCTTATTCATAGTCGCACCCGCTTTCTTATAAAAAGATCTCGCAGTCGTCCTCCACCTTCCTGCAGTTCTTAAGCACCTCCTGCATGACGGCCTTCGGCTCCTGCCCTTCCTCAAACTCCACGATCATCTTAAGCGTCATAAAATTGACGGTGGCATCCTTCACACCGGCCGTCTTCTTCGCCGCATCCTCCATCTTGTTGGCACAGTTTGCACAGTCCACATCAATTTTGTATGTCTTCTTCATCTCTTTACCCTCACTTTGTTTTTCTTTCATATGAACAATTATTCATATGTTTGATTGTATTATATGATATCAGGAGGAGGATGTCAACTGCTTTTTATAATGAGATAGACAAAGCGGGGGCTGTGAAAACAGGAATTTTCAACTCCTGTTTTCACAGCCCCACGCTTTGCTGCGCCGGATGCGCGCAGCAATCTATTTCTGCGCGCATCCGTGCGCATAAGGCCCTTGCGATCCTACCGGATCTCCAATACCTTGTAATCCTGATCCTCCACTGCCTTTTTCAGGACATCGTCATGAACGTCTCCGTTCAGGGTCACTGCCGCTGTTCCCGCCTCGTGGCTCACCACGGCGCTTTCCACCTGAGGGATCGCCTCGAGGCACTTCTTCACCCTTGCCTCGCAGTGTCCGCACATCATTCCTTCAATCTTCATTGTCTTTTCCATCTTCTTTTCCTCTTCCTTCCTTTTTTCTCTGTTTTCTTGTTCCTTATTATTTTGCCTGCGCTTCGTGTCCCTGCCTGTATCGTACATCTTAAACAGGTTCAGACGCAGCGCATTGGTCACGACACAAAAGCTGGACAGGCTCATGGCCGCCGCTCCGAACATGGGATTCAGCTCCCAGTGAAAAATGGGAATCCACAGTCCTGCGGCCAGGGGAATCCCTATGACATTGTAAAAGAATGCCCAGAACAGATTCTCATGAATGTTCCTCAGGGTGGCCCGGCTCAGCCGGATAGCTGCCGGCACGTCCCCAAGCCGACTCTTCATCAGCACCACGTCCGCCGCATCAATAGCCACGTCCGTGCCCGCGCCGATGGCGATTCCTATATCCGCCCTGGTAAGGGCGGGAGCGTCATTGATGCCGTCGCCTACCATTGCCACCTTTCCCTGCTCCTTCAGCCCGCAGATTACGGCCTCCTTTCCCTCGGGAAGAACGCCTGCAATCACCTCGTCCACGCCTGCCTGTCTGCCGATGGCTCTTGCGGTTCTCTCATTGTCCCCGGTGAGCATGACCACCCGGATTCCCATATTCTGCAGCTGCCTGACCGCCTCCGGGCTGTCTTCCTTGATCACGTCCGCCACGGCTATAATGCCCAGAAGCTCTTCCTGTCTTGCAAAGAACAGGGGTGTCTTTCCCTCCTCGGAGAGAAGCTCGGACCGACTCTTTATATCCTCCGGAATCTCCACTTGCTCGCTGACAAATTTGTAATTTCCCCCGATAAGGCTTCTGCCGTCCAGGACGGCCACAAGGCCGTTACCCGGCATCGCCCTGAAATCCTCCGTCTGCGCACTCTCCACTCCCAGTCTTCTTCCATACTCAAGAACGGCTCTCGCAAGAGGATGCTCGCTCCTGCTCTCCAACGCATTTGCGCAGAAAAGGAGCTCCTCCTCCGTCACCTTTCCGGCAGGAATGACATCCGTGACCTGCGGCTCCCCCCTGGTAATGGTTCCGGTCTTATCCAGAGCCACGATATCCATCTTTCCGGCCTCCTCCAGGGAGACCGCCGTCTTGAACATGATCCCGTTCTTCGCTCCCATGCCGTTCCCCACCATGATCGCCACCGGCGTTGCAAGGCCAAGGGCACAGGGACAGCTGATCACCAGCACGGAGATTCCCCTGGCAAGAGCAAATCCGATGCTCTCCCCGGTAAGGAGCCATGCGAAAACCGTGATCAGGGCTATGGTGATCACCACCGGCACGAACACGCCGGATACCCGGTCCGCCACCTTGGCAATCGGCGCCTTCGTCGCCGCCGCATCGCTCACCATCTGAATGATCTGAGACAACGTCGTGTCCTCACCCACTCTCTGCGCCTCGCATTTGAGGAAGCCGGACTGATTCAGAGTTGCCGCCGACACATGATCTCCCGCCGCCTTATCCACCGGAATACTCTCTCCGGTAAGCGCCGCCTCATTCACCGCACTGCTTCCCTCCAGAACTCTGCCGTCCACCGGTATATTCTCGCCCGGCCGCACCACAAAGATGTCTCCCTTTTCCACCTCGTCAATGGATACCGTTATCTCCTGTCCCATGCGCACGACAGTGGCCGTTTTGGGAGAAAGCTTCATCAGACTCTTAAGCGCGTCCGTGGTCCTCCCCTTGGAGCGGGCCTCCAGCATCTTGCCCACAGTGATGAGGGCCAAAATCATGGCCGCCGACTCAAAATAAAACTCATGCATGGCAGCCATCACCGCCCCGCCGTCTCCTCTTACCTGGGCATCCGTCATGATAAACAGCGCATAAGTACTGTAGACAAAGGCCGCACTTGCCCCCAGGGCCACCAGCGTATCCATGTTGGGCGCTCTGTGCCAGAGGCTTCTAAAACCGCTGATAAAGAACTTCTGATTGACCACCATGATAATCCCGGTAAGAAGAAGCTGGATCAGTCCCATCGCCACATGATTATGCTCCAGAAAGGCGGGCACCGGCCAGCCCCACATCATATTTCCCATGGAAAAATACATGAGTACGATCAAAAAACCGACAGAGGCCGCCAGCCTCCTTCTGAGAAGCGGAGTCTCCGTATCCCGCAGCACATCCTCCGCCGCGTCCGTTGTCCTTCTCCCTCTCTCCTCCTTCTCCCTGGAGGCCGCCCCATAGCCCGCCTCCTCCACGGCCCTGATAATATCTCCGGGGGCCGCCGTTCCCTCCACGCCCAGAGAATTCGTCAGAAGGCTGACCGAACAGGACGTAACCCCTTCCACCTTCGATACCGCCTTCTCCACTCTGGCGCTGCAGGCCGCACAGCTCATTCCCGTAACCGTATACTGCTTCATCTCTGCCTCCTTTCCAAGCAAACAGACTTAATTTTTAACGCATCAGCTTCTGCAATGTGACGAGAAGCTCATCCACAGTTTCTTCCCGTCCCTCTTTAATATCCCTCGTCACACAGGTTTTTATATGATTTTCCAAAAGAACTCTGTTAAAGCTTCCAAGCGCCGCCGTCACCGCCGCCACCTGCGTCAGGATATCCGTACAGTAAACATCCCTCTCCACCATTCCTTTTATTCCTCGTATCTGCCCTTCAATACGGTTCAGCCGGTTGATCAGATCCTTATACTCCTTTTCCGTCCTCTCCTTTGTCTTATGGCAGCATTCTCTCTCATCCCTCATCTTATTCTTTCCTCCTGCATCCATTATATACCCCCATGGGGTATATTGCAAGTAAAAAAAGACGCATGAAGCAATTTCATGCGTCCCGCAATCTCTTTCTTTATCAGCCTTCCTGCTCTTCCTTCTCTTTGACAGCTCCGTTCTCACTCTCCCGCGAGAAGATCACTTCATTTTCATGCTTAATCAAATCCACTGATTTATTAAAGGCCTCAAGCACCTTGGGATTAAAAATCCCGCACTCTCCGCCATAAATCATCTTCATCGCTGTCTCATGGTCGAAAGCCGCCTTGTATACTCTCGGGGAGGTAAGCGCATCATAGACATCCGCAACAGCCACCACCTGGGACCAGATCGAGATCTCGTCTTCCTTGAGGCCGTCCGGATATCCTCTTCCGTCCCAGCGCTCATGATGATGACGGGAAATGTCATAGCTGTAATTGAACACATCCTCATCCAGCATATTAGGAATCTTGGAGAGAATGTCCGCCCCGTTCACCGTATGCAGCTTCATCGTCTCAAACTCTTCCTTCGTGAGCCTTCCGGGCTTGTTCAGGATCCCGTCAGGAATTGATATCTTACCCACGTCATGGAGAATAGAAGACATCACGATCTTGTCTATCTCCGTCTTCGGAAGATGATACTCCGGATACATATCACTGACCGTCGTCATCAGGATCCTGGTCAGACCGCAGATGCGCTTAACATGCTCTCCGGACTCGCAGTCCCTGAACTCGATCAGGGAGGCTAACGTCTCCACCATAGACTGGTTCATACTGCTCAGCTTCTTGACCTGTTCATCTACAATAACCTCAAGCTCGTTCCTGTGCCTGTAAAGCTCGATTACGTTCTCTATTCTGCATTTAAGGAAGTTCATCATAAAAGGTTTGGAAATAACATCCACCGCACCCAAATCATAAGCATCCATCAAAGTTTTTTCACTGTTTTCCGCCGTGATGATGAAAACCGGTATATGCTCTATCCTGCCGCTCTCATTCATCTGCCGCAGTACCTCAAGGCCATCCATCTTAGGCATAATCAAATCGAGAAGCACGGCCGCTATATTTTTATCGCTGTTGATCAGTTCCAGGGCTTCCAGTCCATTCTCCGCTTCCAGTATTTCGTGTTCATCCTTAAAGCCCTCCGCCAGAATCGCTCTGTTGATTTCCATATCGTCAACAATTAAAATCGTTGTGTTCACAAGTCCCTCCGTATTATTTACTACTTGTTTGATCAGTGTTCGGTTTATATCAGATCAGTTAAAAACCATCCCTCCTCCCTAATGCTTCATAAACTTTTTCAGCTGCTTCACCACTTCCTTCACATCAATGGGCTTTGCAACATGGGCGTTCATTCCACAGTCGATACATTTCTGAATATCCTCCGAAAAGGCATCCGCCGTCATGGCCACAATGGGAAGATCCGCATCCGGACGATCCAGAGCACGAATTGCTTTGGCCGCCTCATATCCCGTCATTATGGGCATTCGGATATCCATAAGGATGGCCTCATAATATCCCTCCTCGGACTGACTGAACATATCCACACAGATCTGTCCGTTTTCCGCACGCTCCAGTTCCATACCCAAAGCGGAAAGCAGCGCTTCCGCAATCTCCCAGTTCAAATCGTTATCCTCCGCCAGGAGAATATGTCTGCCTGTAAAGTCCATCTCGGCTTCACCGCCGCTGACTTCCGCAATCTCGTCCTCGACAGTAACATACTGCTTCAGGCCATGGAATAACGTGGACTTAAACAGAGGCTTCGCAATAAATCCGTTGATTCCCGCCTCTCTCGCCTCCTCCTCGATCTCGCCCCAGTCATAGGCAGAAATCAGGAGAATCGGCACGTCATTCCCCATATCCTTCCGGATCTTGCGGGCGGTCTCAATCCCGTCAATACCCGGGAGCTTCCAGTCCAGAAGTATAATGTGATAGTCGCGGTTCATTTCATGTCTTTCCTTCACCATGGAAAGAGCCGTCTCTCCATCCATGACCCACTCCGCCTGAATGCCGATCTCCTTTAAGGCGGCCACAGCACTTTGGCAGAGCTGCTCGTCGTCGTCCACCACAAGCATATCCCAATCCGGAAGTATCATCTCCTCTTCCCTGATAAGCGCCTTCTCGAAATCCAGAGTCACTCTGAACTCCGATCCCTTCTTCAATTCACTCTTCACCTCAATGGTGCCGCCCATGGCATCCACGATATACTTGGTGATCGTCATTCCAAGCCCGGAACCCTCCGTCTTGTGAACTCTCAGGTTGTCCTCCCGGACAAAAGATTCAAAGACCTTTTTGCGGAATTCCTCCGACATGCCTATGCCGGTATCCGTCACATTCAGATGCACCCTGACATAATTCTCACCCAGGGGCGACTCCTCCTGATACAGAGACATTCCAATGGAACCGCCCTCCGGAGTAAACTTGATCGCATTGGATAAAAGGTTCAGGAGAATCTGGTTAAAGCGCACACTGTCACAGTAAATGTCCTCCGTAATCAAATTGTGGATGGAGACGTTAAAATGCTGTTTCTTTGTCTTCACCTGAGGCTGAACAATGCTCACAATATTGTCCATGACCTCGCGCAGGGAAACCATCTCCATATTCAGCGTCATCTTTCCGCTCTCGATCTTTGACATATCGAGCACATCGTTGATAAGGCCCAGAAGATGTTTGCTGGACAAAGTGATTTTTTTCAGGCAGTTCTGCACCTGCTGCCGGTCATTCATATTGGCGGTCGCAATGGCCGTCATGCCAACGATCGCATTCATGGGTGTCCTGATATCATGGCTCATGTTAGAGAGGAACTCGCTCTTTGCCTTGGTGGCCTGTACCGCTTCCTGACGCGCCTTCTCCAATTCATAAAGCTGCCTGTTTGTCATTTTGAAATAAACGACAAAAATGAACGTCAGGGCCGCCAGAATAAATCCGCAGCTGAGAAGCAGCATCTCGATCCACTGTCTGCTTAACCCGTTGACAGTCTCATCCAGAACGCCATACGGCATCACCGTGATCAGATACCACTCCGAATAGGGAAGCGCAGTACAATACAAATGCCTGCGTTCCCCGTCAACATATAAAACAGATGAATAGTCCTCATGCTTATTAATAGCGTCACAGAGCTCCTGCACGTATTCCTGCCCCGTTTTACCCATACCGTCATCTACGACTTCCGCAAGATAATTAAAATAATTGTCTCCAATCTCCTGATCCCGGCTCCTGATCACAAAGCTGCCGTCGCGCCTGGTCACATGGGAGTACACCATCCTGTTCTCCTCGTCAAGATCAAGGAGCTTTTTCACGTAATCCACCGGAAGACCCGCTACCAGGGCTGCGCTCCTGCTTCCGTCCTCCATAGGATATGCGGCCGGAATGCCGATCAAAACCACATCAAGCCCCGTATCATCATAGCCCACCGCCACCTTTCTTTCCCCGTTTCTTATGGAATCAAGAAAGGGATGGGGGTCTGCAAGCTTGACCTGCTCTCCGTAAATCATCTCAAAAGATCCGTCCTCCGCATACAGGCTCAGATAATCAAAGCTGCGCGCTTCCGCATTGTATGTCAGCTCTCCGGACACTGTTTCATGATCCTTTGCGTCATCCTCCGGAACTGCCTTAATCACATTTTCCAGATTCAAGAGCCGCAGCTCCATAGTCGTTTCGAAATGCTTGGAGATGCGGCTGTTCATCCCTGACATATATGCTGTACCCACCGTGCTGATCGTCTGCTGGCTGGCATGATTCATGTAATTTGCAAGAAACATAAAAATAACGACACAGACGATGACAATAAGTGCAAAGCTGATTATTAAAAATTTTCCTTCTCTTTTCTTCACCTGGTAATACCTCCGTGCCCAAAACAGCATAGCACAAATAAAAATACATACGCTCATAATGCATACGCATTTATTATAATCTATTTCCCTCCAGAATTCAATCTATTTTAATTAACGAAATACCATGCACAAAAAAATTCATGCATGGTATTTCTCATTTGCCTTCCTATTCCTTAATGACATCCCTTGCATTTACTGCAGTCTTTGCCGCACTGCAGGGATTTTCCCTTTTTCCTGTCCCGGACTATACTCTTAAGAGCCAGTGCCATAATTCCGAAAACAACCGCTCCAACAATCACTGTTCCCATAATTTTCTCCCGTTCTGTTCACTTTGTCTTTGCAAGCTTCTCACCGGCCTCCGTCAGGAAGCCTTCTCTCCTGCCGGATCTGAAGAGCAGGTATGCAAACCCTATTATAATAAGAAAAGCCGCAATTGTCCATGCCCCAAAGGCTCCCTCGCCTACAAGCATTCCGATCTGATAGACACACAGGGAGGCAAGGTAAGCAAGCCCGCACTGATAGCCGATGGCAAACCAGAACCAGCCGGCGCTGTTCATCTCTCTCTTAATCGCTCCCATCGCCGCAAAGCAGGGTGCACACAGCAGATTAAACACCAGGAAGGAATAGGCTGCGACAGCGCTCATGCTTCCGGCGAGCTGTCCCCAGATTTCCTCTCCGTTTTCTGCCACCTCTGCAAATCCGAAGAGAATCCCCAGCGTGCCAACCACATTTTCCTTGGCGATCAGGCCTGTGAGTGCCGCCACCGCCATCTTCCAGTCTCCCCATCCAAGAGGGGCAAATACCCAGGATATAAGGCTCCCGATCCCTGCCAGAATACTGCTGTCCAGCTGCTGTGCCTCCAGCATGCCAAAGCCGTCCTCTGTGAACCCAAAGCTCATGAAAAACCACAGAATCACCGTGGATAAGAGAATTATGGTTCCCGCCTTCCTGATAAAGGACCAGCCTCTCTCCCACATGCTCCGGAGCACCGCTCCCGGGGTGGGCATATGGTAAGGAGGAAGCTCCATCACAAAGGGAGCCGGATCTCCCGAAAACAGCTTTGTCTTCTTCAAAACGATTCCGGAACAGATGACAGCCGCAATCCCCACGAAGTACGCACTCGGTGCCACCCAGGATGCCCCTCCAAAGACAGCTCCCGCAATCAGCCCTATAACGGGAAGCTTTGCACCGCAGGGAGTCAACAACCCCGCAGCAGAGCTGCGGGGTATTGACCCCTGCGGCAGTCGCCAAATGTGCATGCAAGCATGCCCGCTTGGCTCGTTGCCCGCAGGAATAAAGGATTTTCCGGACAATCCGAACCTTCTGAAAATCCTGTCCATAATGAAAGCCACTCTGGCCATATAACCGCAGGATTCCAGAAATGCCAGAAAGAGGAAAAGCACCAGCATCTGGGGCACAAAGCCCAACACGGCTCCCACCCCTGCAACGATACCGTCCAGAATCAGTCCTTGCAGCCAGTGTGCACAGCCCGCCGCCGTCAGCACGCTCTCAATAGCCGGAGGAATTATTTCCCCGAAGAGCACATCATTTGTCCAATCCGTGGCAAAACCTCCCACCGTGGATACCGAAACATAATACACGAGCCACATCACGGCCGCAAAAAAAGGAAGTGCGAGCCATCTGTCTGTCACCCAGCGGTCGATCCTGTCCGAAACGGTCGTGATCTTCTTTTTGTTTTTGGTCGCGCACTCTCCGATGACAGAGGAAAGATAGACATATCTCTCGTTTGTAATGATGCTCTCCGCATCATCATCAAACTCCTTTTCCAGAGTCCTTATCTCTTCGGAAACATCAGGAATCTGTTCCATGCTTTGGGCTATTTTTTCATCCCGTTCCAGAAGCTTGACGGCAAAAAAGCGCCTTAGCTCCTGCGGGATATCGCTTCCCAGTTTATCCTCCACTGATGCGATTGCATTCTCCGCCTTCACCCCGAACCGATGTGCGATCTCCACAGACTTTTTCTGCATCGCCGCATCTACGGCCTTCTGAGCGGCCTTCCAGACTCCATGCCCTTTAAGCGCCGAAATTCCTATCACCTCGCATCCGAGCCTCTCTCCCAGCCGATCCATATGGATCCGGTCTCCGGCCTTTTCCACCGCATCCATCATGTTTACCGCCATGACTACCGGAATCCCCAGCTCCATGATCTGGGTGGACAGATAAAGATTTCTCTCCAGGTTCGTGCCGTCCACGATATTGATGACAGCGTCAGGCCTCTCCCCGATCAGATAATTTCTTGCCACTACCTCCTCCATTGTGTAAGGCGAGAGAGAATAGATACCGGGAAGATCCACGATGGTCACATCTCTGTGCCCTTTCAGCCTGCCCTCCTTCTTTTCCACTGTCACGCCCGGCCAGTTGCCCACAAACTGGTTAGCGCCCGTCAGCGCATTGAATAGTGTGGTTTTTCCGCAGTTCGGATTCCCTGCCAATGCAATTTTAATACTCATGATCGACCTCCGTCTTAAGTTTGTCTTCGCTTTTATTTATTAGTCATAGCTAACTATTATGTAAAAAAAATCACTCTACCTCAATCATCTCCGCATCCGCCTTCCGAAGAGAAAGCTCATATCCCCGCACCGTCACCTCCACAGGGTCTCCCAAAGGCGCCACCTTCCGCACAAAAATACTGACTCCCTTTGTGATCCCCATATCCATGATGCGTCTCTTTACCGGTCCCTGTCCGGAAATCCTTTCCACCCTTACCGTCTGACCACAGGCCACTTCCTTTAACGTCTTCATAAACCGCCTCTCCTTTTCCTGAAACATACTAAACCATAATCCTGTTTGCCATATCCCTTCCTATGGCAATTCTTGCATCCTTCACATTCACGATGATATTTCCGCCCGTCTCCGAGACCACTGTCACCGTTCCCCCTGTCACAAATCCGAGATTTTCCAGAAACCTCCTGGTCTCTTCCTTTCCCCCTACCCTTTTGATCACACCGGATCCTCCCGTTTCCATCATTGACAAAGGCATCCTTCCGCTCCTTTTTTATTACTATTGGCTTACATTTATTAGTTTATTCTAACTTTCATGAATTGCCAATCCCAATTTTAAAAAATTTATAAAATCACAATTTCTCTCCCGCCAAAATTTGATGTCCCGGAATTTTTATGTTATGATAGTAAAAACGCAGTGCAGACTAACGGGCCGTGAGAGGAGCTTAACCCCAAATGAATGTAAATGAATCAGCCGAAAATTATCTGGAAACTATATTGATACTGAGCAAATCAAAGCCGGTGGTGCGCTCCGTTGACATTGCCGAGGAACTGGGCTTCAAAAAATCAAGCGTCAGCGTTGCCATGAAGAATCTCCGTGAAAAGAATCACATCACTGTCACCAAAGAGGGCTTCATCTATCTGACGAATTCCGGAAAGGAAATTGCGGATATGATCTATGAACGGCACCAGCTTCTCAGCAGCTGGCTGATCCGCCTTGGGGTGGAGCCCGTGATCGCCACGCAGGATGCCTGCCGGATCGAGCATGTGATCAGCAAGGAGAGCTTTGAGGCGATCAAAAAGCATATCAAATAATCATTCCTGTACAAAAAGGTACGCAAATCACAAAACTTGCGCACCTTTTTATATTTTGTCCGATCAGAACCTCTTTGCCCCGAAACACAAATCCATACTAGGCAATATCATACACAGACCTGCACTGGAGCCGGACCGCATCTCCTTCCAGAATCTCGATCCGTCTCTCTCCCGCCTCCATGTCGAAGAAATTGTCGGAAAGCTTCACATCCCCGTCCACTCCCCGGATCTCCACGTTTTTCGCATAGGCTCCGGCCCTTACAATCACAGCGCTTCCATCCCTTTCTGCGGTAAGCTCCGGATCCAGAAAACGGTAATGCTTGGGCGGCGTGAACAGGCAGGTATTGGAGGATACGGTCTCCCCCTGTGCCACGAAACGGAAGCTGATGTGGATTTCCCGCTCATCATACTCATTGAAAAGCTGTTTTTCCAGCCATACTCCGTCAAGGGCAGGCACTCTCACCCTCTCGCTCCCGCTTGCCAGAACCGCACTGTCAGGACCGCGAAGCTCCCACTGTACCATTCCCTCCACGGGCTCCGTCGTCTCGTTTGCCACATGGAGCCTTGCGCTCTTTTCAATGGGTGCCGGCTGAGCCACGCAGTAGGGACGCTCGCTGAGCTCTCCCACCTCCTCACAGGAGATCATCACGGGGGCAAACATCCTTTTTTCCGCATAATGGAGCGCCTTCCATCTGCCGTAATAATCCACGCTCGCCCAGGAGGCCACGGGCCAGATATCGTTCAGCTGCCATACCACCGCTCCCATGCACCGGCCTCTGTGACGCCTGAAGTGCTCCACCCCATAACGGATGGCATCCGCCTGCAAAAGCTGCGAGGTGTAAAGGAGACTGTCGAAATCCTTCGGATACAGGTAGGTGGCCGACAGATAATTCAGGATCTTGCCGTTTGCCGCACAGTTCCTCTGGTGCATTTCCATTACCCTGGAAAAAATATTTCGATCCTCCGGCAGGGTAAAGCTCTCCACTGTCTTTAAGCAGGGGAAGGACTGAAAACCGAACTCCGACAGATAGCGGAAGCGGAACTTCCGATACTCCGTAAAAGGCTTGTTTCCGTGCCACACATCCCAGTAATGGGTATCCCCCCTGTCCTCATCCCAGGGATTATCGTAGTTTCCTCCCGAAGAGGGGCTGGAAGGCCAGTAAAAGGCTGCCGGATCCTCCTCCTCAAGAATTTTGGGGATAATGTATTCATACAGCTTGATATAATCGTACTTCTGCTTTGCCGTGGTTTTCCAGACTCCGTCCAGAGTCTGGGTTTCCATCTCATTGTTCCCGCACCACAGTCCCAGACAGGCATGGTGGCGGATCCGCCTTACATTGTCAACAATCTCCCGGGAGACATTCCGCTCAAAATCATCATCCAGCTCGTAGGAAGCGCATGCAAACATAAAGTCCTGCCACACGATCAGCCCCAGCTCGTCACAGATGTCGAAGAAAAAATCATCCGGGTAATAGCCGCCTCCCCACACCCTGATACAGTTGTGGTTGGCCCACGCCGCATCCGTAAGCAGCTTTTGGGTCCTCTCCCTGGTTACTCTGGAAAGAATATTGTCCTCCGGGATGTAGTCGGCGCCCATGGCAAAGATTTTCACCCCGTTGACCTCGTGGGCAAAGCAGTTTCCCCACTCGTCCTTTTCCGTGTTCACCGTGAGGGTGCGCAGCCCGATCCGCCGCTCCCAGGTATCCAGAACCTCGCCCTCCTTCGAGAGCGCAGTCACCTTCACCTGATAGAGGGGCTGCTCCCCATAGCCTCTCGGCCACCAGAGCTGAGGATCCGTGATCCGGATCCTGTAATCCTCCCCGGATGCCTCTTTTGCAGGTTCCATTCCGGAGAGATTCGGATAATACCTCTTTCCGTCCGGAGATATGACCTCCACCTCAATGCGGGTCGTATCCCACTGTGCCGCCCGTTCCATGAGCTCGGATCCTGATCCTCCAAACAGCTCCAGAGTCACGTCAAAATCCAGCGTCACCGCTCCCTCCTCATGGTGCTGCGTGACATAGACGGAATCGATCCGGCTGTTCTTTACGCCAAGCAGGGAAACAGTCCGGAAAATACCGGCATCAGGAAGCCTTGGACCCCAGTCCCATCCGAACATACAGTGCGCCTTGCGAAGATGGGGAAAGCCCTCCATGCTGTCGCCTGATCCGCCTGTATAGACTCTCTCATTTTCTTCCCTGATATACTTTGTGGGAGAATCAATCTCCACTCTCAGCTCGTTCCCTCCCCGTCTGAGCAGGGAGAGCACGTCAAACTCCCATATTCTGTGCATGTTGCAGGCCTGTCCGAGCAGCTCGCCGTTCAGATAGATTCTTGCAAGCGTGTCAATCCCCTCAAAGCGCAATACAGCCTCGTCACAGTCAAACAGCTCCGGCGCCGCCTCAAAGACTGTGCTGTACACAAAATCGTTTTCCATCAGAGGAAGAACCAAAAGCTCGTTATCCCTGTAAAAGGGATCCGGAATCAGCTTGTTCTCAAGCAACGCCCCATATACCGAACCGGGCACGGCAGCCGCCATGCTTCCCTCCGGAATGAGCCCGTGATCCTTTCCGACGATTTCCAGCCTCCAGCTTCCGTTCAATATGTACTCTAACATGTCTCGTCCTCTCTTTTTTATAATGATATTGTCCTGTACCTGCGGATTGCTCCGCGCCTCGTGCTCTTACCATCCAGTATATCACAGGACCGCGCCTTCTATATAGAAGCTTTTCCGCAAAAAGTTGTAAAAAAATTGCAAACAGTCACGAACCTGGTATATAATAATACCACTGAATGCAATGGCTTCTCAAACAACGCCGTGAAAAAGGAGATCTCATGAAAAAATCATCCAAACAAATTGCAGCGATTCTGTGTATTGTACTTCTGGTCCTTCTGTATGCCGCCACCCTGATCGTGGCCCTGCTTGATTTTCCCGGCTCGGACAGGCTGTTCGCCGCCTGTCTCATGGCCACCGTGGGGCTCCCTATCCTGTTGTGGATCTATCTGTGGCTTTATGGAAAATATATTGACAGACGTTCCGGTACCGGCCTTTTGGACAATCAGGACGGCACCGGAGAAACTGATTAATTCAGAAGAGATAACAGCGCGCCGGCCGCCCTGGAATGACGCGCCCCTGCCTTTTCCACCACGTGGAAGCTCCTTGCCGGAATCGCTTCCCGAAAGCGGAGCTCAAAAAGACGCCCGGCTGCGAGTTCTCCTGCGGCAAATTCCTTAACCACGCTGCCGATTCCAAGATTTCTTACCGCAAACTGCACGATCATGTCGCTGGTGGCAAGCTCAAACTCCGGAGTGATCTCCACCTGATTTTTCGCAAGGAATTCATCTATATAGGTTCTGGTACTGGTGTTTTTTTCCAGGGAAATCACGGGAAGCGCAGGCAGCTCCTTAAAGTCCAGAGCTTTGTCCTTATACTGCGCAAATTTATTCCCCGCCACAAAACAGTCCTGAATCTCCTTCACCTTCCGCACCGAAAACTCGCCATTCTCCGGAAAGGGTGCGCTCACTACCCCGAAGTCGATCTTCTCCTCCAAGAGGAGCTTTAATGTCTCCGGTGTGGGCGCATTGGTCACCTTGACCTTGATATGCGGATAGGTCTCGTGATACTTTTCCAGGTAGGGGAGCAGATAAAAGCGCAAAGTCATGTCGCTTGCGCCGATCCTAAGCTCTCCTCTTTCCAGATTCTTTATCTCAAGCAGCTTCTTTTCCCCCAGTTCGATCTCCTCATAGCTCTTTTTCACATGGGAAAAGAGCTCCTCTCCCTCCTGCGTCAGGCGGATGCCCCGGCAGGAGCGGACAAACAGCTTGGTATCCAGAGCCTCCTCCAGCTGCCGCAATGACTGACTCACCGCCGGCTGTGAGACGGAGAGCTTAAGGGCCGCCTGTGTAAGGCTCCCGCAGCATGCCGCAAAATAAAAGACCTTATAGTATTCCAGATTACTTATCATAAATCACACCTTATCCCCAGGATATTTTCTCAGATGGAAGCCACATCGATCAGCGTAAACTGCTCCTGTTTATTTTCCAGGCTTGTCACAAGGGCTCTCGCCGTATCCAGGGCGGTGATACAGTTCACTCCCGTCTCAATGGCCGTCCTGCGGATCAGGAAGCCGTCCCTGGATTTATCTCTGCCCTGAGTGGGCGTGTCGATTACCAGGTCAATCCTGTGTCCCAGGATCAGATCCATGACCGTGGGCGATTCCTGAGAAATCTTGTTTACCTTTTTCGCATGCACGCCCGCTTCCTTCAATGCGTTGCAGGTGCTTCTGGTTGCGTAGATCGTGTAGCCCAGCTTCTCAAAACGTCTTCCGATCTCGATTGCCTCCCCCTTGTCCGCATCCTTCACGGTAATGATCATCTGCTTATGCCTGGGCAGATCCACACCCGCTCCCAGAAACGCCTTGTAAAGCGCCTCGTTAAAGGTCTTTGCGATTCCGAGACACTCTCCCGTTGACTTCATCTCCGGCCCCAGACTGATCTCCGCTCCCCGGATCTTCTCAAAGGAAAATACCGGCATTTTGATGGCAAAATAATCCGCCTCCCTCTGCAGGCCCGGCTCATAGCCCAGCTCCCGGATGGTCTTTCCGATGATCACCTCTGTCGCCAGATCTACGATGGGAATCCCCGTCACCTTGCTGATATAGGGAACCGTGCGGGAGGAGCGGGGATTGACCTCGATCACATAGACCTCCTCGCCGATGGCGATAAACTGGATATTGATCAGCCCCTTCACGTGGAGGGCCTTAGCCAGCCTTCTGGTGTACTCCGCAATCTTTTCCTTCACCGTGTCCGTGATAGTGGGTGCAGGATACACGGAAATGCTGTCCCCGGAGTGAACTCCGGTCCTCTCGATATGCTCCATGATTCCCGGGATCAGAATATCCGTGCCGTCACAGACCGCATCCACCTCGATCTCCTTCCCCTGAAGATATTTATCCACAAGGATGGGATGATCCTGGGAGATCCGGTTGATGATGTTCATGAATTCCTCGATCTCCTCATCGGAGATGGCAATCTGCATTCCCTGCCCGCCCAGCACGTAGGAGGGCCGAACCAGCACGGGATATCCAAGACGGCGTGCCACCTCCTTGGCCTGCTCAGCCGTGTAAACCGTGCCGCCCGCCGCTCTCGGAATCCGGGTCTGCTCCAAAATCCTGTCAAAGAGCTCCCGGTCCTCGGCCGCATCCACGTCCTCGGCCTTTGTTCCGAGAATGGGAACTCCCATCTTCATCAGGCTCTCGGTGAGCTTGATCGCAGTCTGCCCTCCAAACTGCACCACTGCCCCGTCCGGCTTTTCCAGCCTCACAATGCTCTCCACATCCTCCGGTGTCAGGGGCTCAAAGTACAGCTTGTCCGCAATGTCAAAGTCCGTGCTCACAGTCTCCGGATTATTGTTGATGATGATGGTCTCATAGCCCGCCTTTGCGAAAGCCCACGTGGCGTGGACGGAACAGTAGTCAAACTCGATTCCCTGTCCGATCCTGATGGGACCGGAGCCCAGAACCAGCACCTTCTTTGGCGGATTGGTCTCCACCGCCTCATTTTCACTTCCATATACGGAATAGTAATAGGGAGTGCTTGCCTCAAACTCCGCAGCGCAGGTATCCACCATCTTGTAGGCGGCCACGATACCGTTGCGATAACGGAGCTTCTTTATCTCCTCCTCACTTTTTCCCGTCAGCCTCCCGATCACGCAGTCCGGAAACGCAATCCGCTTTGCCTCCTTAAGGAGCTCTACGGTAAGCGGACCCTCTTTTAGCGCCTGCTCCATCTCCACCAGGATGGAGATCTTGTCGATAAACCAGCGGTCAATCATAGTGATCTCGTGTATGGTATCGTAATCCACGCCCTTCCGAAGAGCCTGAGCAATCACGAAGATTCTCTGGTCATCCACCTTTTTCAGGCGCTCTTCCAGCTCCTCCCTTGAGAGTGCGCTAAAATCATAGCCAAGGAGACTGTCCACATGCTGCTCCAGAGAACGGATGGCCTTCATCAGCGCCCCCTCAAAGCTGTCGCAGATGCTCATCACCTCCCCGGTAGCCTTCATCTGGGTGGTCAGTGTCCTCTTTGCCGTGATAAACTTGTCAAAGGGAAGCCTCGGGAGCTTTACCACGCAGTAATCCAGGGCAGGCTCAAAGCTGGCGTAGGTCTTGCCGGTAATGGCGTTTTTGATTTCGTCAAGAGTGTAGCCCAGAGCGATCTTCGCGGCCACCTTGGCGATGGGATATCCCGTGGCCTTGCTGGCAAGGGCCGAGGAACGGCTCACACGGGGGTTCACCTCGATCACACAGTACTCAAAGCTGGCAGGATGCAGGGCAAACTGCACGTTGCATCCCCCTGTGATCTGCAGCTCGTTGATAATATTCAACGCGGCGCTCCGCAGCATCTGATATTCCTTGTCGGAGAGTGTCTGCGAGGGGGCCACCACAATGCTGTCGCCGGTATGAACCCCCACCGGATCAATGTTTTCCATATTACATACGGTGATGCAGTTCCCCGCACCGTCCCGCATGACCTCGTACTCGATCTCCTTCCAGCCCGCAATGCAGCGCTCCACCAGCACCTGTCCCACACGGGAAAGGCGCAGTCCGTTTTCCAGAATATTCTCAAGCTCCGTCTGATTATGGGCAATTCCGCCGCCGCTCCCTCCCAAGGTATAGGCCGGGCGCAGCACCACGGGATAGCCGATGGATCTGGTAAAAGCCACGCCGTCCTCCACGCTCTCCACCACCAGGGAGGCCGCACAGGGTTCCCCGATCCTTTCCATGGTATCCTTGAACTCCTGGCGGTCCTCCGCCTTTCTGATAGTGGATGCCGTGGTTCCAAGGAGCCTTACTCCCCGGGATGCAAGAAAACCGCTCTCCTCCAGCTCCATCCCCAGATTAAGCCCCGCCTGGCCGCCCAGAGTGGGAAGGATGCTGTCCGGCTTTTCCTTATCAATAATCTGTTCGAGCACCTTTGCGGTAAGCGGCTCTATGTAGACCCTGTCCGCAATGTTTTTGTCCGTCATAATGGTGGCCGGGTTGGAGTTTACCAGAATCACCTCCACGCCCTCCTCCTTCAGGGAGCGGCAGGCCTGTGTCCCCGCATAGTCAAATTCCGCCGCCTGGCCGATCACGATGGGCCCGGAGCCGATCACCATCACTCTCTTTACACTAAGATCCTTTGGCATACCCCGCTCACTCTCCTTTCTTCGTCTGCATCATCTGAATAAACCGGTCGAACAGATATCCGGAATCCTGAGGCCCCGGACAGGCCTCAGGGTGGTACTGCACGGTAAAAATATTTTTTCCCGTATATTTGAGGCCCTCGTTTGTCCCGTCATTCACATTCACAAAGGCCGGAACCGCAACCGCCGGATCCAGCTTGTCCATATCCACCACATAGCCGTGATTCTGGGAGGAAATATAGACCCTTCCCGTCTCCAGATCCTTCACCGGATGATTGCCGCCCCGGTGGCCGTATTTCATTTTAAAGGTATCCGCCCCGGTGGCAAGAGCCATGAGCTGGTGCCCCAGGCAGATGGCAAAGATGGGAATATCCGTGTCATACAGCTTTTTGATCTCCCGGATAATCTGCGTACACTCCTTGGGATCCCCCGGCCCGTTGCTCAACATGATCCCGTCCGGCTTATCCTCTATGATCTTTCCGGCCTCGGTCCTGGCAGGATAAACCGTCACGTCACAGCCCCGCCTTACCAGAGAACCCGCAATGTTGTCCTTTGCGCCGAAATCCCAGAGGGCGACCCTCCATCCGGCCCCGCCGGATCCCTGTATCGTATATTTTTCCGTGCAGGTCACCTTTTCCACTACCCTACCTGTTGTGTATTCTTTTAATCTGGGGAGAATTGAATGAATGTCATAGGAGGCATCCGTGGTGATCATACCGTTCATGGTGCCTTTTCTGCGTAAGATTTTGGTGAGAGCTCTGGTATCAATCCCCGCTATACCGGGAATACCCTGGTTGTTGAGAAATTCCTGAATTGTAATGTCTTTTCGGAAGTTGCTTGCATTTCGCGACAGCTCCCTGACAATGAAGCCGTCGGGCCATGCCCTTCCCGATTCCATATCCTCAAGGCAAATGCCGTAATTCCCGATCAGAGGATAGGTCATGCACACCGCCTGTCCGGCATAGGATGGATCCGTCAACACTTCAAGATAACCGGCCATGGAGGTGTTAAATACGATTTCGCTGATAATCTCTTTGTCCGCACCGATGTGAGTTCCCTCAAAAACAGTGCCGTCTTCCAGGATTAAAAATGCTTTCATCTGATACCTGCTCCCTTTCTTTGCTGTTCTTCTGCATAATCGTTTTATTATAGCACAGGAGCAGGAGGGCTTCAACAAAAAAATTCCAGCAATCGGAAAGATCACAAACAAAATTCCAGCCATTAAGAAGAAAAATGCACACTTTTTATACAATCCGGTCATTTCCGTATTATAGCCTTTTACGTCCTTAACCTTATCTTTCAACGAGGTATCTCCACTCCAGAAATTAACCGGCTCAATGCTGTCTCTATTATAAATACCTATAACTAAGAAAGGAAAAGCGCATAACAGGCAACACACTAAACCTACTATTCTTCCAACCATTTGCCAGCCTCGTTCCGTATTCACCTGTTTTTCTTATGTCGATACTTTATTCCATAGCAGGAGTATTTGTTACTTTTTGCAGCTGACAGAAATGCAGCGCTGAGAGAAGAAATATTCCACAAGGAGCCCTTTAAAAACGTCGGTGCTTAACGAGGTCTTTTCGAGTTTAGCACCGCTACGTTTTTTTAGAGCGAAAGCGAGGCGACGGTGGAATATTCCTTTCCTCAGCGCAGGCTACTGGACAATCTCTGAAAAGTAATTTTACCCGTATCTTTTCTCTACTTCTCCACCGCTTCCCACTCAATGAGCACGCTCTCATACTCACCGGGTACCTGATCAAGCGTCAGTCCCGCATTCATCCAGGTACTCCCGCTTCGAACCTGTCCGTTATATAAGCAGCGGTAATCCTTCCTGGGATCCAGTCCTTTAACCGTGGTATGGACCGGAAGAGGATTTCCCTCCGCCGAGGTCATGACCAGGGTTTCCAGCGCATGGTTTTTCCCGGCATCCACAAACTCCCAGGCGTTAAAACGCCCACCGGGGGGCTCCAAGCGGTAATAGTCGCCCTCATGGGTGAGGGAATAATATCTGTTGAATTCGGCAATCTGCCGCTTTACCAGCTCCTTCTCCTCCTCCGATATCCTGCCAAGATCCAGCTCGTAGCCAAAGCTTCCGGAAAGAGCCACGTGTCCTCTTGTGGCAAAAGACGTGGTGCGTCCGGTCTGATGGTTGGGAACCGCCGACACATGGGCTCCCATGGAGCTCACCGGATAAAAGAAGGAGGTTCCGTACTGAATATCCAGCCGGTTTACCGCATCCGTATTATCGCTGCACCAGATCTGAGGAGAGTAATAGAGCATGGCCGCATCAAACCGCCCGCCGCCGCCGCTGCAGCCCTCCAGCAGAATCTCGGGAAAACCGCTGACAATGCGCTCCAGCAGATCATATATTCCAAGCATGACTCTGTGATAGATCTCGCCCATCCGTTCCTTTTCCAGGGCATGACTGTACATATCGCACAGGCTCCGGTTCACGTCCCACTTCACATAGTCAATCTCTACGCTTCCCAGGATCCCGGAAATCCGCTCAAAGAGATAATCCCGGACCTCCTTCCGGCTCATATCCAGAACAAGCTGGTTCCTCCCCCGGTTAGGCTCCCTTCCCGGTATCTGCAAAGCCCAGTCAGGATGCTCCCTGTACAGATCGCTGTCCTCGGAAATCATCTCCGGCTCAAACCAGAGACCGAACTTCATTCCCATATCATGAATCTTCCCGGAGAGCTCCTCCAGACTTCCCTCCAGCTTTTTCTCGTTCACGTACCAGTCACCCAGACCGCTGTTGTCGTCGTCACGCCTGCCGAACCAGCCATCGTCAAGAACCAGCATCTCAATCCCCAGCTTGGCGGCCTCTCTGGCAATATTCAGGATCTTTTCCCCGTCAAAATCAAAATAAGTCGCTTCCCAGTTATTGATCAGAACCGGACGCTTCTTACTCTTATATTTCCCTCTGCACATATGCTCCCGCAGGATTCTGTGATACTGCCGGGAGAGCTTGGTAAAGCCGCAGTCGGAATAGCCAAGGATGACCTGAGGCGCCCAGAAGGTCTCGCCCTCCTTCAATATCCAGGAAAATTGTCTCGGATTAATTCCCATAACCACTCTGGTCTGCCCTCTCTGGTCCTGCTGGGCCGAGGCCGTGAAATTACCGCTGTAGACAAAGCAAAGTCCGTAGCAGTCCCCGAAGTCCTCCGAGGCATCGGGATTGCAGACAATCACGGCCGGATTGTACTGATGGCTGGAGGTTCCCCGCACACTGCCGATCTCCAGCTTCGTGCTTCCGATCCGGTTCCTCTCCGGTCTGCGTTCCATGGCATGTCTGCCGCAGAAGGTCATTAAGTCATAGTCTCCGAACTGGAAATCAAGACAGAGGGAAAGACACTGCTCCAAAACAATATCCGTCTTCCCGCAGTTCTCCACCCGCAGAGATCTCGTGATCACGTTTTCCTCCTCGAAAACTCCGTAATACAGGTACACCACCAGATCTGAGGCCTTCTCCTTCAGGGCGATCACCAGCGTCTGCCCTCTTTCCTTGTCCGTGTCATACAAAGACGGCATCCCCGGTATTTTTAAAGATCCCTGTAAAATCTTATAGCCCGCAAAGCGAAAATCCGCCGCCCTGCTTCCGTCCTCATGCCTGACCCGGATACAGTCCTGCCTGTAGTCTCCCACTCCGCTGCTCGGGAGCTCCTGGGGAAGACAGTCCAGGGAATATGTCCTGTCCCCGTCCGCCTCAGGGGGATACCCGGAAAATCCCACATCCGCCCGGAAAATCAAATCTGACAGATTCTCCGCCTCTATTCTCTTTCCATAATAAGTATGCAGAAGCACGCCCTTCTCGTCCGCATACATCTGATAGGAGCTGTCCCTTGTCTGCAGCTGGAACAGCCTTCCGTTTTCTTTTACCAAGATCGCCATAATGATCCTCCCCTTGTGTGTGAATAAAAAAGCTTCCCCCATTACCTTCCATAACTGTCCGGTAGCAGGCCCACAGACCGCCGGAAAAGCGAAACAGCCCTGCTGTGTCTTTTCCGGAATCTGCTGTGAGTCTATGGGGAAAGCAGGCCAAAGCCATCATTCCTTATACTGCTGTATCTATTCTACTCCTTAACCGCTCCGATTACCATACCTGTCACGAAATATTTCTGCAGGAACGGATAGATGATCAGCAGCGGAATCGTGGAGACCACGATTTTCGTCGCGTTAAAGGTACGGTTGTTCATGGATGCCAGCTGCTTTAACTGGTTGGCATCCGTGATCTGGGTAAGATCCACCGTAAGCTGCTGGATATAAGTCTGCAGAGGATACATCTCCGCCTTGCTCATATAGAGCAGTCCTGAGAAGTAATCATTCCAGTGATTTACCAGCGCAAACAGCACCACTGTGGCCAGAGCCGGAAGGGATACCGGCAGATATACCTTGATGAGAATCTCGAGAGGGCTCGCACCGTCAATACGCGCCGCCTCGTCAAGAGATTCCGGAACTCCCTTAAAGAAGTTGATCAGCAGAATTACATTGAACACCGGCACAGCGCCCGGAAGCACCAGAGACCAGATCGTATTTACCAGGTGGAGCTTGCTGACCACCATAAACAGCGGGATGATACCGCCGGAAAACAGCATGGCGAAGATCACGATCCTCATATAAACTTCCCTTGCCCGGAACCGCAGCCTGCTCTTGGAGAGCGGATAAGCCATGGAAATCGTAAAGATCATGTTGATGGCTGTTCCAAGAATCACTCTCTCCACGGAAATCAGAAAGGATTTCCAGAACTGGGCATCCCCCAGAAGCTTCTTATAAGTTGATACGTTAAAGTCCTTGGGAAGCAGCCCCACCTCGTTTGCCGCAACTGCGTCGCTTCCGCTTAAGGAAATTGCCACCATGTTAATCAGCGGAAGCAGGCAGCTTAAGGTAAGAAGAATGACTACCGCCCATATGATTACCCTCGAAATGAGATAACCCGCACTCATTTTCTTTTTCATTACTGTCCCTCCTTCTGTCTAGAAAATACCTGATCCGGTAGCTTTCTTTGCACACTTGTTCGCACCAAGTATCAGGGCGAAGCTGATCACCGACTTGAGCAGTCCCACTGCGGCACCGATACTGTACTGTCTCTCTACCATACCGATTCGATAAACATAGGTATCAATGATATCAGCCGTCTCATAGACAATGGGATTGTATAAGTTAAAGATCTGGTCAAAACCCGCATTCAGAATATTTCCCAGATTCAGGGCCGTCATCAGCACTACCGTGGGAAGCAGGGCCGGCACCGT
This sequence comes from uncultured Lachnospiraceae bacterium, assembly GCA_910586025.1. Taxonomy (GTDB): domain Bacteria; phylum Bacillota; class Clostridia; order Lachnospirales; family Lachnospiraceae; genus Suilimivivens. Next base: position 44,089 of record CAJUIO010000012.1, read on the forward strand.
GATATGCCAGATCTGCTTGAAACGGTTTGCACCGTCAATGTTCGCCGCCTCATAAAGGCCTGGGTCGATTCCTGTGAGAGCCGCCAGATAAACCACGGAGTTATATCCGAATTCCTTCCACACGTCCGTTCCCACGATAACCTTCCGAAACCAGCTGTTGCTTGCCAGAAACTGGATGGGTTCTCCGCCGAACATGGTCACCACCGCATTAAAGGGGCCTTCCAGTGAGAACATGTTGGTCACTACGGTTGCCAGCACGACCCAGGAAAGGAAATGGGGCAGGTAAACGATGGTCTGGAATGTCCTCTTAAACACCTTCGCCGTAATCTCGTTCAGGAGAATCGCAAAGGTTACCGGAACGAAAATGTTCATAACCAGCTTTGCAAATGCGATCACCAGTGTGTTGACAAAAACCTGCCTGCCGTCAGGAAGGCTGAAGATAAACTTATAGTTCTCAAGCCCCACCCACTTGGATCCCAGAAGTCCCTTTGCAGGGACATAATTCTGGAATGCCATGAGGGAGCCGACGAGAGGGATAAATACAAAGAGCAGAAGAATGATCATACCGGGAAGGAGCATTAAATGAAAGGTTTTCTCTTCTCTGGTCAGTCCCTGTCTTTTTGCTTTTACTGCGGATACGTTCTTAGTCTGTGCCGCCTTCATACCTCGTCCTCCTCTTGCTTATTTTTTGATTGCTTCGTTTACTTCCTCAGTGATGCCGTCTCCGCCCGCATTCTTCCAGTCCTCAACGAACTGATCAAAGTAAGACAGATCCTCCTCACCCACGATAATCTTAAGAATAGACTGCATCTCGATCTTTTCCAGAGACGCCCACTTGGTCTTCATGGACTCTGTTGTCTCGAAGAAGGCCGGTGTCACAAAGTTTGCGGGCTCCTCAATCATACGGTTCATTGCAACGAGCCTTGACATATACTGGGAGTAGTCTGCGGAATCCGCCTTCTGTCCTGCATCTTCCGCCTCCTTAAATCTCACTGCCGCCTCATAATATCCGAGCTCCTCGGTTGTCAGATCATCCACGCTGCCGCTGCCGTCAAGGACTGCCTCCACATGCTTCGTCATAACTTCCGCATTGTTGCCGGGCTGTACCTCACAGTACAGAGGCCAGTTGAAGTAAGCGATGGACTGATTTTCCAGGATCTCCTTGGAAGCGTCCGTCTTATCCTGCTTGGAGTACTCGGAGTTCACATTCACGATCTTCATTGCGATCTCAGGATAAGCAAAGCCTTTCTTCACCACTACGAAACCGCCGTAGGATTTGGTGTTGATGCCGTTGATCTTTCCGTCAGAGCCCACAGGCGCTGAAATGTTCACCCACTCCGCATCCTTGGTTGCGTAGGTGGAAGTCTGAGCCGTGTTGAAGGGTGACCACCAGGGTCCTATGTAAGCGCCGCACTGTCCGCTGGAAATCAGGGCCACAATATCATCCGTGGTACGGGTGGTGAACTGCTTGTCGATCAGCCCCTCCTCAAACCAGTCATGCAGAAGAGAAAGCGCATCCTTCATTTCAGGCTGAACGGAGCCGTATACCGCATTTCCGGCATCATCCTTGATCCAGATGTTGGGATAAGCGTCAAGGGCCGTGAAGATATTGTCAATCGCAAAGGTATTATTAGGATAAGATCCGTAAACCTCATTGTGAACCACAAGGCCGATGGTATCGTCCTGTCCGTTTCCGTCCGGATCCTGTGAGATAAAGGCACGGAGCAGATCCGCCATCTCGTCTAACGTGGAGGGCTCTGACAATCCCAGCTTATCCATCCAGTCCTTGCGCACCCACAGGAAATCCTGTCCGTCGCTCAGCTGTGTCTTGGGGATCGCCATGATCTTTCCGTCAAAGGTAACTGTATTCAGAGGATTATTTTCCGCCCCGTAGCTTTCATAGGAAGCCTTCACCGTTTCGCAGGCAAGATTGTTGTACACATCCGTGAGATCCTGAATCATATCGTTCTCAACCAGATCCACCAGAGTCGCATAATCAGCGATATACATGATGTCCGGGATATCCTGGCTTGCGATTGCCATGGAAACCTTCTGATCGTAATCCGGTCCGGTGGGAGCCTCAAACATGTTTTCGTTCTGGACGTTGAGCACTTCCTTCACGTAACGGGTGTAAGCGTTGTCCGAAGGCGTATCGTTCTCGTAAGGCGTTCCCGCCAGAGTGTCGCCGCCCTGATTCGTAAGGTTATAGCCGCTGGTATAGGTGATCAGCTCCGGATACTTTCCATAGGGGTCATTGACCACCGCTTCCCATGCCGCCTTCTCTTCCTCTGACATATTTTTTGTTGGATCGTCTGAACTACCACAGCCGGCCGCAAATGTTGCGATCATCGTTGCCGCAAGCAAAAAACTTAAGCATTTCCTTTTCATTCTCTAATCCTCCTCAAATTTTTTTGACTTCAATTTCTGTATCAAATATTAACAAATTCTAAAATTTATGAAAATATAAGAAATCCGGAAAACATGTCAGATATCCGGATTTCTTTTTTGGTGAAGATGTATAGGTTTGACAGTCCCAAATTCACAAGATATACTTTAGATATACAGATTGCCGATTATAGCAGGAGGGTATTCAGATGTATCGTATACTGATTGTTGATGATGAGAAAACAGAGCGGGAATGTATCCGCTTTCTGATCGAGGAAGCCGGGATACCGCTGGAGATCATGGATGCCTGCGACGGAAGCGACGCCCTCCATATTTTGAAGGACTGGCAGATTGACATTCTTTTTACGGATGTCCAGATGCCCCTCATGGACGGCCTGGCCCTGATCCGTCATGCCCAGAAGATCAATCCGGATCTGAAAATTATCATTTTCAGCGGATATGCGGATTTTGAATACGCCCGCACGGCCATCACCCTTGGCGTGGAAAACTACATCTTAAAGCCCGTGGTTCCGCAAGAGCTGGAAAAGAATCTGATCCACCTGATTCAGGAGCTTGACGAGGAACAGGACAGCCGCCGCCAGCTTGACAAGCAGCTTTCGGTTCTCCTGCAGTATTCCCTGCAGCTTTCCATATCCGGCGGCTTTGACCCAAAAAAGGCTGATGCCTACGTGCTGGAGCAGCTCCCCACCTTTCAGAATATGGTTCTGCTTCTCTTTAACGATACCTTTCTGGAAAATAATTACTTTACCTTCAACGAGGATTTGCAGCGTTCCCTGCAGCTTGATATGGAGTTTCTCAATCTCTCTCCCGGTCAGGCTCTCCTTATGCTGCGCACCCGCATAGAATCCCCGCTTTCCTGGGGCCGGATGCTGCTCTCTTATATAGAAGAAAAATTCGGGACCTCCTGCTACCTCTCCATCAGCCAGCCCCTTGGCCGCTATCCCTCTCTTAAGGATGCCTTTGCCGCCGTGGAGGGTCAGATCGAGCAGCGCTTCTGGGAGCCTGAAGAGCGGATCTTTATTTCCGAGCAGACGGGCTGCGACGATACCAGCCTTGACGCGCTTGATGACAATCTGCAGATGACAAGGATCAGGCAGGCCCTGAATTCAAAGGACATCCTCTCTCTGCAGGCAAATCTGGATCTGCTGTTCCAGAAATACAGCCGGCCTTCCAGCCAGTCCCAGATTTACGTGAAATTTATTTTTTCCAATCTGCTCACCACCCTTTATCCCCATCTGCCCTCGCCGGCGGATGAAAGGCCTCTGGACGTGCTGGTGGCGGAGCTTTATCTGAAACCGGATATTTCCGAGATCATCCGTATTGTCCAGGGGCTCGCCGACAATATTATCGCCGGCTTTACAAGCAGCCAGGGAAGCATAAGACGGGAGATCACCCAGGTGACGGAATACATCAGCAAAAACTATGGCAGCGATCTTTCCGTGGAGATGCTGGCCTCCATCGTCTTTTTGACACCGGATTATTTGAGCAAGCTTTTCAAAAAGACAACCGGGAAGAGTCTTTCCCAGTATATCCGGCAGTACCGCATGGATAAGGCGAGGGAGCTTCTGATCCGCACCAATAAAAAAATCATCGACATCGGCATCCAGGTAGGCTACCCCAACTACTCCTATTTTTGCCAGAGCTTCCGGGAATATTTCGGAACCTCCCCTGAAAAATACAGACAGGAGAAAATGCTATGAAAGGGATCCCAGGAAAACTTTTTTCACATGTACAGAGCCTGAAATACAGGCAGAAGCTGATTCTGATCTGCATTCTCGTGGGGATTCTTCCCCTTATTGTCATGGGCGTTTACTGCTACCGCCAGACTCTGAAGCTTTTGCTGAACCAGGAATATGCGGCTCTCGATTCCGCCAGCCGCACGGCGGTCGCCTCCATAGATTCCCAGATCACCCTCTACGAGGATCTGCTGAATTTTCTCTCCTCCTCAGAGGCCGTGGTCATGACGCCGGTACAGGATGCCTCCGAGATTCTGGATACCTATGAGCACCTGATCTACGAGTTTGACGTGTTTTTAAACGGTATTTATGTCCAGCATCCTGAAATTCTCCAAATTACCGTTTACAACGCGCTCTCCGACCTGACTCACGGCCGGCAGCTGCGCCCTGTTTCCGATCTGAAGACGCAGCCCTGGTATACTCAGGATGCTGTCAGTGCGCGTCCTTCCTGGTACCGCAATAAGGACGGAAGCATCTGCGTGATTCAGAAGATTCCAAACCCTTATTCCAAATACATTGAGTCCTACTCCGAAAACTATATAGGCATTACCCTGAGTCCCTCCGCCTTTTTCAACGTGCTGGATGATGTTTCGACGGATTACTATATCAGCGTGTCCTCGCCTGACCAGACGCTGTACACCTATAAGTCCCCGTCCATTGCGGATCACTCTATCGGCAAGGGCTTCTGGACCACCATAGCCCGCAGCACGGCCAAGCATTCCTTCCAGGTGGTTCTTCAAAAGCCCACTCAGCTCCTGTACGCCTCCACCAGACAGATCATGCTGATCAATGTCCTGATCATCGGAGTATGCCTTTTTCTGGTTCTTCTTTCCAGCCGGCTTCTCTCCTCTGTCTTTGTGAAGAGGGTCAACCTGCTCCATGAGCGCATGCAGGAGGTGAAGAACGGAAATCTGGACATCCAGATCCATGACAGTCTGCCTGACGAAATCGGGGAGCTGACCAACAATTTCCAGCAGATGGTAGACGAGATCAACCACCTGATCCAGGAGAGCTACAAGGACAAGCTGCTCCTGAAGGAGACGCAGCTCAAGGCCCTGCAGGCACAGATCAACCCCCACTTTCTCTACAACTGCCTGTCCCTTATAAACAGCAAGGCTCTCATGAACAAGCAGCCGGAGATCAGCCAGATGTCCCAGCTTCTCTCCGTCTTTTACCGCACCACCCTGAACAAGGGAAGGTCGGAGACCACTCTGGCAAACGAGATCAAGAATATAAAGTCCTATCTGGATATCCAGAGGCTTTTGCACGACGATTCCTTTGAGGTGATTTATCAGATCGACCCGAATCTTCCGGAGGTGGAGGTGCCAAATCTCCTTCTTCAGCCCCTGGTGGAGAACTCGCTGATCCATGGAATCCTGCCAAACAAATCCAAGTACGGGAATCTGTTCCTGACCGTATCCTGCGTCATGGATCAAATCCGTTTCACCGTGCTGGACAACGGCCTTGGCATTCCGGCGGAAAAGCTTCCCACCCTCCTTCGCACGGATTCCGGCGGCTACGGCCTGAAGAATGTGCACGAGCGGCTTCAGCTGGCCTACGGTGAAAATTACGGTCTCACCATAAACAGCATTCCCGGTGAGAGCACCATGGTGACCTTTACGATACCGCTGGCGTTAGAATAAGAATGCGTTGTTTTTCCTTTCTTATAACAATGGTGTCATATACAGGGGCAGAAAAACGATACCGTCATCCACCTTCAAGTCGCCCGTATGCAGTACATATGCAATGTCCAACTGCTCTTTGTACTTCCCCATAAACTTCTTAAGGGAAGACAAGGTATAATTTTTACCGGACTTCACTTCAATCGGTGAAATATTGTGCCTGCTGCTTATCTTGCTCTTGGCAATCAAAAAATCAATTTCCATGCGGCTTGCCGCATCATCACGGGAGGCATTGGAATAAAAGTATAGCTTATGCCCTGACGCTGCCAGCATTTGCGCAACGATATTCTCCATGATCATTCCTTTATTTACCTCCAACCGATCAAACAAAAGCTTCTTGTATATTTCCTCGCTGACAATACCATTCTCATCAAAAGCATGACTGATCAAGAGCCCGGTATCCGCCATATAACATTTCAGCGTCAGCCGGTCCATGTTAAGGCGCAGCCCGATATCCGGGGCTGTAGAATTATAGCAATTATTTACAATCATGGCATCATAGAGCCAAAATATCGCATCCTCATATTCCCGGAAACGCGCCTCCTTTTTCAGGGAAGACAGCCGGAACTTCCTGTCATGTTTTTGGAGCTGCGCCGGGATATTTTCAAAAATCTGCTCCACCTTCATCTCATACCCTTCAGCATGCTTTACAATGTCCGCCCGGTATAATTCAAGAATATCCCTTTTTATCCTGTCCACCTTGTCAAAATCGCGGGTATCTGCATAGGTTTTAATTGCCTGCGGCATTCCGCCCACAATCAGATACTGCCTGAAATAGTCCATTGCTTTTCTGTGGAGTGCCTGACCCAGCGGCTTTTTTTCTTTAAAACAAATTTTTACGAGATTCATCAGCGTCTCATTAGAGAGCGCCCATAAAAATTCTTCAAAATCTAACGGGTACATTTTCATATGCCGTTCTTCTGAGGGAATGACAATGTCCCGGACATTTTTTTTAATGCTCATCAGGGAACCTGTCTCGATATAATCATATCTCCCATCCGCAACAAGATATTTTATCGCTGCCCGTGCCCTGGGAAAAAGCTGTACCTCGTCAAAAATGATCAATGTTTCCCTCTCTTGCAGCTTCACATTATAAAAACTGGACAGATACAAAAAAAAGGTATCCAAATCATTCAGATAATTGATAAACAAATCTGTAACTTCTCTATTTACACGGTTAAAGTCAACCAGAATATAATTTTTATATTCCCTCCGGGCAAATTCTTCAACAATATAACTTTTCCCGACCCGACGCGCCCCGTCTATCAGCAAAGCGGTCTTTCCTGCCTCCTCCTGTTTCCATTTTAATAATTCCGCATAGATCTTTCTTTCCATACGATGCTCCCTTTTTTATTTCAAATGCAAGTTTAAAAGTTTTTACCCATAAGTATAATACCTTCACTACAAGCATATCACGTTTTCAGGATTTTATAAATATAATATTTGCACGTTTTCAAGATTTTTATATCGCCGAATTATCACGTTTTCAAGAAAACAGGAAAGGCTGCCTTACGAATCAGGCAGCCCTTCTCACATATATCATAATCTCTCTTCTATCTGAAATATTCCACTCCCGACTCGAATATCCGAAGATCCTGCTCTCCGTAAATATTCACCGCAACGCCGTCTCCCCGGCGCTCCGCATGTGCCATCTTTCCGAAGCACCTTCCATCCGGGGAGGTGATTCCCTCGATGGCTGCATAGGAACCGTTGATGTTCCACTCCTCGTCCATGGAGATATTTCCCTCCGGGTCACAGTACCTGGTCGCCACCTGACCGTTTTCAAACAGCCTGTCGATCCACTCCCTGGGAGCCACAAACCGCCCCTCGCCGTGGGAAGCCGGAGTTACATACACGCCGCCCGCTTCCGCTCCCATGAGCCAGGGCGACTTGTTTGACACTACCTTGGTGTAGACCATCCTGGAAATGTGACGGTTGATGGTGTTAAAGGTAAGCGTCGGTGAATTCTCCTTCTGGCCCGCAATCTCACCGCAGGGTACGAGGCCTAACTTGATCAGCGCCTGGAAGCCGTTGCAGATTCCAAGAGCCAGACCGTCTCTCTCATTCAAAAGCCGCATCACCGCTTCCCTGATCTTCGCATTCCGGAATGCGGTGGCGAAGAATTTGGCGCTGCCGTCCGGCTCGTCACCTGCGGAAAAGCCGCCGGGGAACATGATAATCTGAGCTTCGTTGATATCCCGCTCAAAGGCCGCCACCGACTGCCTTATATCCTCCGGGGTCAGATTTTTGAACACCTGAGTGATCACCCTTGCACCTGCCCGCTCAAAGGCCGCCAGGCTGTCGTACTCGCAGTTGGTTCCGGGGAACACCGGAATAAACACCGTAGGCTTTGCCACCTTATTCCTGCAGACATAAACCCCGTCCGCCCTGTAAATCTTATCTTCCAGTTTTTCCGTTCCCCTGTCCGCCTTGGTGGGAAATACCTTTTCCAGACGCAGTGTCCATGCCGCCAGAGCCTCCTCCATGGAAAGGCTGCAGCCTCCAAAGGTAAATACGGGCTCTTCCTTTATCTCACCGACGATCCTCAGATTCAGCCCCGGCTCCCGCAGCTGTGCCGCATCCGACGGCAACATTTCCAGAACCAGATCGCCCAGACAATTTTCAAACAGATCCGCAGGCTTTAGCTGATCGTCATAGACCACTCCCAGCTTATTTCCAAAGGCCATCTTGCTGATTCCGGCCGCAAGGCCCTTTGCATCCAGGGCGTATGCCGCCTTAACCTTCCCCTCCCGCATAAGCCTTGTGACAAAATCGTAGGTTTTCATTACATGCTCATACACGGGTATATCGTACTCATCCCTGTCAAACCACAGCTGTACCAGCTTATCCCCCGCACTCTTAAGCTCCGGTGTGATAATCTCCTTCATTCTGGCAATATCTACCGCAAAGGACACCAGGGTAGGGGGGACATCAATATCATTAAAGGTTCCGGACATACTGTCCTTTCCCCCGATAGAGGCAAGCCCGTATCCGATCTGTGCGTCATAGGCTCCGAGAAGAGCCGTAAAGGGCTGGCTCCACCGCTCCGGATCCGAGGTCATCCTGCGGAAATACTCCTGGAAGGTAAACCGGATCTTGCCGTAATCGCCTCCGGCCGCCACTATTTTTGCCATGGACTCCGTCACCGCATAGACCGCTCCGTGATAAGGACTCCAGGAGGACAGATACGGATCAAAGCCGTAGCTCATCATAGTGACGGTGTCCGTCCTTCCCTCCAATGAAGGAAGCTTTGCCACCATGGCCTGTGTCTCCGTGAGCTGATATTTCCCTCCATAGGGCATCAGCACGCTGGCCGCCCCGATGGAGGAATCGAACATTTCCACAAGGCCCTTCTGAGAGCAGACGTTCAGATCGTTCAGGGTTCTCACATAGGCCTCCTTGAGATCTCCCTGATCCAGTGCCTCCTTCACCGCAGGCACTGCAAGCTTTCTGAAATAATTTTCTTCCCTGGACGGAATATTTACCACCACGCCGGTCTCCTGATGGGCACCGTTGGTATCCAGAAAATCTCTCCGGATATTCACGATCTCCTTCCCTCTCCATTTGAGCACCAGTCTGGGTTCCTGTGTCACTACCGCGACGGGAACGGCTTCCAAATTCTCCTGGGACGCAAACCCGAGGAACTCCTCCACCTTTCCGGGATCCACCACCACGGCCATTCTCTCCTGAGATTCGGAGATAGCAAGCTCCGTTCCGTCAAGACCCGCATATTTCTTAGGCACCCTGTCGAGATCCACCACGAGTCCCTCCGCCAGCTCGCCGATGGCAACGGAGACACCGCCGGCTCCGAAGTCGTTGCACTTCTTGATGATACGGCTGACCTCGCCTCTGCGGAAAAGACGCTGAATCTTACGCTCCGTGGGAGCGTTTCCCTTCTGTACCTCGGCCCCGCAGGTCTCAATGGAGCTTTCCGTATGTACCTTGGAGGAGCCTGTCGCACCGCCGCAGCCGTCTCTTCCCGTTCTTCCTCCCAAAAGTATAATCACATCGCCGGGATCTGAGCTCTTCCGCATTACGTTCCTGCGGGGAGCCGCACCCATCACCGCTCCGATCTCCATTCTCTTGGCCACATAGTCCGGGTGATAGATCTCCTTTACAAAGCCGGTGGCAAGTCCGATCTGATTTCCGTAGGATGAGTAACCGCTTGCCGCACCCCGCACCAGCTTTTTCTGGGACAGCTTTCCCTTGAGAGTCTCCGCGACCGGAACCGTGGGATCCGCCGCACCCGTAACCCTCATTGCCTGATAGACATAGCCCCGTCCCGAGAGGGGATCCCGTATAGCGCCTCCAAGGCAGGTGGCCGCACCGCCGAAGGGCTCGATCTCTGTGGGATGGTTGTGAGTCTCGTTCTTGAAAAAGACAAGCCACTCCTCTCTCACCGGGCCGTTCCCGTAATCCATCTCCACAGGAACCACCACCGAACAGGCGTTGATCTCGTCCGACTCCTCCAGATCCTCAAGCTTGCCATCCTTTTTCAGCTTCCGCATTGCCATCAGAGCAAGATCCATCAGGCAGACAAATTTATCCTCTCTGTCTCCGAAAATTTCCTTTCTGGTATCCAGATAACTCTCATACGCAGTCTCAAGAGGCGCCCTGTAATATCCCTCCTGAAACTGTATATCCTTAAGCTCCGTGGAGAACGTGGTATGGCGGCAGTGATCCGACCAATAGGTATCCAGCACCCTGATCTCGGTCATGGAAGGATCTCTGTGCTCCTGCCCTGCAAAATATTTCTGAATATGCAGGAAATCCTTAAAGGTCATGGCAAGTCCGAGAGAGTCGTACAGAGTGCGAAGCTCCCCCTCCTCCATATCCTTAAATCCGCAGACCACGCTTACATCCGAAGGCTCCTCATACTCCGTCAGCAGAGTCTCGGGCTTAACCATGTCCGTTTCTCTGGAATCCACGGGATTAACGCAGTATGATCTGATTCTGGCAAATTCCTCATCGGAAATCTCTCCCTCAATCAGATAGGTGACCGCCGTCCGGATCAGCGGTTCCTCGTCCTCCTTCAGGAACTTCACACACTGCAGGGCGGAATCGGCCCTCTGGTCAAACTGCCCCGGAAGGAACTCCACGCCGAATACCCTGCCTCCCTCCGGAATCTCGATCGTCTCCCTGTACAGAATATCCACCGGCGGCTCCGAAAATACCATCCGGCAGGCCGCCTCAAAGGTTTCCTCCGATAAATTCTCCACATCATAGCGGATAAACACCCGGACATTCCTGATGCCCTTTATCCCCAGATAACTGTCGATTTCCTCCCTCAGCTCCTTTGCCTTTACCGCAAAAGGCTCCTTCTTTTCCACATAGATCCGTTTTACGTTTCCCATGGTGAATTCCATCATCCTCCGTTCTCTCTTTCTAATCTTCTATGATAAGACCCTGCATCACATACATGATTTCACGGTCCACCGCTGCCTGCGTGATTCCCCTCGTAAGGGATGCGATCTTGAGCCCTTCCAGGACATACATGATATTGCTGGCCGCCCGCCTTGGATCCTCACAGTAGAATTCCCCGCTCTCCACCCCGGCCTCGATCAGCTTCTGGATCACCAGCACCGCCGAATCGAACTGCTTTTTCATGAAGTTCTCCCCTTCTTCCTTCGCATGCTCGAACAGGAACTCATAGGAAGCTCTGGAAAGACCCTGATTCCTCTCAAGCAGTTCCTTCTTCTGCTCCTTCAGAAAAAGTGCGAGAATAGCCGCAGGTCCTGCCTCCTTTGGGATATTCTTCGCAAAGACATCATCCGTTTCGAGCTGCTCCAGCTGCAGAACCTCCAAAAAAAGCTCCTTAGTGCTGGAAAAATAAAGATACAGCCCTCCGCGGCTGATCCCGCAGGCCTCCACGATATCCTTCATGGTAACACATCCGTATCCCTTTTCCCCGAACACCCTCCTGGCTGTTTCCAGTATGTATTTTTTCTTTTGTACCGACTTATCACTCATAATAAATTACTCCCGCATCTTCTTCATCTTACCATAAAATTATCGAATATGCACTCTGAAATTTCAAAATTATGTCGGAAAAAGAGTTGACAGGACAGGCAGATTTGGGTATAATAACTTTCAGTGATTTTGAGAAGCACACATAATCACATAGGGGCATAGTTCAAAGGTAGAACAGCGGTCTCCAAAACCGTCGATGTGGGTTCGATTCCTACTGCCCCTGTTAAATATTTCAGGCGAGGGCCGGTGCAGCGTTCAGTTGCGCCGGCCCTCGTATTGTTTTGTTTCCGGACAATTTGGGATTTCTCTCTGTCATTGCCGCAGCCGTTCTATGATGCTGACTTTGGTAATCTGCCTGTACAAAAGCGCCGGTATCGCCACGGTCAGGAGTATAAGAAACGGATAGATCACCAGCATGGGCCACATGACAAAGCGATAGGTGAAAAACCAAATCCCCCCGGAAATTCCCCGCACGACTACCACGGAAAACAGACCGCCAAGCACAATCGATGTGACAATCGTTCCCATGGCATAATACAGTCCTTCATAAGAGAGCATACGCTTTAACTGCCTGCCGGTCATGCCGATGCTCTGCAGCATGGCAAACTCCTTTTTGCGGGTGATAACGCTTGTCAGAACGGAGTTGA